>NZ_JAPDBT010000007.1:0-227980 GCF_027705405.1 Aeromonas sp. QDB34 | reverse complement strand
CGGGGTGACGTGAGCGCGTTAAGGATCAGGGTGTTCACGTTGGCCGGAATGGCTGTTCAACTTCGCCGGAATACGCAGGTCGTGAACACGATGCCACCAGAGGGTCTGTTGCCAAGCTTGTCACGCAGGTCACCTCGCGTACTCACTTGCACCGGCTGCTCGCGCAGCAGATCTTGCGAGAGTGAGAAGACCCCGAAGAGCTGACCATCAAGGTCATTGCGGTCAGTGATGACGACGATGGTCGGGTTCTCCATCGCGGCGTCTCGCATCACTCGCGCCGCAAAGCAGGTCATGGTGATGCTCTTGCCACTACCCTGGGTATGCCACACCACCCCGCCCTTGTGGCTGCCGTCTGGACGCGATGCGAGCACCACCTGCTCGATGGCCGCCCTGACCGCATGGAACTGATGGTAACCGGCGATCTTCTTGACCAACCGGCCGTCGTCTTCAAACAGCACGAAGAAGCGCAGGTAATCGAGCAACATGGCCGGGGACAGAATGCCGCGCACCATGGTCTCCAGCTCGCCAAACTCACCGTAGGGGTCGAGGTTGACCCCATCCACAGTGCGCCACTGCATAAAGCGTTCGGCATCCGCAGACAGCGATCCCATCCGCGCCTCGCTACCATCGGAGGCAATCATGATCTCGTTGTACTGGAACAGGTCGGGGATCTGCTCCTTGTAGGTCTGCAGTTGGTCGAATGCCTTCCAGATGTCGGCATGCACATCGGCCGGGTTCTTGAGCTCCAGCACAACCAGCGGCAACCCGTTGACGAAGAGGATGATGTCAGGGCGTCGGGTGTGTTTGGGCCCCTTGATTGTGAACTGGTTGATGGCCAGCCACTCGTTGGCGGCGGGGTTCTCGAAGTCAACGAGGCGGACAAAGTCCCCCACCGTCTCGCCATCCCGCTGGTACTGGACTGGCACCCCATTCACCAGCAGGCGGTGAAACGCCCGGTTGGCCGACAGCTGCGCCGGGGTATCGAGATTGACCACCTGCGCCAGCGCGTCTTCACGCGCTACCATCGGCACAGACGGATTGAGGCGTGCTATCGCGCCTCTCAACTGGTCAAGCAACAGCACCTGATTGAAGTTCGCACGCCACGGCTTATCAGAATCGGGGGCCACATCGTAGCCACACACCACGCGATAGCCCACCTCGGCCAACCACCCCAGCACCTCTTGTTCCAACTGATCTTCGGTCATGCACCATCACTCATCAACAGGGAGAAACGCCCGTCAGGCGGGCTCGGTGGGCCTCAGTGGCAAGCGCAGTTCACACGCAGAATCTGCCCCCGGCTGGCATGGCAATATCAGCCGATGGGACGAACTGGCAGCCAAATCAAACGGCAAGACCCACAACGTCAGGCGGGCATCATAACAAAAAGGTTCGAGTGGAACTTTGAGCTGGCTCCATGATGGATAAATCAATACCAGATGACCATCATCTTGCTCGGTCAGGTACTTGTGGCCATAAGCGAACAGCTGGTAGAGGTCACCCTGGCTGATGCCGTACTTGCCGTCACGGTCGCTGCTATCGAGCCGCTTCCACTTCACATCCATCACCCAACGCTTGTTGCCGTGCTGCAACAAGAGGTCCGGCTGTAACCGGAACATCTGCTTGCCTTGCTGGGTGCAAAGGTACTGACTGGCCACCTGGGCCTTGAGGTTGGCATCGGGCAACAGCTCTTCACGCAGGCACGACTCTACATAGCGCTCGAACAGCTTCTCCATGGGGAACAGTAGGCTGATGCCGCGCCACTCACCATTCAGGGCACTCGGCATGGCACGATAGAGGATGAGCTCGCACCACGGCCGAACCCCTTGATAGTGAGCCATCAAGCGGTCATGTCGCCACAGTCTGAAATCCCCTTCCACGTCGCGGCTGGCAGGCACATCCACCAGCAAGTGGCGCAGCTCCTGTGCCAACCGCCAGTTGTCCGGGTGCTGAGTCGCATTGGCGACGGTCTCCAGCGCCCGCTTGAGCAGCCGGTTCTCGGCCCGGTCGGGCAAGAAGAGGTCGTAACGTAACGCAAAGTGGTGGCCCCGGCCCGGTGGCTGGCGCATCTGCCGGGCGACATCCAGCTGACCACGCAAGAATGGCTCGGTCGCCTCAAGGCGCTGATAGTCACTGCGCACGCCGCGTTTGACCAGCTGATCGAGCTCGGCCAGAAAGCGCGCGATAACCCACTCGTTGAGCGGCATATCAAAGTGATCCAACGACGCCTCCGCCGTTTCACGGGGTGGCAGATCCAGGGCTCGCTCCAGCATCCGGCGGATCAACTCTCGGCCATGCTCGGGTGGGTCACCCTCATTGGCGGTCTTGGGCAGGATCTCGATAACCTGCCCGGTGGGGGTCTCTATCACCCCCACGTAGTTGTCCAGTTGCAAGGTCCGGCTATCTTCCACCTGTGTCAGAGCAGGAGCATGGGTGACCTTATAACGCTGACTCAACTGACAGAGCCAATCAAAATCCACTCGGTCGATATCAGGATGTGCCTGAATCGGCCCACTCTTATCTCTTACAACCAGTCGGTCGTACTCGCGAATCGTGATGGGAGCCTTCACTTAGCCTCCCGGTCACCTTTAATGGTCAGGGCGTAGGCAGCTGGATTCTCAAACGCATCGATGTTCACCGTCCAACGCTGGCGTTGCTTGCCTACTGGCACCTTCCCAAGCAAAGCCTCGATATTGAACTCGGGCTCGTGAAGGAACATAGTGCTAGGTTCATTTTTACGATGCTCATTGAGCACCCAGGCGATGCGCTGCCAGTCCTCAAAGAAGTACTCCTGCAACAGCGGCAGGATCTGGTGCTTGAAGACGTCCCCCAACTGCGCCAAGGTTGGCTTTGAAGCCGCTTTGAGCGGCATAAAGTAGGCATGCCCAAGGCAATGGTCGCGGTCCAGCAGCACCTCGATTCGCTGGTTCAGCGTATGCAGCAAGCGACCTACGTCTACCTTGTGCCCCTCTTCCTCGATGACCACGCCATCAAGCAAATCGGCCCTCGGCGGCATCTCTTCAAACACAAAACGGCGACGCAGCGCGATATCGAGTCCAGCCAACGAGCGGTCGGCGGTGTTCATGGTGCCGATAAGGTAGAGGTTGTCCGGTACGCTAAAGGGACGCTTGGAGTAAGGCAGAGTAGTGGTCAGCGCCTCGCTTGCCCCAGCCCGCTTGCTGGGTTCTATCAGGGTGATCAGCTCACCGAAGATGCGCGAAACGTTGCCCCGGTTGATCTCGTCGATAATGAGTACGAACGGCTTGCGCTCACCGCGCTGAGGTGCTTGGTACTCGGCAGGTAACTGACAGTGCTGCTTGAGGTAGTCAAGCATTCCCCATACGTAGGAGGTGTTATACCCCGCCTTCTCGCCAGTCTGGTACAGAGCACGCACATGCTCCATGTTGGCACTGTAACCATTACTCAGACCTGGATTGCTGGCAGGGTAAATAAGGAATGTCTTGTCTCCGGAGTAGCATGCCTTGAATGGCTTGCCTTTGGTGGTGTGCATCAGTAGCAGGTTGTCATCTGTCTGTTCAGTCTGTTCCCTCAATAGCCGCAAGGACTGTTCGAAACAGTCCTCGGTGGCCGTTACACCGCGACTTGCTTGCTCGCATAACTTGGCAAACACCCCAGCCTTAACCTTATACTCCAATGCCCCGTCATCCCGGGTAATAGCCCGAATACCCTCGACAAACTCCTCATAACTGAAGCTTTGGTGGAAAGTGACGAAGGCGACCTGCCCTGCCTGTTGGTATCGATCGAACGCAGCCTTGAGCTCATCTCGTGTAACCCCAGGTTCAGTCAATAACTCCGGTTCCAGAATAGCCAGTGCCTTATTGATGGTGTAGTAGGTTTTGCCGGTGCCGGGTGGGCCAAAAAGGATCTGGTTAAGCGGGGACTCGTTCATCACGGGGTCCTTATTCACGGTTTTAGTTGCTGATGCTGGGGCCGCAGGTTCGTCGATAGAATTAGTCTTGGCGGGCTCATCCATGGGACTAGACAGCAACCAAGCCAGAATGTTGTTGTCAATGGGGTGGTCCTGAGGCAACTTCGCCAGATCCATCACTTCCTTGATATGTTGATTGAGATCAATCCAGTCTTGGCTCATGACCGCCTTGGTCCCAAATTCGCGGGCAAATCGTTTGAGCAGTGCGCGACAGTGTCCGACCTTTACCAGCGTGGTGTAACGATCGGGGGCTATGGCTGCAAATACACGGCGTATCACCGCCCTAGAACACTGGCGAAAACGCCCTTCCTTCTGCGCTTCGCTCCAGCGTTCAAAGACAATGTTGTAAGTCTCACGCCCTGGGTCTTCTAGGATCAACTCTGTCAGTTCCCGTAATAACCCAATATTCTGTTCGTACTCTTTGGTAGATAGATGCCCTGGCGACACGGTACAAACCCCGTTACTTCCTTCACGCCAAAGCCAATCCAAGATAGCGTCATCCAGCAACTGCTTGCCCGCCTTAATGGCTGCTAAGGTCGCAACGCGCTCACTGTATTGCGGCCTCCAACTATCGTTATGCCACTCTAACTGCATCCGATACCAGCGTGCGCACTGTGCAAGGCTATGCTGACCACGCCCATCCTCCCAGGCTTGTTCAAGCCGCTGCGCCACATCGGTGGGTATCAGAACTCCCGAGTCATCTGCAATCCTCCAAAAGAAGCCCTGCCCAAGTCTCTCGAGCACAGCCATGGGCAGCAAGCCTGCGACACAATCAACCCGAGTCTCTTCTGCACGGAACGCGATAAAGCTGCGAGTCTTACCTGGATTACGCAAGTCCTCGTCTTCAAAGCAGCCCTTGGTTACTGTACCTTTAGCGATCACTCCTCCACGCTCCTCGCCGAGACGCAGAACATAGACTCTGTCCCCAGGTTGCGGCTTGGTAGAGAGGCAGGCCCAACGATTATCCTGACCATCCCTAACCCATAAATTGCGATCACTCTGATAATTATTAGGGTTGAACGTCAGTAAATAGGTGGACCGTGACGGTGTTACGTTTTCTATAAGTTCGGTCATATCCCTGCATCCTGTAACATTGCATCGCCCTCTGGTAGGCGCAGCTGGCCGGAGATCAGGCGGGGTAGCAGGGTGTCGCGCAAGTTGGCAAGGGTTTGGGCTTGCTTCTCAAGCAACTTAATACGCTCAAAGATTGGGTTGGCATGATCGTTGAACATAGCGACTAGGCTTGGCGATGGTACCAGTATTGGTATCGCCCTGACCGTCTTTGAATTAACCGCCTCTGCAATGGACGACGTACTGCTGAGTGATTCGAAATTGAATTGCCTGAGCGCGAGGTATATGTAGGCACTCGATAGTGGTGAGTCTTCACCTAGCTTGAAGTGTGCGATCGCCTCATTGGTAACCATTTCACCATCAGTTATGGACAATCGCCCAACCGTAAGTTTGAAGCTGAGCAAAACGGTATTGTCTGGCACCACTCGGACGTTGAACCGGTCAATTGACGCAGGTGTCAAAAACTCGCTGGTCTTATTTATAAAAACTCCAGCGGTGCCCATGTCCTTGATCGACACCCAAGGAACATCATCCAGATTTTCGGAGAACCATTGAGGTTCTTTCCGAGGCGGTGTTTTTCCAATGCCGACTGTCGATACGTCATCCATAGTGCGCCAACGCCACCCATTCGGCACCAAGCCGAGAGCGGACTCTTCGAAGCTGTCGGGGAACAGGGGCGCGACCTCGGGGGCCATACCTGCTGGGTGCTCGCCACGAGCACGGGCATGGACCGGGTCAAAGTCAACAAACCACGACTTGAATAGCGCCTGAGCGATTGCCTCCAATGTGGCGTTGATCTCGCGCAGCAGGGCGATGCGGTCGTCGAACGCCTCAAGTACGTCCGCAATCCTTTTTTGTTCCCAAATAGCTGGTAATGCGATTGGCAACCGTCCAATCGTTGCTTGGTTCAACGATGCCATCGTTGAACCTGTCGAGTTTTGAACCAGCCAGTCTTTCACCGCGTTCGTTTGAAGAGAATATGCGATGAATCGTGCGTCACAAGCTGTTGGTGGTCGAAGTCGAATGCCATCCGAACCGAGAAACCACCCAGACTGTGGTTTGCGAATCAAAGCGCAACGTTCGATCCCCCCCTTCCTCGCAAAGACAATATCGCCCTCTTGTAATATGTATTCAGGAAGGCGCGCTAACGTAGCGTTACAAATGCGAGGGGTTTTTCTGTCGATGTGAAATGTGCCGTGACCGATCTCTCTGACCGAAATCAGCGGGACTCCGACATCAGCATACTCGCTGGCTTTTAGTGCTGTCCCGAATGGACCAGTCTTGATTGAACCGCCTTCGCGGGCCAATAGTTCGCCGATAGTTTGAACTTCTGCCCAGTCAGAACGCATATCCCAGCCCCCCCAGCTTTTGCTTAATTAAGTGGTCCAACTCGGCCCCCTTGGTCATCTGGTCGCCGAGTTGTTTGGTTAGGCGAGCCATCTTGTCGGCGAAGGCCTCATCGTCCTCCTCCACCTCTTCGGCGCCCACATAGCGGCCGGGGGTCAACACATGGCCGTGCTCGGCAATCTCGGCCAAGGTTACGCTGCGGCAGAAGCCCGCTACATCCTCGTAAGGCTGATCGCACTCCCCATCCCCTTTCCATGCGTGGAAGGTATCGGCGATACGGGCAATCGCTAGCTCATCGAGTTCGCACTGCACCCGGCTGATCATGGTACCCAGCTTGCGGGCATCGACAAACAGAACCTCGCCCTGGCGGCGGGTTTTGTTCTTGGCAAGGAACCAGAGGCAGGCCGGTATCTGGGTGTTGAAGAACAGCTGGCCCGGCAGCGCCACCATACACTCCACCACGTCAGCCTCCACCATGGCACGGCGAATGTCGCCTTCGCTGTTCTGGCTGGAACTCATTGAGCCGTTGGCCAGCACGATACCGGCACGACCAGTTGGTTTGAGGTGGTAGAGCATATGCTGCAGCCAGGCGTAGTTGGCGTTGCCCGCAGGTGGTGTGCCGTAGACCCAACGCGGATCCCCTTCGAGGCTGCCATGCCACCAGTCGCTGATATTGAACGGCGGGTTGGCCAGTACAAAGTCTGCACGCAAGTCAGGATGCTGGTTTCGGGTGAAGGTATCACCGTTTTCGCGCCCGAGGTTGTAGTCCATCCCCTGGATGGCGAGGTTCATGGCCGCCAGCCGCCAAGTGGTCGGGTTCGACTCCTGACCGTAGATGGAGACATCACCCAGCTTGCCGCCATGGGCTTCGATAAACCTCTCCGACTGCACGAACATGCCGCCTGAACCGCAGCAGGGGTCGTACACCTGGCCATGATGGGGAGCAAGTACCGCCACCAGAGTCTTGACTATACTGGCAGGCGTGTAGAACTGGCCCCCCTTCTTGCCCTCGGCACTGGCAAACTCACCAAGGAAGTACTCGTAGACCTGCCCCAGAATGTCGCGCGCTTCACCAACATCACTGCCAAACCCAATCTTGGAAACCAGATCCACCAGCTCGCCGAGCTTGCCATCGGGCAACTGGGCACGGGCGTAGCGCTTGTCGAGGATGCCCTTGAGGCGCGGGTTCTCCTGCTCGATCAGGGTCAGCGCATCGTCAATGCGCTTGCCTATATCGGCCTGCTTGGCATGGGCACGCAGCCCCTCCCAACGGGCCCCTTCCGGTACCCAGAAAGCGTTCACTTCACGGTAGTAGTCACGGTCTTCCAGCTCCTCAGCCAGCAGCTCATCGTCACAGTCGTAGAGGAAGTACTCGTCGCTCTCATCGGCAAAGCGGCGGGTCAGCTCGACGCGACGGGCGGCGAAGGAGTCGGAGATGTACTTGAGGAAGATAAGGCCCAGCACGATGTGCTTGTACTCGGCGGCGTCCATGTCGGCACGCAGCTTGTCTGCGGCAGCCCACAGGGTCTTCTTCAGCCCCTCGATGCCGGTAGCTTGCGGCGCATCCTTGGCCTGCTTAGCCCTGCCACTGGCCTTCGCTTTGCGCGGTGCAACCACGGCAGCCTCGCCTTCCAACACCCGGAGCACTGCACCGCCCCGCCCACGCCCCTTGCGCAGTACGCCCTGTTCCAGCAGGCCCTCGCGTGCGGCGGTAAAGGCTTCATCGGTCAGGTCGCTGAATTGGGCTTTCAAGGTTTCCATCAGGGCTTGGTTGCCGATACTGCTGCCATCTTCAGGAACGGCGGCCAGCAGCGCCTGGCTGAGCTCGTTGGGGTCGGTCATGGGGTTCTCCGGTTATGCGTGTTGCCGTCACAACCCACCTGCGCGAAAACCAAGGTGAGGATGCGGGCCAAGTTGTAAGACTGACGGGGCGGCACATGCCGAGCCTCGCGGGCACAGCAGGGACCTATTCAGGGTGGTGGGTCAACAGAAGGCGATGCAGCCAAGATGATGCATCGGCGAGAAAAAGTCCGGCCCGTCAGTCGTCTATCCATTATCTGGCGGGCAGTTTATACAAATGAACCCCGCAGCACTATGCGTAATGTCACGCGTAATGGCGATCACGGAGCATCGTTGTTATTGCAGAGATGAAATGGTCAACGCCTCAAGTTGGCGGACAAAAAACAAAGGGAAGGCCATGAATTGGCCTTCCCCACGACCTATCCCATTAATCACGGATGAGTAGGTGCCAAAATGTAACCACAAGCGGATTGGTGGTCACGCCTTGCGCTCAGGATTGACGCCCATGTTGGTCGCTGGGTAAATGGCCAAGTACACATAGCCGTAGCTGCCAAGGGTATCGGTTTCGCAGGTAAAGCCGCCGTGCTGGATAGTGATGCAGTGCTGGAGCTGGGCATCCAATTCGCAGGTCAGCAGCTTGGCTTCCAGTGCCTTGATGATTGCCGGGAAGGCCAGGTCGAGCTTGGCTATCTGCGTCTCACTCCATTCACCTATCAGACTGGCTCGATCGGATAGAAAATCGAGCCGGTAGCGACTCTGTATCAGACGAGCGCCAAAGCGTGGGGAGATATCACGCGGCAGACCCCAGCAAATGCTGGGGAGCGGTGTGAGAGTCTGGTGCTCTGGAGAGTGTGTGGGATGGGTCGTGGTCATGATTAGCGATACCTCAGTTGAATGTCTATACAGGTGCCGGGCACGTTGTGGCGCTGGCGTAGCCTGGTCAGGTGCACTGGGAGATCTGTCAGGTTTGTCAGTCGCCCTCGGTAGAGCCGGGAGAGATTGACGTAGTCAGGATGGCTCACGGTGATGGTCACCTGATGCCCTGGTTGCCAGCGGCCAAACAGGCGAGCTTTGGCTTCCCTGATGGTGGTGATGCCGGGCGCTGGTAACGTCTGGCGGTTGCGCAGGTGTAGCTTGTTGAGCTCGGGGGCATAGCGATGTACCTCGAGCCCTGTGATAAGACGGGTCATGTTCGGTGACTCCAATGATGCAAAGGGCCAGCCTGTGAGGGCTGGCCCTTTATGCTGTTTGTGGATAAGGGGGGCTGGGTGGTTGTGGTTGTTGACCGCTACCAGGTCACGGTGGCTAGCCGTTGTAAAACAGGATGTAGTTCACGCCAGCCTGCTGGGCGGCAGTGAGCAGGGGCTGCAGTGCTGGCGGGATGGCATCGAGATCCACGGCCAGGTTCAGGGTGTACTCATAGGCGGAGTCATCCTTCACGCCAACATGTTCATGGGAGACCATGCGCTTGACCCATTGCCATTCCGGCACAAGGTCTGCGTCATCGTAATCGCCAACGATGGCGCTCATGGCGACATCCAGCATCTGCATCACGGGATGGCCTGCCAGTGGGTTCGTTGTTGCAGGTAGGGTGTTGGTCATTGCATCGTTCCTTGTTGTCTTGGCTGTACGTTACAGCTGATTGATAACCGGTTTGCCATTGAGTCGGTCCTGCAGGTGCAGCGAGCCGTACTGAGCCACTAGCCGGTCTATGGCCATCTGGGCACAGGCCGTTCTGCTGGGCTTATTCTCTGGTATTGCGTAACGAGCGGTGAGCCAGCCACCGATCAGCGCGATGCGATAGCCACTCGGGATGTGGGTGAGCGAGGTCCCAATGCCCCTCCCATGAATGAGGAAAGGCACGGCCTGGCCGCCGATGTCGATATCGATGCGCTGGCCCTTGAGCTCAAAACTGGTGAGTTCACCGGTCTGCGGGTGTTTGCCCGGTACTTTGATGGTGATGTGTTTGGCCATCTCACACCTCCGGCTTGGTTTCAAAATGGTGGGTCACAACGCCAGCCTCTGGGTCGATACTGATAAACGCTGGGGCCTGCGGGTGGTACTGATAGAGCCGCGCCAGTTCGGCCCGAAACGCCTCGACGTTCAGCGCAATCACATGGTGGGTATCCCCCTCGGCATAGGTAAAGGTCTCCAGCTTCTCGGTGTTAATCCAGATGCCGAAATACCATGCATCTTCCTCGGTGTCGTATTGCTGCCAGCCTTGGGCCAGCAGCATTCGGTCGTAGTAGTAACGGTCGGCCTGATGGCTACCCCGGTCGATGCGGCAGCCGGTTACGGTGAGCTCGAGTTGGATACGCCCCGCCTTGTGAGCCTTCTTGACTCGGCGCAGCAGCTTGAGCGCCTTGGCTCTGCTGCGTTGATTACCGAGCGGATGCTGCTGTGTGGCCCGCAAGGCCAGATGGGTCATTATCTTCGGCGCGGTGTTGTGGTTGAGCTGACCGATGGCAGTGGTGAGCTGCCGAGCGGTCAGGGTCTTGTAATCACGCAGGTCGTGCATGGGTGGGTTCCTTAAAATGCAAACAGCCCCTCGGTGTGAGGGGCTGCATGAGGTTGTGGGGAGGATTGTCTACAGCGATTGCTTGAGGCGGTTGATGTCTCGCTGATAGCGACGGCGGTGGCTGTGCCAAATCACCCGCTCGGCGGCAGCCTCCAGCAGTGCCGTGGTCACTGTGCGAGGCAAAACCAGATTTGCCCCGTCCCAGTTATCCAGGTCCAACACGCCGGAACGCACTAGGTTAGCCAGCTGTACATCGAGCCTTTGGGTCAGCTCCAGTGCAATGAACTCCTCGATATGTGCTCGGAGACTGGCGATAGCAGCCTCTGGGGCCATTGGTGATGCAGTGGGCGCTGTCATGTATGGCTGCTCCAATCCGGCGCGTCGTTGCTGCCATGGTTGACGTAGGCTCCGACTATCACCCGTTGCCACTCGCCGACCGGCTGACCCGCAGCATTACAGGCACAGCGAAAGCGGGCGAAGTTAATCTCTCGTGGCAGGTGCTCACGCATATCCCGTGGACTGACAAAGAGCGTGGTCTTGTGCAACACCGGGTTGGGGGCCACCAGCGGGCCACCAATACGCCGCCCCTCTACATCGTGGGCATAGGCAAAGCCCGGCAGCATCAACTGCTGACTGATGAGCTTGGCGAGTGCTGGATGGGCACACATGGCCTCCGCTACGGCGGCCTGGCTAAAGCTGTCATTGAACTCAATCATGGTTGTTTCTCCCTTTCTGCAGGTGCTCGGTAAGCCGTTGCCAGCAGCGCAAACTGTTCAACGAGGTAACTGATGCTGATGCTCAGTTCATCGCTGACCCCATCCCCGAGACGGTGATGCAGGTATGCCATGTCATCAGAGATACGTTGTGCTATCTGGGCGGTTGAGCTCGATGGTGAGCTTGTCACTGTCAGAGTGATGGAAAGGTCCATCACATCTCCCCCCAAGGGGCTTGCTCCCACAGTGACAACCGGGTCAGCACGTCTTGCGCGAGAGCCTGTTGCAACTGCTGAATCACTTTCACCAGCCGGGGAGCCTGCTCAGGGCTCCCGCTCCATTCACTCGATTGGTACAGGGCGCAGCAGGTGAATTTGTACAGCGCCACCAGCTCGCTATCGGTGAGTGGTGCCTGGTGGTAACGGTGGGCAGGTTTAAATGGACTCAGTTTGGTAGAGCAGTGCTGGCGTGGTTCCTTCTGATCCTGCTGACGCCCTAGCTGATAGCGATGCCAGACCGCCCGCCGATTGGCGAGCATCATCAGTCGTACTAACCGATCTACCCGCCACGTCCAGGTACTGGTGGTGTCTGCTGGCGGTAGCCACCAGAGGGAGCGCAGCAACTCAAGGGTGTAGTGCGGTGGCATCGGGGCATTGCAAAAGCGGTGTAACTGCACGGCAAAGGCAAGGTAATCCTGGCGATCGATCATGAAGGCAGACATGGGGTGACTCCTTGAAATGCAAAAGGCCACCTTCGGTGAGGTGGCCTTGTGGGTGATGTCGGGATATCCGGATCATTGTGTTGGCGCTGATGATCCGGTTTTGGGGATGCTGGCGTTATTCGTGTGCCTGCTCTGCGTCTGGGTGAGCAGCATCAAACAGGATGGCGTAGAGCGCACAATCAATGCCGTTGACGGCATCGTGATGCGGGTAATAGGGCGGTACATCTCTGGAACGCTCGAAGTAGTCGCCAAAGCAGCTAAGACATTCGCGTATCTCGATGGTGGAGCCATGCAGCAAAGTCTCTTCAAATTGCTTGGCATAAACCTCGTCATCACGAGCCTTGGTGAAGGCCTTTTCCAGCAACGTCAGCGCATCCTCATTACTGGTGGTTTTCAGGCAATGGCGTAGCTTCTCGAGCGTTTCCTCAAGGGAATAGGGATTGGGTAATCGCATGGTGCTTGTCCCTTCTTGGTGCAACTAATGGTGTAGCTGATGTAGCAGCACATCAATGACCTCGATGCAGTCAGCCTGGGTGAGCTGGTAGCCGTTAGGCAGGTGGGCTACGATGGCGGGCTCTGCCTGCATCTCGACGTTGTCTGCCAGCCAAAAGCGCAATTCGAGGAGGATATCGAGGGCGGTGAGGTGTGATGTGCCTGGGACCAAGTTCATAGCTGACCTCTCTCTTTCAGGGATACCACGCCCTCAGCACCGACCACCAGATGGTCAAGCAACCGGACATCCACCAGCGCCAAGGCCTCTTTGAGGGCTTGGGTAAAGACCCGGTCAGAGTAGCTGGGTTCCGGGTCACCACTGGGGTGATTGTGGACCGCGATAATGGCCCCGCTGTTAAGCAGCAAGGCCCGCTTGACCACTTCCCGTGGGTAGATGCTGGCACTGTCTAGGGTGCCCCAAAACAGCTCCTCAAAAGCCAGTACGCGATGCTGGGAGTCGAGGAACAGTGCCCCAAACACTTCATGCTCCCGGTCCTGCAGCAGGGTTTGCAGCCGCTCGGCGGCCTCAGTGGTACTGGTAATGGCAGTGCCTTTGGCCAGGCGTTTACGGGCAATCTGATTGGCAATACGCAGCAGGTCTTGCTCGGTCACGGGTTCGGTGACGACATAAGTGCCGGGGCATTCTCCGGCTTTGAGTTTGTGGTAACGCATGTAGGGTTCTCCAAATAAACAAAACCCCAGCACGCAGGAAGCATGTCGGGGTCAAAGGTAGAGCGGTTGTTGGTTCTCTTTCAGGATGGTTCAGCTGCCCGTGGTGATGGGGCTTGCCGTGGCTGTGGGTTCCCGCTTCACCGGCATCAGCGGTCCGGGGACCAGTATGGTGAGCGGGATAGCGAGTGCCACACTCAGCCGTTCTGCCAGTTGGTAGGCCGGTCCTATGGTGTCGTAGTCAGCTACCCAGGTAGCCAGGGCCAGCTCGCTTGCCTCCATCGCTCGCAGGTAGACACTGTAGCCGTGTACGGTCAGGCCACTGTCACGCACCACCTGCGTCTCGCCATCTCGATTGATGGCTTCCAGCTCAACGGCTATCGGTTGTTTGGGCATCGTGTGCCTCCTCTTGGGGTAAGGGATCACTCTCGACGCGATAGCCGTGATGAATGCAGGTACGCTGCAGGTTGCTCAAAAAGCGCCCCAGCACGCGGGGCTGCTCAGAGAGTGGAACCGGTCCTGCCTGGCTGCGCCAAAAACAGTGCCGCTTGGGATCAACGCAGATTTCATCCACGGGCTGACTCATGGAGCGCCAATCCTCGGCATTGGTGAGAGAGCGCAGTTGCCACTGCATGCCAGACCAACGTAGATGCAGCGTGACGGTGCGGGCGTTTGTGCTACCAGGAGTTAGGTGCAGCAACCAACACTCGCCCTGGCGAGTCGGCTGCAGCTCGGCTTTGGCCGCGAGCAGTCCCAACCACTGGCGCGAGTAGTGGGACAGCGGCAGTTCGTTAGTCATCACACACCTCCTAATCCCCACGCACGATGACGGTGAAATACCCCAGCTGACCATAGGCGATGAAATTGCTCTGCCACAGGGCAAACAGTTCCCGCGCTTCCATGCCGGGCAGTGGTCCCCAGCCCTGCAGATAGTGCTCATCACAGGAGAGGTTGAAGTCGAGCTCTTTGCCGAGCTCTGCATCCTGGCCGAGGCCCTGGTAGCTGAAGTCGGTGATGTAATCGAAGACCCAGCCGTGTAATCCCCGGATCAGCCGCAACTCGACCGGATGGACGCCACCCGTTTCGGCACTGTAGCCGGGGTTGCGAAAGTTGAAGGTCAGGGTCGAGAGGTGAGTGAGGTCAAGCTGTTGTTCCCGCACGACACGGCGCAGCAAGTCAGGTAGCTCAGGCGAGATCGGCAGGGTCATCCCTGCCAGGTGAAATGGCATGGTCATCATGGTGTGTCCTTTTTATATCGAATGTGAGAGCCGTTAATCCCTGAACCAGCGCCAGGCGCGGTAGAGGCCGTAGGTGGCAGCCAAAGGGGCCACCAGCGAGGTGGCCGAGCTCCCAAGCAGCGCACCGACTGCGGCGGTCACAGCGGTAGTTGCTGATGGGTTCAGTGCCGTGCTGCTGGCCATGCCAGGCAGGGCCGCAAGGGTAGGCTGCCGAGCCACAGTGCGAAGCGCCTGATGTGCGATACACCCCGTGGCAATCAGCTGGTTAATCTGCTTGCTGTAGTGAAAGCCCTCGATACACCAGAGCACGAAGTGCTCGCAGTTGTTAAAGAGCGTGCTGTAGTGCGCCTCTCCAAGACGGGAGTAAGCGCGGTCGATACTCTCCTTCCGGTTGAACGCTCGTGCGCGATGGTGCTGGATGCGATAGCCCCGCCCTTGGCTAAACTCGGCAAGGGTGGTGATAGCTATCTGACCGGAATGTATACCGGCACTGGCCCCCTGGTAGTGGATGACCTGATGGTCCCCCAGATAGAGACCGTGGTGCTGGTAACCGGTGCGGGGGGAAACGAGGTGGTCCCCTGATTGTGGTAATGGCATGAACAGTTCCTTAAATAAAATGCGGCATAAAACAGAGGGCACCCGAAGGTGCCCTGATGGTGATGAATGTGTGGTGGCTGGTGGTCAGGATTGCTTGCGCAGCGTCAAGCTGTTGGCATCCCATACCCAGCGCTGACGAGGATTGCCGGGCAGGTCGAGGAGGAAACCGTTGGGTTCGGAGGTCAGCTTGCCTTCATCACTACAAGTACCAAAAGGCGATGAAAGCATGGTCAATGCCCCCGCCTGAACGACCGCTAACTGATAGAGCACCGGGCATGCCACACCGCCACTGTGCAGCTCAAACAAGACCGCCTGCCCGTTGGCCAGCGGCAAACGGTGCGTGAGTTTGATGGCGTCATATTCATCGGTGCGCAGCAGCACCTCACCCCCATACCGGATCTCGATACTGTCATCGTCATTTTTCACGATGGTCAATGACGTGGTACTTGATGCAGCTGACGCAGGTGCAAAGGAGGGCTCGAAGTAACGACTGCCATCTGAATAGGTCAGCATAAAACCGTTCAGTGAAACCTGCTGGGTGATACTGGGAATGAGCTGTGGCTCATCTTCATCCAGCGGCATCAACATGATGCGTTCCCCTTTCGCGGTCTCTATCCAAAACTGCATGCTGGCGAAATTGAGGGTGCCCTCAACGTTGGCCGGTACCCGTTTAGTGACTGTTGGCACAGTGAATTCAGGCGCAGCCCAGGTCGGTAAAGCAAACAGCGATAACCATGTGCACCACAGTGCCAGTCTGATTTTTTCTGTCATGTCACTCTCCAGACAAATTATTCAATGGTGTAAGAGGCATTGCCCAGATTGGTGAAGAGGGTCACCTCTCTCAATCGGCACGGCTCGGTCATGACCAGCCGCCAGCTTTCGGTGTAATTGAGCTTGAGTGGGAAATGGGTTCCTCCCACCGACCCCATCAAGTCATTGCGCAGCATCACCCGGCATTTACTCTTGCCGCCATTAATCAGCACTTTCTGAATGGTAACTTGATCGTTGAGCGAGGTGACGCGTATCTGTGGTCTTCCGATGGCGGTGTACTCCACTTCCAGACTGAACTCGGGGCCATTAGCGGATGCAGTATCGCAAGCGCTCAGTAATAGGCCACAGGCCAGCAACAAGGGATAAAGCAGTGTGCGATTCATGATCTCTCCTTAATAAAAATGGCAAAAGGATGCCTGACCGACGAGGTGAACCTCTCGGCCTAACGGGGGCAAACGTAATGAGTTAATGGTGGTGCGGGCTGATAGCCAAATGCCACCAAGTGGATGGAGTGAGGTTAGGTCGTGTCGAACTCCTTTCGATGTTGGGGTGACTATTTCAATAAATTAGATCTAATGGGATGATCCTCATCGCAAAGGGTCCTTAATGTCAATAAAAGTCCATAGTCAACTATCAGGGTTGATTGGAGGACTTATGACAAACATCAACTCTGAAGAGCTGGCCAAGAGCGTGGGCAAAGCGATTGGGCGCCAACGCCAGCAGGCGGCGCTGACTCAGGAGCAAGTGGCAGAGCACTTGAAGATAGGTATGGAAGCCGTCTCCCGAATGGAGCGAGGCCTCGTGGTGCCGACCGTCGTGCGGCTCGCTGAGCTGGCTCAGCTGCTTGGCTGTGAGCTTGCAGACTTTCTGCGTGAGACCAGCAACCGCCCCACCGAACAAGGCATTGTGCTCAGCCAGCAGTTGGCCAAACTCGATACAGCTGACAGAGCGCTGGTGCTGGAGGTGGTTGATAAGCTGGTAGCACGACTGGCGCCTTAATGACTCACAGTGCGCATCGATGACAGACCGATGGGATACTAGGACCGATAACTTGGGAGGCCGCAATGGCGTTCCCAAGCGGACTTACGGCGATCTTTGCTTGGTGTCTCCTGATGATATCTATCTGAGATTGTATTCAATCGCACTGACTGCGATGATAAGCTCTGTACGGGTACTTATAGCGTAGTAATACACCTAAATTACTTTACCTTAGCGTCCTTTACTAAAAGGGCCGGAGTATAAATAAAACAGAGGAATATCTGTGGTTCGCCCTCTTCGCAAAAGCAAACTTGATGGAACCTTGTACTCCCGTCGTGAAAATGTTGAAGCTGAAATTCAAGAGTTGGCAACCGTTAGCCAAGCGGAACTTGAATACAGAACGTCAATTCTCTCACCTACCGATCCCTGCTTTGTTTCATCAGAAGCATTAGTGCATCTTGTTCGGAATTTGGAAGAAGGGGGGCTTCGAAAGAAGCCAATCGAATTCTTACTCCAACGAGTTTACTGTCGTCTTCCTCGCGCTGAAAATTCAGATGAATCAACCCTCTCACTAACCAAGGCAAACATCCGAGATGATGTTATAGACCGATTCATCGATCTATTACTTAGTGACAGGTCGTCATACGACGACCGGCTGGACTACTACGAGATCAACTTCAATTCGGCCATTGCGAAAGACCGTGCGGATGCTAGCAAGCGCCATTGGAAGCATGAAAATCGGAGTGAAGAGTTATTCACAGATGATGTATCTCTTGCTGCTGGGGCGGCAATCAGCGGCTATGATCCTTTTGACCCTCACGATCTTGATCAAAAATCTTACCGACTACAGCTCGACAATGCGATTGATGGTCTACCTGCAATCCAAAGAAGAATCATCGAAATGCTCCTTCAAGACATTCCCATCGACTCTCAAGAGCCCTCTGCCGTTACCATAAGCAAAGCGTTGGGCAAGAGTGAGAAGACTATCCGAACACACCGTGACAAGGCCTTTGCAACTCTACGATTGCGCCTTGAACGCAAGGGGAAACAGTGATGACTAAGCGTTCGCCTATTTCTAGCGAAGACGTCATGAACGCTTTCGCGATGGATTTCGAGCCTAAGACTGACATCCTCAAACAGTATCTAGCTGACTACCCCCAGTTTGCTGCCGATCTTGTCGATCTTGCCAGAGAGCTTTCTCGGGAAGTCGACGAGGACCTTCCGCTGAGCGTGCAAGAGCTTGCCGCCATAAGCGCTAAAATGGATCGGCTCCACGAGTCCACAGTCACGATGGAAACGCTGCAAACTGCTTCGCCAAAGATCTTCGCTGCCGCAGCCAAAGCTCTCGGATTACCCATACAAGTCGGAGTCGCCATTCGCGAGCGACGAATTGATGTTGCGACGCTGCCAAGCCGGTTCCTCACACGTTTAGCGAACGAGTTACAAACATCAGTAACTGTTGTTCAGTCATTTCTCCTTTTGCCTGCGCAGGCTTCATCAGTTCGTTCAAACAAGTCCGATGACAAACCCGCCTTAGCCGAAAAAGTCCCGCTTGAACGCCTTTTAAGAGAGGCGGGAATGGATGAGGCAAGCATTTCAAAGCAACTGCTCGACGATGAGTGACCATGGACCCAATAGAACTTGCTCGACAGTACGCGAAACAATTGCATGATGAAGCTGTCCAACACGGCACCGATCCATGGTCTCCTTATCGGTTCGCCGAAGACATAGCGGAGAAGCTGGGCATCTTGGTTGAAAGATGCGTCCCCGGTGCTTCAATCCTCGATGGGGCACGCGCAACGTTTGATGCCGCCTTGCCGCTGATTGTTCATGAGGACTTAGGAACTCCGTTCGAGCAAGCCTTTCTCGTAGCTCATGAAATCGGGCACGCCGTGCTTGGCGACGGTGAGGAAGAGGAAGGGTCAGCATCTCAAATCGATCCAACACGAACCTCTGAGGTCTCGCCAGTTGGGATAGAACGAGTGGTCGATTACAGCCGACGGCAGCGCCGAGAAGTTCAGATGGACCTCTTCGCAAGAGAGTTGCTGTTGCCACGGTCGCGAGTCTTCGACTTGCACGTCACTCAAGGGAAGACCTGTTCGGAGATTGCAAACCGGTTGGGGGCTCCCTTCGAGGTCGTCGCACAGCAGATGCTTGATGCGCTTTTGCTCCCCCCAGTGCCAGTAGTTGCAGCAGAAGCGCCTGTTGAAATTCCACTCAACGAGAAGCAACAAACAGCAGCTAACCATCGTGGGGCCGCGTTCCTTCTCCAAGCAGGACCAGGCACCGGGAAGACCCGTACGCTGGTGGCGCGAGTTGAGAGCTTGTTGGATGAGGGGGTAGATCCAAGACGTATCCTTCTCCTAACCTTCTCGAACAAGGCTGCTGCGGAGATGTCCGAGCGGATTGCGCTGACGCGGCCAGCGGAAGCCGCAGCTCTTTGCATCGGGACCTTCCATAGCTTTGGCTTGGACATCCTCAGACGATTCAACGATCGATGTGGCCTTCCGGTCGATCCCCGCCTAATGGACCGAACCGAAGCAGTAGAACTGCTTGAAAACGAATTTCCTCGGCTAGGTCTAACCCACTATCGCAATCTTTACGATCCATCCCAGACAGCTGCGGATATCCTGACCGCGATCTCACGAGCCAAGGATGAAGTTGTTGATGCGGCGGCCTATCTTGCGCTAGCCAATGCAATGGCTAACGCGGCGAGTAACCCGAGCGAAGTGGAGGCTGCGGAGAAAGCAGCAGAAGTCGCCAAGGTCTACGCTTGCTATGAAGAGCTCAAAACACTCGCTCAGTGTGTCGACTTTGGTGACCTAGTTATGCGCCCGGTTCAACTACTGGAGAGCGATGAAGCCGTTCGAAGGCAGTTGCAGAGCGACTATGACCACATTCTAGTCGACGAGTATCAGGACGTGAACCACAGTAGCGTTCGGCTTCTTACGACACTGAAGCCGTCAGGTAATAACCTCTGGGTGGTGGGGGACGCCAAGCAGTCAATCTATCGGTTCCGCGGCGCCTCTTCGTTCAACATGGCCCGATTCGGTTGCCAAGATTTCCCTGGAGCGGTCCGGGACAGCCTGAAAATCAACTACCGTTCCACCCCTGAAGTTGTCCATGCTTTTTCTGCTTTTGCTACAGGTATGTCCACAGCTGATGGAGAAGAGGCCCTTGAGGCGGATAGAGGCCCAAGCGGAACGCTGCCCGAAGTCATCACAGTGAACAACGCCTCCCTGCTGACCTCGGCCATAGCTGATGGCATTCAAGAGCTTAGTAAGTCGGGCTATCGGTATCGGGACCAGGCAGTCCTTTGCCGGGGCAACGATCGACTTTCGGAAATTGGACGTGAGCTCGAGCGTGCCGGCATTCCAGTGCTTTTCCTAGGCAGTCTGTTTGAGCGCCCGGAAGTAAAAGACCTTGTCGCGGTGCTATCACTACTTGTGGATCGGCGCGCGATGGGGATGATCCGGACGGCTTGTTGGCCGGAATTCGCCATGAGTTTGGAGGATGTAGTTTGTGTCTTTGAGCATCTACGAGGTACCGACGCGGAACCTGGCGCTTGGCGACTTAGCATTCCAGCTGAACTGACACCTGCTGGTCAGGCTGCTCTGTCTTACCTCAATGCAGCTCTTGCAGGCTTCGACGCGACCTCCCAACCTTGGACCGTGCTGGCAACCCTTCTGCTCGACCGGACTAGACATGCTGCCCGCATAGCGTCTTCAGCCTGCGTCTCGGACCAGGCTCAGGGCATCGCAATCTGGCAGTTCATGAACTTCGTTCGGGCACAGCCTAACGGCCAGGGTCTCCCGATCCAGCGGCTTTCTGATCGCGTGAGGAGACTGCTGCGCCTTCGGGACGATAGAGATTTGAGGCAGCTACCCACGGCAGCCCAGGGGATTGATGCGGTTCGCCTCATGACTATCCATGGCTCGAAAGGATTGGAATTTCCAGTGGTTCACATTGCGGGCGTCAACAAGGACTCCATCCCAGGGGCGCTTCGGACATCAAAGTATCCACTACCCGCAGGCATGGTCGCTGGTGGTCAAGGGAGCGTAGAGGATATTGCACGGACGGCCCACAACGAAGAGCAGGAGTGCTTGTTCTACGTCGCAATGTCCCGGGCGAAGACACGTCTGGCGTTTTACGGAGCAACCTCAACATCAAATGGGCGTGCCAGGCCGCTATCGCAGTTCCTGGATCGCATTGGTCCAGCTCAACGGCGCGCCGTCACGCCTACTACTGTATTACCTCCTGCCCCGGACGATACGCAAATACCCATCGTCTTCTCGGGAACCCCGCGGTTCAGCTCAGATGCGGTCGCGCTTTACGAGTCGTGTGCACGGCGATTCCTCTACACACACTTGCTTCAGGTGGGTGGCCGGCGCGGCATGAGTTCATTTATGCATATGCATGAAGCGATTCGTGAGGTCTACCGGAAGATCGTCGCGCAGGGCAGCTCTAGTGCTGAGTGGGAGGACCTGCTTTCTCAGGCCTTCGCGACTCAGGGGCTTCATGAACATGGCTATATCGATGACTACCGTACGATAGCCTCCACCATGCTCCAATATTTCCTGGCATCGAGGGCTGGCGCGCAGGTTGAAGCTCCGACCCCACTGCGAATTGTGCTAGACGGCCATGAGATCGAGGTAACACCGGATGATGTCCTCGTGAAAGACGGAAAGCGGGCCATACGCCGGGTGAGAACTGGCCATGCGCCCAGCCGTGACAGCAAGGACGTTGGTGCAGCTGCATTTGTACTAGCGGCCCAGGCGGAGTTCCCGGGTGCTGAGCTGGAACTGGTCTACCTAGCTGATGCTGAAATCAAGCCATTGAAACTCAGTCCCAAAGAGTTGAGCAATCGCCAAGAAAAATTGGGCGAGATTTTCCGCGGTATCCGAGACGGCCAGTTCCCAACAAATACTTCGGACGCCACTTGCCCGAACTGCCCGGCCTTTTTCGTGTGTGGTGCAGCCCCCCATGGAACCTTCTTAAAACAATTCTGAAAAAAGTTTACCGGCGGCAGTCGCTGGGTCCGATTAGAGAGTTGAAGGCAGAACAAACTCTGTCGCAACACTTTAGAGGACCATATGAAAAACTCTCCGTTTGACGACGTTGGTGACGCGATCCGTGAAGATCGTCCACTGCGAGAGGCCTGCGCCTACCGCATCCGTTTCGGCTTGGAAGGACTGACCTTCCGTAACATTGACGTGCCTGACCCGGTCCCCACTGGCCGGCAAATCTTGGACAGCGCGGGGCTCGATCGCCGCAGCGACTATCTACTCTATGCACTTCTCGCCTCGGGTGATTTTGAGGACATTCGTCTCGACGAGACAGTGGATCTGCGAGGCAAGGGTGCTGAACGCTTCATTGCGTTCAAGTCCGACCGCGACTTCAAGTTTTCATTGAACGATCGCCAGATGGCGTGGGGGCATACGGAGCTGACTGGCGGCGTCTTGTATGACCTAGCCGAAGCCTCGCCCGAAGAGGCCATCTTCCTGGAAGTACGGGGCGGCGAAGACATCCTCATCGAGCCGGATGACAAAATCAATCTCGACAACCCTGGCATTGAGCGGTTTATCACCGCCCTCAAGCCGCAAAAGAGCTACGTCATCGTGGTCAATGCTGTCGAGGAGATTGTGCCTGACAAGCATGTCACCTTCGAGCAGGTGGTCAATTTGTCCCATCCGAACGCGCCAGCAGAGACTAACGTCAAGTTCTCGATGACGTACCGCAATGCTGCCTCGCACCCCCGCGCTGGTGAACTCGCTGAGGGTGGCTCCGTTGAAGTCAAAAAACAGGGGACAATTTTCAATGTCACAAGAACTGTTCAGTCTTAATGCCGATCTGGCCCGGTTGCGTACGGAGGGCTACTTCGTTCGCATTCAGGGGAGTCTCCTAGTCATGCTGGAAGTACCCTATGTCGACGCTCAATGCCGTGTGCGTACCGGCTCGCTGGTGTCCAACCTTGACTTGGCTGGGGATCGGACGCGCAAGCCAGAGACACACGTAATCCACTGGGACGGCGACTTCCCCTGCAGCGCGAATGGAACGCCCTTGCCAGGCATTTCCCATGCGTCGCCCAACACCGACCTCGGTTACGGGCTCACCGCAAGGCACAGCTTTTCCAGTAAACCCAATCCGGATGGCTACCCGGACTACTACGCCAAGATGGCTACGTACGCGACCATCTTGGCCGGCCCGGCGGCCGTCCTGCAGCCCGGAGTCAGCCCACGGCTGATCCGTGGTGCTGACGATGAGAATGAGCCCAGCGTCTTCAACTACCTCGATACAGCATCCAGCCGGGTAGGCCTGGGCGCGCTATCTAGCAAGCTGGAAGGTGAGGTGGTGGGCATCCTCGGCGCAGGTGGTACCGGTGGGTACATCCTCGATCTGGTCGCGAAAACGCCGGTTAGGGAAATCCGGATCTTCGACGATGACGACTTTCTTTCCCACAACGCGTTCCGTGCGCCCGGGGCACCATCGCTCGAGGAGTTGCGGGACGCCCCCAAAAAGGTGCACTACCTGAAGGGCATCTATGAACGGATGCATCGCGGGATCGTGGCTCACCCCGTGAAGATGAAAACGGAGACGCTGGGGCTGCTTGACGGCATCACATTTGCGTTCATCAGCATGGACGCGGGTGAGGAAAAGCGGGCCGTGGTGGCGAAACTCGAAGCACTTGGAGTGCCATTCATCGACGTCGGGATGGGGCTTGAACTTAGCAACGGTAGCTTGGGCGGTATTCTGCGGGTGACAACTAGCACGCCGGCGAAACGCGAGCATGTCCACGCAGGGCGCATTTCTTTTGCTGGTGGCGGAGGTCAGGACGTGTACGCATCCAATATCCAGGTGGCCGACCTTAATGCCTTGAATGCTTGTCTCGCAGTCGTGAAGTGGAAAAAGCTTTGCGGATTCTATCGAGACCTGGAGGGCGAGCATCACAGTACGTACACGACCGATGGGAGCATGCTGCTCAACGGAGATCAAACATGATTCGCTATCAGAGTCTGGAACATCGTTTTGTGCGAAATGTTCCACGCGAGTTGGAGCCTGGCATCTTGTATATCTCGATGGACTATGCAACCGCAGTGCACTCATGCTGCTGCGGTTGCGGGGACCGCGTGGTGACCCCATTCACCCCGACCGACTGGCGAATGACGTTCGATGGAGAGTCCATCTCGCTCCACCCCTCCATAGGCAACTGGAATCAGAAATGTCGGTCGCATTACATCATTCAGCGAGGACGTGTTTTAGAGTCGGGACCTTGGTCGCAAGGCCAGATAGAGGCGGAACGATTACGCGACAAAAAAGCCAAGGCTGCACACTACCGTGTATTGAATGAATCATGTACTGAGTTGTCGAATGCTATTCCTCCCCGAGAACAGTGTTCTCCTGTCCAGTCAATTAGTATCTGGACTCGACTTAAAGCATGGCTTCAACGCTGGCTGTAGAATTAGAGCGATAAGCTTACAATCAGTTTCGAAAGTGCCGAGGGGTATCGTTTAACATTGATTCGGATTAGCCGGTGAATTTCATCCTCTGCTTGAACCGATATGGGAGCACTCCAATCTTGAAGAGCTTACAGCGATGAGACTTATGTAGCATCGCTGTAGCTATTCTCTGGTCTGTACTTGGAAGAAATTCGGGTCGAGGAAAAGGCACTGGTTAGTGCGCTCGTACAGGAGCTGGCTGATCAAGAAAAACAGGTGAGGACTATCGCGTTAGCCCCCTAGTTCGACCATACATTGGTTAAGCAGTAAGCCTGCTACTCTGCATTGTCTACCAGCAAGTGATCAAATCTATCACACCGTTGACAAGGCCCAGCGTCCTAAAGCGTATAATGTGTCCTTTCCATACCAACCAACTTGACCACGACAAAAAGAAGGACAGAATATCCCTTAAAACTATCGACTCTCCTCCTCTCTCCTTGGCCTGCCAAGGCGAGGTTGGCGTGATGGTCTCTCCATACGCCCGAAGGTCCGACGACCGGCTGGCAATATTGCCAGTATTTGCGTATCCAGCTTGGTCAGATAACTCAGCGCATTAATCAGGTGTATACGCTTGACTGTATCGCTGTAGTGCACCATCCCAATCCCATCAGTACCCCATCTCTGATATTCCTCCCGCCTGACCTGGCAGTTGTAATAGATCCCGTTATTGTCGGTTATATCCTCCCACAGCCCCCCTATCGCTCTACTCAGCGAGATATCTCGTTGGTGTACAGCCCCATTAAAAATGAACGTAATGTGGGTATGAAAACGTCTATCAACCCCGTACTCCAGTTTCCAGATATACCCCACCAATGCAGGATATTTATTCTGTATGCGACGAAGGTAACAATTCCGGTCATTCGTCACGAGGTCTAACGTGAGCTGGTCGTAGTAGTCTTCGTGATAGCCGATATCCAATCGGATGACTAATAGCTTGGCATGCTGGTCGAATAGGCTATTAACATACGTCGCTATACTGCACTGATTGCGGCTCTGAACGCGTTTGAGGTTATTGAGGCGCTTACGGTGCGCCTTACTCTTGAGCTCTCTTAGAAACGCATACAGCGCGTTATTGATATCCCTGGCTAATTCGTCACCGACATCACTATCGAGAGATCTCTCATGGATGAGGTGCAATCCATAAACCTCTCGCATATGCGTTAGGAATAGCGCTACCGTTGGATGCGCTGACGATACCTCCTCATGACAATAAAAATAATCACATACGGTATCCAACGCATTAAAGAGTTTGGTTGATTGCCTACGGTCAATGCAAGTGATGCGTGACTTACCAGGGGCTGAATCAACAGCCCTGACAATAGGAAGCGTTGTATTTTGGAACAGGTCTGTTATGGATAGGATATCTAATAGTCTGACTGAGTTAAACATGCTGGCCTCGCTTAGGCAAGAGTAACCCTACGCTGTGTGATAGACACACGCGTATATAGGGGCGATTGGTGGAGTGGTATTGGCTAACTATGTTGGTGGTAGCATGACCACCACATGGGAGTGGTGTAATGGTATGCGATAGTGGTAATGGTTATTGGTTGTATATGGGTGGCTGTACATAGCGTAGGAATAGTATTGAATAGAAGTGATGTTTAATGAATGGTAGTGATATTAAATAATAAATATACCTAAACGTGATACGCATGCCTTACCTACGAAAACACCCAAAACATATATAAGAAGGAATGGCTATTTCCCTAACCCATGAGCCTATCAAGGCATGATTTATAACACTGGAAGTTATGGAGCTCACTAGGGATGGAAAAAATGTATTCAAGACTGGCTTTTACGAATAAGCCAGCTATCAACATCGTGCTCAAACCAGCCAATAGAGGACTGCCCTATCTTGAAGGGTTTAGGGAAGGTCTCGTCATAACGAGGAGACTTGGGATTAAGCCAGTCATAGATAGTAGACCTGGCCATGCCAATCTTGTTGGTGAGGTCTTTGATGCGCAGGACTTTGATGGTGTTGTTCATGGTGTACTCCTGATGATGTAGTGGGTTGTTTCATCAGAAGAGCGGGCCAGTTAAAAAACACATGATTAGCTCTAGCGGGTGAGAGCCCAATGAAAAAATTACATTGTAGCCAGCAACTATTTAGCATTGCATGGAGGCATACCCCCTACCTTATTAAGGTCAGCTGTAGGCATGTCAGGCATTGCTTCACGTACCACATCATGTAGGTTTTGAGTGGGCTTTTTGATAGCCATTCGGTGGCGCACACCATGTAAAACGACCATTACACACAACCTGTCAACTGCAATCACGTTATACCAAAAGATACCTAAGACTCTTGCATGTGATGCTGATTGAAATAATGTCAAACAAGCGTGACTTACCTTGAAGTAATGCGCTATCCTGCACTTTAATTATTTTGATATTGTCTGTTTGAGTGGCGGTGAAGAGATGGCTAAAAAAGTAAAAAGTAAGTTGGCGCGCGAAATTGGAGAAGTGGCAAAAAACCAACGAAGAGTTAGCGTTAGAAAGTCAGAGAATAAAGATGATAAGCTTACATCCAGTAATTCACCCTCCGCGGGCAGCTCATCCAATGAGGGAGAAGTAGCATCCCCTAAAGCACACTTAAAACCCTCGCGCAGAAGAAGCCCCAAAAAAAAGAATGAGAAAAAAAGTGAGCCCAATATATCGAGACCCTATGCAATATATGATTGCAATAATGCATGGATTGCCGCCGCCAAGCGAACAAGGACAAACATACATGGTGCATTTTTACGAGAGGGATTAGGTGAAAAAGGATTGAGTGCAGGTAACAATGCCGAGATAGATATATTTATAGCGGAAAACAAATCATCTGATGCAGTGTACAGTGACAAAAAATTTTTGACAGTCGACTATGATACATTTCTTTGCATATATGACATTCTGTGCTTTATCTCCTCTATCAGAGAATTTAATTTTCACACACCCCCTCGGATTGGTCGCCGACTCGAGACATACAACAGTCTGGAAGATTTGAACTCAGATATTCAAAGTAACGTGCAAATAGAAAATGTAAATCAACGGCGTGTATTCACCAAGGCACAAAAAAGAAATATAAAGGAGAGAATAAGGCATTTGTTGAAAATGAATGTGAGCGCCATTTTGGGACATGATGATTTTTTGCAACACTTCAATGTGCACCCAGCGGTGTCGCTTTTCATCAACACTGTTAATGCAAACAAAATAGATATAACAAACAGCTGTGACTTTGAAAATTACTTTTCGATAGATTTGATTACTGCATTCGTTAACCGATTCAATTTGATATTCAATCAACCAGCCTATAAAAAAGCAACCAGTAAACGGCTATTTAATGTGCAGGAGAACGTGAATTCAGTGATGGAGCACGCTAATGCCATCATGAAAAATGGTAGCGCTCATGCCATACGCTTTTGCCTTGGGTTCAATTGCCCGTTTGATGATGAGTATGACATTAAGTTTGAAAAGGCGTTGAAATTGAGATTGAAAACACCCTCTCAGGTAAATGACTACAGGCTAATGATGCTACGTACCGGCAGAAATGCAGTGTTTCGAAATGGTGCTAAAAACCCCATAATGAAATACATTGATGGTTATATATGGAAGATGGATTACTGCTCCATCAGGGGGCACTACCTTCATGTTATTTTATTTTTAAAAGAAAACTGGGATAAACATTTTAATATCATGGAATCAATTGGTGAGATGTGGCGGGCGAAGGTTAAAAATGGAGATGTGTTCTCGTATCGAGGCACACGAAGCCGCATTAACCTTCAACCGGCTACCAATAAACAAAAAATGCTTAATGATATTAACGACTTGTTTATTCAAGATGTGCTGGCGTATGCAGATACTACGCTATCAAGTGGCAAAAAAATTCGTACCTTTGGTAAAGGGGCACAAAAAGGGTGGGTTATCAACTCGATGCAGCAGGGGCAAACGATGCCGACAGCACATGAGCAAAAGCTGGCTGAGTTCCAAGCGCTGATGGAAAAGGCAGGGATTGAACCGGCCGAACTGCTTGCAGCAATCGACACGAAAGCTAAACGAGCACCTCGGCCCCCGAAATACCGTTACGTTGAGAATGGCGTAGAGAAAACCTGGACCGGTCAGGGCCGAACCCCCAAGTTCCTGGCTGAGCAGCTCGAGCAAGGTCGTCAGCTGGATGACTTCCTCATCTAAATAGACAAGGCCATGCCCTCACGGTGTGGCCTTTCTGTTTACAGGCTCCGTGACCCAATTAATGACAGCCCTCGTCGCTACGAACCTGGAATATTCGGTAATGATCTGTCGCATGACTCAGGTCAGCTCTAATGACATTATTCAAAACATCCTTTAGCATGCGCATGTTGTTGGCTCTTAGCACCGCGCTATTGCCATATCCTACCCCTGCGAAATATTCACCCGAAGTTCGCCGTCATCTCGATAATCAAGACTATCAGCATCACGGGAAAATAATTCACTTTGCTGCTTTCAGCATGAATTATGATACAGGAAATACACCTTATTTAGATAGTGGTACTGGCTACGAAAGCAGAGGGCAGTTTGCGGCTTATGCCAGCAAGCACAGAAAAAATATCCAGATTAAAACGCTACTTGCGCCTTCCTTAATTGGCGCGAATGCTCAGAAAGCATATGAGTTAGTCACTAGGCAATATAGCCGTGCTGACCTTGATAATCCTGATAGAAAAGCCATTGACGCGCCAGAGCATAGCTCAACAAACTATGCTCGCTATTTAGGTGATCGCTTATATGACCGCCTTTGCCAAGACCACGGTACACCCTCTCATTTCGAACAGCAGGCTAAAAAAATCAAGCAAGTGGCTCACTCAAGCATCGATAAAGATAAGCCAGCCCAATTTGATGCATTCTTGCAAGCCGATGCGCGTGTACTGGCTCAGTCCCTGTTACCTGTCGCAGTTCAACCCATCGAGGCCAATGGATTGGAGCGATGCTACCTCTATGCCATGCAGTTGCCTAAAGAGGCCATTCGTAGTGAACAAGCAGAGGTTGCGAAAGAAAGTCAGCAACTGAAGGAACAAGTGAACAGTGATGCCAATTATCAACTGCATCGCCAAGCCAAATATCTTGAACCCGGCGAGCGTGCCACCTTGCCCAAGGTGGATGATAGCGTGAAGGAAAGTATTAAATTGACCAACCAGCAAGCCAATGGCATGAAAGAAATGGCCGCCTTGTTGCAATGAGTCTTGGAGCTCTAAACATAGAGAACAGATTGAAAATGCAGTAGTACCAAAAATGGTTGGCCCAGTATCTGATTTGCCGTCGTGATGGAGATCACGCTATGGCCGCAGAATTGGCCGAGAGCATCTGTGCTTTCTGGCAGGCCAGAGGTAATAAGGCGGAGTATACCAAGTGGCAGAAGGTCTATCAGGATCACCTGCAGCAGACCACCTGACAGGCAAGGCTAATGGCCAGGGAAGACGCCGCATCAGCTGTATGCCCATCAGGTGGCTGCGTAGCATATCAGGCTAAACAGGCTCATAGAAGGAAGCGGCCATCGGCCGTTTCCTTCTTAGGTCTGATTGAGCTGAAAACTCAGCGTTTACCGAATGTCCCTTGGATTACGTTCCCCATAACATCAGGTGATTTTTCTACTTCATGTTGGGCTATTTGATGTTTCACAATATCCCCCCACCGAAGAAATAAACTTCTCAGTTTTTCAGGGTTACGTAAAGCACCCGCCTGATAAGTTCGCAGGAGTTTGTCACTGATCTGGTGGTTCAGCATATGCTCTATCTCTAGAGGTCCTGCACCAAGTTCAATTCCACAGCAGTTTGCAACACTGCGCCGCAGGTCGTGTACGCTAAAAGGCTCAAGTTCAGCCAGCTTACGCTTCTGTAGCCGGTCAAGGGCGCGCATAAGTGCGTCACCAGTGATGGCATGACCCAGCTTCGTCGTCGATTCGAACACATATGGACTGGTAGAGGAGGTTATCATTCGCTGCTCTGAAATGATTTCCTGAGCCAAAGGTGACAAGGTCACCACATGCGGGCGCCCATTTTTGGTTTCCGGGATCGTCCAGCGATCACCATCCAAGTGTGCCCATTGCATCGATATCACTTCACCTCGACGAACCGCGCTCAATATGACGATTTTAATTGCATTGGCGACACTTCCAGAAAGAACAGAAGTCGTAGCAATGCCACGGCCACCAGCTGTTAACGCTCCGCCACCTTCAACGCCCTCTTCTAATGCATGCCACAAGGCTCGTAATTCAGAGATTGGTAGCCAACGCTCTCGAGGTGGATTGGGGGTCGCATTGTACACTTTGGGTTTGAGTGCCAACGTGGGGCTCATCTCGATAAGCTGTCGTCGCATAGCCTCCTCCATCACCTGGTTCATTATCCCCATTGCTTTGCGGAGCCCTTCCAGAGAGACCTTCTGTAGCTTCTGATAGTGTTGGTGGAGGACGGCCATGGTGATATCGCAAATTCGATATTTACCAAGGACCTTTTGCAAGTGTGTTTGGTAAATTCGACGATAATCAGTGACAGTTCGAAGGCTAATCTCTGATCGAACGCCATCACGGCGTTTTACGCTGGCTTTGTGGCTAAGCCATTGCTCAAACAGTTCATCAAGCACGAGCATCTGTTCGTTCTTTTGTTTAGCCTCTGCAACAACCTGACGGGGATCGATGCCCTGTTTGACTTGCCCCACCGCAACACAATGTCGCTCACGAGCTTGAGCAAGTCCCATCGCAGGGTATAGTCCAAGGACCATGGTTTGTTGCTTGCCAAGTAGCCTAAATCTATACACGAAGCGTTTTTGCTTACCGGCCCGAACCTCGAGTGATAACCCGTTACCATGTTTAGAGCTGATAGCAAATCGGGTTGCGGTTGCACCTTCTTTAAGCTCTGCTGCCGCGACTTGTCGATCTTGAGAAATCATCCTAAAACCTCGTATTGGGGTACCACATGGGGTACCACATTTGGCATCGTATAGGGTTGTATGTTGTTGGACAAGAGTGAATTTGATGTGTATTTAACCCATTGAATTTAATGTAAATTAATTTGTTTGTTGGATTTATCAAGACAGGATTAAACGTGAGTTTATTGACTTCGTAATGCGAAGGTCGGGGGTTCAACTCCTCTTACCGGCACCAATCACGTAAACAACAACGCCGCATGTCTTATGCGGCGTTGTTGTTTATAGAATGTCCGGGCTCTGCCGTATTGGGCTGGCAGGCTTGAACCGGCTCAAGCCTGCCAACCTCTCGGTTCATAGCAGCAACAGATTCTCCTGTTGACGGGAGGCTGTCACCAGCACAGGGATGGACTTGGAGGTGGGGGTAAACGAGCCCGCCCCTATGCTGTCGATGGGCACCAGCGGGTTGGTTTCCGGATAGTAGGCCGCGATGTTGCCACGCGGGATCTGGTATATCACCACCACAAAACCGGTCACGCTGCGCTCGCGCCCGTCGTTGCAGATGGCCGCCATATCGACCCGATCCCCTTCGGCAAAACCAAGCTGGCGAGCATCCGCCTCGTTCATGAACACCACGTTACGCTGGCCCTTGATGCCGCGATAGCGGTCATCCATGCCGTAGATGGTGGTGTTGTACTGATCGTGAGAGCGCAGGCTCTGCAGCAGCAACACCGGCTGATCCACCATCTGCTCGGCATGGCGGGTACACTCCGGCAACACCGATTGCGGCAGGGTGCTGGCACGGAACTCGGCACTGCCGCTGGCGGTATTCCAGGTCAGTAGCGCCGCGGAGTTATCGAGGTGAAAACCGCACGGCTGCTGGATGCGGGCATTGAAATCGGTGAAACCGGCGATGGTCTGCTCGATGAGATCGCGAATGCGGCCATAGTCATCGCGCAGGGCCAGCCAGTCGACCCGCTCGCTGCCCACGGTAGCGTGAGCCATCCGCGCCACTATGTCAGTCTCGGAAAGGCAGAGGGGCGACACCGGCTCGGCCGCACCGGTCGAGGCGTGCACCATGCTGAAGGTGTCCTCTACCGTGATCTTCTGGTTGCCGCTGCGCTGGATATCGAGCTCGGTACGACCAAGGCAGGGCAGGATCAGCGCCGCCTTGCCCACCTGCAGGTGGCTGCGGTTGAGCTTGGTACTGATCTGCACGTTGAGCTCGGCTTTTTTCATCGCCCCGTAGGTGAAGTCGGTATCGGGCGCCGCTGCCGCCAGGTTGCCACCCAGGCAGATGAGCACCTTGCTCTTGCCCTCGTCCAGCGCCTTGAGCGCTTCGTAAACATTGTGACCGCGGGCCCGTGGCAGGCTTACCTGCAGGTGACGCTCAAGCCGGTCGATAAAGGCGGCAGTGGGCTTTTCGTTGATCCCCATGGTGCGGTTGCCCTGCACGTTGCTGTGGCCCCGTACCGGACAGAGCCCCGCCCCCGGCTGGCCAATCTGACCGCGCATCAGATGCAGGTTGACGATTTCGCGGATGGTATCGACCGAGTGCAGATGCTGGGTCACCCCCATGGCCCAGCAGCTGATGATGCGCTGGCTTGCGGCAAAGACCTTGGCTGCCTGCACGATATCGGCGCGAGTCAGGCCGGACTGCTGCTCGATCGCCGCCCAGTCGGTGGCACGCACCTGCGCCTCGTACTCGGCAAAGTGGCGGGTGTGGCGGGCGATGAAGTCGCGATCCACCGCCTCCGGCGCCTCTTCCAGCATGTACTTGGCCATGCCACGGATGGCGGCCATGTCGCCACCCAGTTTCGGCGTCAGGTACTGGTGGCTGATGGTGGTGGCCGCCGGGGTCAGCAGCTCGAGCGGGCTCTGCGGGCTGGCAAAACGCTCCAGCGCCACCTCTTTCAAGTTGTTGAAGCTGACGATCTTGCAGCCGCCGCGCGCCGCCTGGCGCAGGGCATTCATCATGCGCGGGTGGTTGGTACCCGGATTCTGGCCATAGACGAACACCGCATCGGCCTGGTCGAAGTCATCCAGCACCACAGTCCCCTTGCCGATGCCGACCGACTGGATCAGCGCCACCCCGCTCGCCTCGTGGCACATGTTGGAGCAGTCGGGGAAGTTGTTGGTGCCAAACAGGCGGCCAAACAGCTGATAAAGATAAGAAGCCTCGTTGCTGGCACGCCCCGAGGTGTAGAACTCCACCTCGTCCGGGCTATTCAGCCCCTTGAGGGTATCGGCGATCAGGGCAAAGGCATCGTCCCAGCTTGTTGGCTCGTAGTGATCGGTCGCCGGGTTGTAGCGCATCGGCTCGGTCAGCCGCCCCTGATACTCGAGCCAGTAGTCGCTCTGGGTAGCCAGCTGGCGCACCGAGTGGGCGGCGAAGAACTCGGCCCCCACCGTCTTGCCGGTGGATTCCCAGGCCACCGCCTTGGCGCCGTTTTCACAGAACTGGAAGGTGCCGTGGTCGTTGTCCCCCCAGGCACAGCCCGGGCAGTCGAAGCCGTCGGTCTGGTTGACCCGCAGCAGGTTCTTGATGTTCTGACGGGTCTTCTGGCTGCGCAGCACCTGTTTCATGGTGGATTGCAGGGACGAAAAACCGCCGGCTTTGGCGGGCTTTTCAATATGACTCATGGCACTCTCCGATGGGATCCGCCGGGCGATAGCTCGAATAGCTGACCGGGGCATCAAACTTGGGAATATGAACGACGTTGAGGTTGTATTTGAGGGCCAGCCTGACCGCCAGCTGGCTGGGCGATGCCAGACAGATGAGGTGACGGGCACCGAAACGGGCGGCTTTTTGCACCAGCTCGCTGCCGCAGCGGCTGGTCACCACTAGGGTGTCGCACGCGCTGTGTTGACGCAGCAGCAGGCCGATCAGCTTGTCGAGGGCATTGTGGCGCCCGATATCTTCCCGGCAATGCAGGATCCGCCCCTCGGCATCCAGCGCCAGCGCCGCATGCAGGGCGCCGTGTTGCTGTCCCTTGAGCTGCCACAGGGCGATCTGCGGGCGCAGCCCCGCCAGCAAGGCCCCATCCAGCGGCGGCGTCAGCGGCAGCACCGGCAGTGCGGGCAGCGCCTGCTCCACCGCCGCCACGCCGCAGATGCCGCAACCTGTCGCCCCGGTCAGCCGGCGTTTGTGCCGGGCCAGAGCAGCCAGGGAACGGTTGGCGATGGTGATGTCCAGCACCATCCCCTGCTCGGCCGGCGCGATCTGGATGTCATGGACCTCGTGGTTATGCCGGATGATCCCCTCGCCAAACAGAAAGCCGACGGCAAAGTCGTCGAGATCGTCCGGGGTCGCCATCATCACCGCATGGTTGATGCCATTGATGTTGATGGCGACGGCTACCTCCTCCACCAGATGATCCAGTGCGGGCGAGGCAGGCAAATTGACGGGGATGTCGACGGGCGTGTAGGCAGGCATGCAGGTTGGCCTAAAAATGCAAACTGCATTCAAGTTTAGAGAGGCGGCAGACGCAAAACCAATGAAATAAATCTATATGGCAATAGAGTTATTCTATTGACGGAGTTTTTTCAATTGATTAATTTTTAGATTCATCCTCGTCTCCCGCATGATCATGAACATCAAGCAGCTGCACTATTTCCACGAACTGGCCAAACACCAGCATTTTGCCAGGGCGGCCAAGGCCTGCCACATCACCCAGCCGACCCTCTCAGCCAGCATCACGGCACTGGAGAAGAACCTCGGCACCGATCTGGTGGTGCGTACCAGCCAGTTCGTCGCCCTCACCGAAGCAGGCGAGCTGGTGCGCCAGTATGCCGAGCGGATGCTGCTGGAGCAGGAAGCGCTCAAGCAGGAGCTGGCACTGTTTCATGGCGAGCTCTCCGGCACCCTGCGCATCGGCATCGTGCCCCAGTCCAATGTCGACATCATGCCACTCATCGCCCGCTGCAAGCAGCGCTACCCCGACATCGTCATTCGTCTCTCGGTGCTCAGCAACGAAGCCCTGCTGTCACAGCTGGAGCTGCACCAGTGCGACATCGGGCTGGGGTTTGACGAGCCGCTCACCGGCGCCGCCAGACAGGCCTTCCACCTCTATCCCCAGGGCCACAACCAGATGGCGGTACTGATGAACCGCGACGAGGCGGATCAGCGCCTCCCCGGCGACGAGCTGACCCTGACCACACTGCAGCAGCGGCCGCTGGTACTGCCCAGCCGCACCATGCAGTTTCGCAAGTATCTGGACCGCGCCGCCGAGCGGGCCGGCATCCGGCTTGACGTGGTGCTGGAAACCGACTCCCTGTTTCACCTGGTGAGCGCCGTGCGCCACCGGCTGGGCTGGGCCATCGTCAGTGCCGGCCTCGCCCGCTCCGCCAGCAAGCTCTCGGATCTGGTCTGCCTGCCGCTGACGCCGCAACGCGACATCGGCCATACCGCCTTCATCACCCGCCAGCACAGCATCACCCCCGCCATGCGCGCCTTCCTCGAGCTGGTGCAAGAGGCTGACGCCCCCCTTGAAAAATAAGGTGACGCCAACAGGCACACTTATTTTTATATTTCTGCCATAACCAAAGGTGGCAGAAATATATACCTTCCCGCTAAAAAGCAACCGTTAATTGGTTAACAAGAAGAGATAAATCCTCAGGAAAATGTTTGCTGCAATGAGGTATGCAAATGACAACTTAATCCCTATCCCGACTCCTTAAAATAGTTATTTCTCATTGAAAATGACTTTAACCAGGAGATAAGCAAGTCGTGACTAATTGACAAATTAAGTTCTCAAACAAATCCAATTTAAATATTTAAAGCGACTCTTCCATCTTTATTTAAAGGCTATTTGTGAAGCACCACACAATAACGACTTTTCCTCCCGTTCCCCATTTCCTCATATTGATGGCGATCAAGAATGATCATACCGTCTGGTCGGTATGATTGGGCCATGAACATCGAAACCCAACATAGAAAAAAAGACCCTGTACGTCTTTATCGACAACTGCTGGAGTCGGCAGCCACCATTGCCGGCCGGGACGGTATCGCCGCCCTGTCGTTGAACGCCGTTGCCTTTGAGGCCGGGGTGAGCAAGGGGGGCTTGCTGCACCACTTCCCCAACAAGCAGGCGCTGATCTTTGCCCTGTTTGCGCGTCTGCTGGCCATCATGGAAGAGGCCATCTCAGCGCTGATGGCGGCAGACAAGACTGCCTACGGTCGCTTTACCCGTGCTTACCTGCACTATCTTTCTGCTCCTGAATTGACGGACACTCAGGAGAGCCGCCAGCTGATGGTGCTCTCGCTGGCCATGCCGGATGAACCGGTGCTGCGACAATGCTGGCGTGACTGGATGCTGGCGCATCTGGCGCAAGGGGATGAGCTGGATAATGGCCATATCGGCACCTTGGTACGTTATGCCGCAGACGGCATCTGGCTATCGGAATTGACCGAAGGGCGCACCATGAGCACCGAGCACCGTCAGGCGCTGGTCAAGACCCTGCATAATATGACACTCCCCACGTGAAGCGGATGGATTGAGGCCGAGATGCGCTACCACATCAATGCCCGCTTCATTTATGACGCGACCGATGGTTCCCTGACTCAGCGGGAAAGCGTTGAGCCGGACAGCCAATTATCCATCACCGCCAATGCGCTGTTTTATTTTTTCTTGCGAAATACCGGGATAGTCAGCCGGGAGGAAGTGCTTAAAAAAGTCTGGGACGATAACGGATTAACCTCATCGAACAGCAACCTCAACCAATACCTGAGCATATTGCGCAAGGCTTTTCGTCACTACGATATCGACAATATCATCATCACGGTGTCGCGCGGTTATTTGCAGCTCAATCCCGAGGTCATCATCGAGCCTATTGAAAATGCGCCTGCACCGTCCATTGAAATAGTGCCTCCGCCATCCACGGTTGCCACCGCCGAGCCGGCATTCGACTCTGCCGAGTGGCCACTTCCCCTCACCCCCCGTTCACGCGGCATCTGCTGGTACATCGCGGGGGGCTGCATGCTCGCGTTTGCCCTCATGCTGGTGGCATTCGGTCTGTTGAATGGCCGTGAGCCCCGCCCCGTCACCCTGACCGGGATCCCCAACAGCCAGTGCGAATTGCTGGCCAGCGACGAGATGCTGCGCTCGGTCAGCGCCACGACCTATGGTGAGCATTTCGAGCAGGTGCGCCAGCGTTTGAACATCAGCTGCAAACCGGGTGAGCGTTTTCTGTTTTTCTACGGAGACAGACTGGAAACCAACGGCCTGGGCCGGGTATTTCTTGCCCACTGCGCCATGCACGAAGACAACCCGTTCAGCTACTGCGACAACTATTTCTACTACTCCTGGAAGCCGTGATGAGACTTGCGCCGCGTCCCTTCTTTCTCTTCTCCTGCACCCTGTTCCTCGCCGCGGCACTCTATGCCTGTTACCAGCTGCCGACCCAAAATGATGGCGTCATGAGCTGCGCCACCAAAGGCATCATGCGCTTTGAGGACATGCACAAAGAGAACGTCAACGGCAACATCCACTTCAATTTCGGCCGCCAGGGGAAAGGCTCCATGGTGGTTGAAGGCTATACCGATTCGGCCGCAGGCTGGCTCTACCTCCAGCGCTACGTCACGTTTACCTACAGCAGCAACCGGGTCTCCGCCACCGAGCGTCAGTACCGCATCAACAAATGGGAAGCGAGCGCCTCCTCCATCGATCAGTCGCCGGACGTCATCTTCGACTACTTCATGCGCGAGATGTCCGACAGTCACGATGGGCTGTTTCTGAGTGCCCAGCGACTCAATCAGCAGGCCATACTGCTGAGCTCCATCAACTCGCCGCTCTGGATCTGCACCCTCAAATCCGGCAGCGAACTGAACTAGTCCCGGCAATACGGCAGCGATCCCGACCCAAGCGCCGATGACGCGCACATATCGCCCAGCCCCCACAACCTGACCCGCGCAAGCCCCTGATAACTCTGCCCTCATGCGGCCTGCCCGCCCTTTTGCCGTGAAGGCAATGCCGTGGTGGCTGCCTGCCCCCCCCTTCCCCCGACTGCACATCCGTACTGACAAGACGCCCCTTGCGCATCACTAGGCAGGACCGGTTCCCGCTACTTTTCCAGCCCGTCCCATCCACTCTCGCGCCGGCATCCACATGACGCGCGCCTCGCTCTCAATGCCACCTCCCCCCGCCTGACTCGCCGTCACCGCCTTTATCTCTTCTTCCCGTCACACCCGGCTCGGTTTTTACATTTAGCCTCGCCGGCAAAACATGAGCTCCGCCACAGTTAGCAGCCGGCCAAATTACCTCTCGGCCCCCATTGCCCAACAACTCATTAACATCGACCAACGATCTTTTCCCGGGCCTGAATTCGGCCTTATGCAAGGCGAAAACAGCCTCGTGGTCGCAGCATAAATAGATAAATACGGCTTATAAAAATCACAAATACAGAATAACAAACTAAATATCTCAGTTTTACAGATTCAAATTCCACAAATGCCGCCAATACCTATAGTGGCGATTGAACGCCGCAACCGTGGCTCAACACCGTGACACGGACGGGGTTCCTTAACCACACCACACAATCTGTTCTGAGGAGATCACCATGGGTGATGCATTGGGGCTTATCGAAACCAAGGGGCTGGTGGCCTGCATTGAAGCCGCGGATGCCATGTGCAAATCCGCCAACGTGGAGCTGATCAGCTATGAAAACATCGGCTCCGGCCTGGTCACCGTCATGGTGAAGGGGGATGTCGGCGCGGTGAAAGCGGCGGTGGATTCCGGCGTGGAGTCGGCACAGCGCATCGGTGAAGTGGTGACCTCGCTGGTCATCGCCCGTCCGCACAACGACATCAACAAAATCGTCATTAAACACAAGGCTTGAGGCCGGGAGATCGCAAATGGGTGATGCATTGGGTTTGATTGAAACCAAGGGCCTGGTGGCCTGCATTGAAGCGGCGGATGCCATGTGCAAAGCCGCCAACGTCGAGCTGATCGGCTATGAGAACGTCGGCTCTGGCCTGGTCACCGCCATGGTGAAAGGCGACGTAGGGGCCGTGAAAGCCGCGGTGGACTCCGGCGTGGAATCCGCACAGCGCATCGGTGAAGTGGTGACCTCGCTGGTCATCGCCCGCCCGCACAACGACATCAGCAAGATTGTCGCCCACTACAAAATTGCCGAATAACGGGAGAGAACATGATGAAAGAAGCGCTTGGTCTGATTGAGACCAAAGGCCTGGTGGCCTGCATCGAAGCGGCAGATGCCATGTGCAAGGCCGCCAACGTCGAGCTGATCGGCTATGAGAACGTCGGCTCTGGCCTGGTCACCGCCATGGTGAAAGGCGACGTCGGCGCGGTCAATGCGGCGGTGGATTCCGGCGTGGAAGCGGCGAAACGCATTGGCGAAGTGGTCACCTCTCGCGTCATCGCACGCCCGCACAACGACATCGAAAAAATCGCGGCGCAGCACAAGGCATGACCTGAGAGGGCACGCCCCGCCCGCACTTTTTTAGTCTGATGAAGGATAGATTCATGATTGAACTCGATACCGATTTGCTCTCCCGCCAGAACGCGAGAGAACTGGTGCGCAACGCCAAACAGGCGCAGGTGATTATGGCCACCTTTTCGCAGCAGAAAATCGACGCCATCGTGAAGAACGTGGCCGAAGAAGCCGCGCGCCATGCCGAAACGCTGGCGAAAATGGCCGCAGAAGAGACCGGTTTTGGCAACTGGCAAGACAAGGTGCTGAAAAACCGGTTCGCTTCGCTGCACGTTTACGATGCCATCAAAGAGATGAAGACCGTCGGGATCATTCATGACGATCAGGTGAAAAAAGTGATGGACGTGGGCGTGCCGCTGGGCGTGATCTGCGCGCTGGTACCCTCCACCAACCCGACCTCCACCATCTTCTACAAAACCCTGATCGCCCTCAAGGCGGGCAATGCCATCATCTTCTCGCCGCACCCGGGCGCACGCCAGTGCAGTTGGAAAGCCATCGAAATCGTCAAGCGCGCCGCCGAAGCCGCCGGTGCTCCGGCGGGCATCGTGGACGGCGTCACCCAGCTGACCCTGGAGGCCACCTCCGAGCTGATGCACAGCAAGGACGTGTCGCTGATCCTGGCAACCGGTGGCGAAGGCATGGTGCGCGCGGCCTATGCCTCCGGCACCCCGACCATCAGCGGCGGCCCGGGCAACGGCCCGGCCTTTATCGAGCGCAGCGCCGACATTCACCAGGCGGTGAAGGACATCATCACCAGCAAGACCTTCGACAACGGCGTGATCTGCGCCTCCGAACAGTCGATCATCGTCGAACGCTGCATCTACGACGAGGTTCATCGCGAGCTGGCGGCCCAGGGCGCCTACTTCATGAACGAAGACGAAGCAGCCAAGATGGCCGCCCTGCTGCTGCGCCCGAACGGCACCATCAACCCGAAAGTGGTGGGCAAGACGGCGCTCCATCTCAGCCAGCTGGCCGGTTTCAGCGTCCCCCCCAGCACCCGCGTGCTGGTGGCCGAGCAGACCACCGTCTCCCACAGCAACCCCTACTCCCGTGAAAAACTCTGCCCGGTGCTCGGCCTCTACGTGGAAGAGGAGTGGCGCGCCGCCTGTCATCGGGTGGTCGAGCTGCTGACCAACGAAGGGCTGGGCCACACCCTGGTGATCCATACCCGCAACCAGGACGTGATCCGCCAGTTCAGCCTGGAAAAACCGGTCAACCGGATCCTGATCAACACCCCGGCCGCCCTCGGCGGCATCGGTGCCACCACCAACCTCACGCCGGCACTCACCCTCGGCTGCGGCGCCGTCGGCGGCGGTTCCAGCTCCGACAACGTCGGCCCGATGAACCTGCTCAACATCCGCAAGGTGGGTTACGGCGTGCGCACCATTGAAGAGCTGCGCGCCCCCATCCAGCCGGTTGCAGTGCAGCCCGCCAGCGCCGCCCCGGCCGCGCCCCAGCCCTGCAGCATCCTCGACGATGCCCGCTTCAGTGCCTCGGCACCGGCCAGCCACAGCGCCGACGACCGTTTTGCCGGCGCCAGCGCCGAGGCTGGCGGTGAGATCAGCGAGCAGAACGTGGAGCGGGTCATCCGTCAGGTGCTTGAGCGCCTTGGCAAGTAACCCATTGAGATAAGGCGATAAAAACCATGATTCTCGCAAAGGTAACCGGACATGTCGTCGCTACGCAGAAGTGCGATGAGCTGCGCGGCAGCAACCTGCTGCTCATCACCCAGCTGGACGATCAGCAGCAACCGATGAAGGACCGCTCCTGGGTCGCTGTCGACAGCGTCGGCGCAGGCATGCACGACGTCGTACTGGCCGAGGAGTACCTCGCGCTCAACAGAGACCGCTACAAGGCCATGTCGGTGGTCGCCATTGTCGAGAAGGTGTTTCGGGACGCTTGAGGAGTGAATGACCCAATGAGTGAATTTTTGCTGAAACCCCGGATCCGCTTCGGTCAGGACGCCCTGTCCGCCCTGGCCGAAGTGCCCGCCCGCCAGGCGCTGCTGGTCACCGATCAGATGATGGTGAAAGTTGGCCTGGCCGACCGGGTGACGCAGATCCTGCGCCAGCGCGGCATCCCGCTCCAGAGCTGGGACGATGTAGTGGCCGATCCGGACATCACCACGGTCGTGCGCGGCATGAAGCTCATGGACAGCTGCTATCCGGATCTGGTGATCGCGCTCGGTGGCGGTTCGGTGATTGATGCAGCCAAAGCGGTCATGTTCGCCCTGGCGCAAACCCGCCCGAACCTGGGGCGCGAGCGCCCCTGCTTCGTGGCCATCCCGACCACCAGCGGCACCGGCTCGGAAGTGACCAGCTTCTCGGTGGTCAAGGCCCGCAGCGAGAAGCTGGTACTGGTCGACCCGTCATTGCTGCCGGATATCGCCATTCTCGATCCGTCGCTAGTGGCATCGGTACCGCCCGCCATCACCGCCGACACCGGGATGGACGTGCTGTGCCACGCGCTGGAGGCCTATGTCTCCCGGGCGGCCAGCGACTTTTCCGACGCATTGGCGGAGAAGGTGGTGCAGCAGGTCTTTCGCTACCTGCCCGCCTGCTGGCGCGACGGCCACGATCTGCTGGCGCGGGAGAAGATGCACAACGCCTCCTGCATGGCGGGCATGGCCTTCACCAACGCCTCGCTCGGCATCACCCACAGCCTGGCCCATGCCCTCGGCGGCGTGTTCCGCGTCCCGCACGGGCGTGCCAACGCACTCCTGATGGCGCAGGTCGTGGCATGGAACGCCGACCACGACGGGCAGTGCGATACCCAGGCCGCCCACAAGTATGCCCGCCTGGCCCACCTGCTGGACCTGCCCGCCCAGACGCCGCGCGAGGGAGTCAACAGCCTGCTGGTGGCCATCCAGGCGCTCAAAGAGGAGATGAAGATGCCGGCCGGCATTGGCGATACCGGCCTCCTCGCAGCCGATTTCGACCAGCGGCTGGCGGAGATGGTAAGCCAGGCGCTGCGCGACAACTGTACCCCGACCAACCCGCGCGCACCGGATGCCCGGGCATTGACCGAACTCTATCGCAAGGCATGGTGCGGCACTCTCGCCGCCGGCCACTAAGAACAAGAACTGGAGAACCTACCTCATGGCACACTACAGCTTAACGCCGCGCGTCAACGTGCTGGCTGAACGTTTACTGGCGCACACCAGCACCCTGTGCAGCGAACACGCCACGATTCTGAGCGGGCTGGATGGCGACATCGCGGGCATTCCCGCCGCCGTCAAACCGGCACGCCGCTTTTACGAGCTGATGCGCCAGCTGCCGCTGACCATCAGTGCCGACGAGCTGATTGTCGGCAACCAGACCCGCACCCCGCACGGCGCCATTTTCCACGACGAAAGTGCCGGGCAGCGCCCGTCCACCTTCCAGTTCCTGAATCTGAACAGCGCCATCGATTCCCCCGACTACAAGCTGGTGGTGGAGAAGGGCGTGCTGGCCATCAGGCAGCAGCTGGAAGATAAAACCCGCGCGCTGGGCAGCGCCGTCAGCCGCAGCGGCATGGACGAGGTCAACGGCTGCCGCGCCGCCATCCATGCCTGCGACGCCCTGATGGCACTGGCGCAAAACCTGGCCAACAGCGCCGAAACCCTGGCCGCCGCCGAAACCAACCCGTTCCGCCAAGCCGAGCTGCGCGACAGCGCCGCCATTTTGCATCATGTACCGGCCCACCCGGCACGCAACTTCAAAGAGGCCTGCCAGTCGTTCTACCTGTTCCAGCTGGCGCTCCAACTCGACAACGGCAGCTATGCGGTCAACCCGGAAGGGGCCGACAAGGCGCTGCTGCCCTACTTCCAGCGCGACATCGCCAACGGCGCGCTGACCGAGCAGCAGGCGTACGAGATCGTCGAGTGCCTGTGGTTCAAGCTGGCAGAGCTGAGCGAAGTGCGCGCCACCTGCGCCATCGACGGCTACCCCATGTTTGATGCCCTGCTGCACGGCGCCAGCCTGGAGCAAGCGAGCATCAACCCGCTCTCCGAGATGTTCCTCTGCGCCCAGCAAAACCTGAGCGCCCTCAAGCTGCCGGTTCGCCTCTTTCGCGGAGTGCAGCACGTCTCTGTCGCCCCGTTCGCCGCCTGTGCCGATACGCCGGTGATGGAGGGGCTGACACCGCGCCTGCAGCGCCTGCGCAACCACTATCTGACCGTGCGCCCCAGCGTCTCCATCTACCGGGCACTGGCCTTTACCGAGGTCGTCAAGGCCAACCCTGGCATGCCGACCATCTTGCTGCGGGCCAAGGCGTTTCGTCACGCCTGTGAAACCGCCCCCATCCTTATCCAGAACGACGAGCTGATCGTCGGCCACCCGTGCGGCAAACCGCGCGCCGGCGCCTTCTCGCCGGACATTGCCTGGCGCTGGGTACGCGACGAGCTCGATACCATGAGCACCCGTCCGCAAGATCCCTTTGAAATCAGCGAGGCGGACAAGAAAACCATCCGCGAAGAGATAGTGCCGTTCTGGGAAGGTCGCTCGCTGGACGAGATTTGCGAAGCGCAGTACCGGGAAGCCGGCGTCTGGGCCTTCAGCGGCGAGACCTTCGTCAGCGACCTCTCCTACCACCAGATCAACGGGGGTGGCGACACCTGCCCGGGCTACGACGTGCTGCTGTTCACCAAGGGGATGAACGGCATCAAGGCCGACGCCCAGGCCCATCTCGACCAGCTGAGCATGGAGAACCCGGACGACATCGATCGCATCTACTACTACAAGGCAGCGATCGAAACCTGTGAAGGGGTGGTCAACTACGCCCGCCGCATCGCGGCCCATGCCCGTGAACTGGCCGTGAAAGAGCAGGATGCCCAGCGCCGCGCCGAGCTGCTGACCATCGCCGAGGTGAACGAGAACGTGCCGGCCAACCCGCCCAAGACCCTGCAAGAAGCGCTGCAGAGCATCTGGACGGTGGAGTCGCTGTTCGAGATCGAAGAGAACCAGACCGGTCTGTCACTCGGTCGGGTCGACCAGTACTGCTACCCCATGTTCGAAGCGGATATCCGCGAGGGTCGTCTGACCCACGAAAGCGCGCTCGAGCTGATGCAGGCCTTCATCATCAAGTGTGCCGAGCTGATGTGGATGTCGAGCGAGCTGGGGGCGAAATACTTCGCCGGCTATCAGCCCTTCATCAACCTGACCGTGGGCGGCCAGAAGCGCAGCGGCGGCGATGCCTGCAACGATCTGACCTACCTCATCATGGATGCCGTGCGGTTCGTGAAGGTCTACCAGCCGTCGCTGGCCTGCCGCATTCACAACCAGTCACCGCAGAAATACATGGAGAAGATCGTCGACGTCGTGAAGGCGGGGATGGGCTTCCCGGCCTGCCACTTCGACGACTCCCACATCAAGATGATGCTGCGCAAGGGCTTCGACTTTGAAGACGCCCGCGACTACTGCCTGATGGGCTGCGTCGAGCCGCAAAAATCGGGGCGCATCTATCAGTGGACCTCCACCGGTTACACCCAGTGGCCCATCGCCATCGAGTTCGTGCTCAACCGGGGACGGATGGTGCTGTTCGACAGCCATCAGGGTTTGGATACCGGCGACCTGCGCGAGCTGCGCACCTTCGAACAGTTCGATGCGGCGGTCAAACAGCAGATTGCCCACATCGTTCGCCTGTCGGCCATCGGCACCGTGATCAGCCAGCGCGTGCACCGCGACGTGGCGCCGAAACCGCTGATGTCACTGCTGGTGGAAGGCTGCATGGAGAAGGGCAAGGACGTTGCCGCCGGTGGCGCCGTGGTCAACCACGGTCCAGGCCTCATCTTCTCGGGGCTGGCGACCTATGTCGACTCCATGGCGGCAATCCGCAAGCTGGTGTTCGAGGAGCAGAGATACACACTCGAACAAATTCGCGATGCCCTGCTGGCCAACTTCGAAGGGTTCGAAGCGCTGCGCCGCGACTGCCTCAATGCGCCCAAGTACGGCAACGACGACAACTACGTCGACCAGTACGCGCTGGATATCACCGAGTGGACCGAGCGAGAGTGCCGCAAGTACAAGATGCTCTACTCCACCCTGAGCCACGGCACCCTCTCCATCTCCAACAACACCCCCATCGGCGAGCTGACCAACGCCACGCCGAACGGGCGCCTGGCCTGGATGCCGCTCTCCGACGGCATCAGCCCGACCCAGGGGGCGGACAAGCAGGGGCCGACGGCCATCATCAAGTCCGTCAGCAAGATGAACGTGGAGACCATGAACATCGGCATGGTGCATAACTTCAAGTTCCTCAAGGGGCTGCTGGATACCCAGGAGGGACGCCATGGCCTCATCACCCTGCTGCGTACCGCCTCCATCCTCGGCAATGGCCAGATGCAGTTCAGCTATGTCGACAACGAAGTGCTGAAAAAGGCGCAGCAGGAGCCGGAGAAGTACCGCGACCTCATCGTGCGCGTCGCCGGCTACAGCGCCTATTTCGTCGAGCTGTGCAAAGAGGTGCAGGACGAGATCATCAGCCGCACCGTGATTGAGAAGTTCTGATCGATGCGTTGATAACCCGTCTTTCTTAATCGCAAAAATAACCGGAAGTACTCCGTCATGGCAGGTCGCAAATAATGCGACTGCGACCTGCCACATCCGGAGAGGAGGCAAGCGTGATCGCAAATAATGAATTAACCGGCCGCATATTCAATATCCAGAAATATTCGATATATGACGGCGATGGCATTCGCACGCTGGTTTTTTTCAAGGGCTGCAACCTTCGCTGTCCCTGGTGCGCCAACCCTGAAGGGCTCAGCAGCCAATTTCAGGTGATGTTTTCGCACGACAAATGCATCAACTGCGGTGACTGCGTGAATGTCTGTCCGGCCGGAGTCCATTACCGGGCCGAAGAGAACGGCAGCATGAAACACTTCGTCGATCGCAATAAGGATTGCATCGGTTGCCGCAAATGCGAAGAGGTCTGCACCCAGCATGCGCTGGACATCATGGGCAAGGATGTCACCGTCAGCGAGCTGATGGAGATCATCATGCAGGACTATGACTTTTACATCTCCTCCGGCGGTGGCGTCACCATCGGCGGCGGCGAGATGAGCCTGCAGACCGACTTTGCCGTCGCGCTGTTTAGCGAATGCAAGAAGATGATGATCAATACCGCCATCGAGACCCAGGGCACCACCTCGCTGGCCAATTACCAGCAGCTGGCGCCCGTCACCGATACCTTTTTGTTCGATATCAAGCAAATCAACAGTGAACAGCATAAGGCGATGCTGGGTATCGGCAATGAAGGTATTCGCCGCAATCTGGAATGGCTGGTTGATTACGGCGCCAAGGTGATTGTGCGCATGCCGCTCATCCGTGGATATAACGATTCATGGGATGCCATTACCGGCGCCATCGAATATGTACAGAAATTGGCAAAGCGGGGAAATATCCTGCGGATTGACATGCTGCCGTACCACCAGCTGGGCCGCAAGAAATATGAGCGGCTGGATATGCCCTACCCCATTGCGCAAGACCCCTCTTATACACCGGACGAATTGGATCGGCTGGAGAGCTTCTTTGCACAATTTGATTTCGATATTCGCTTGGTCCGCCATTAACAGGAGTCGACGATGAAAAGTTTGGGCGTAATTGAAACGCGAGGATTGGTCGCCGCCATTCAGGCGGTGGACGCCGCCTGCAAAGCGGCAGGCGTCAGCTGCATCGGCTATCGCAAGGTGGGTTCCGGGCTGGTGAGTGTCTGCTTCGAAGGGGAGATCAGCGCCATCCACACCGCCATCGAGCGTGGCGTCGCGGTGGCCGCCACCATCGACCAGCAGGTCCATTATCTGGTGATTGCCCGTCCGGAGCCAAGCGCGGTAGCGGCGCTCGGCAACCTCAAGGGCTACCCGCCGCGTGCACCGGCCAGCACCAGAACCGAGCTGACAGCCGCAACGAGCGACACCTCGGCCCTGCCACCGCCAACCGGTGTCGAGGCCGAGCCGGCCACTCCACCAGCTACCCAGCCTGCCGCCGATCAGGCGGAAGACCGACAGGCCGCGGCAAGAAAAGGGAAGAAAGCATGATCGATCCCCAGCTGCATCAAAAGATCGCCGCCCGTCTGAGCCTGGTCAGCCCGGCGATCCCGGTCGGCATCTCGAATCGCCACGTTCACCTGGCACAACAGGATGTGGAGGCCCTGTTTGGCAAGGGTTACATCCTGACGCCGCTCAAACCGCTGCGCCAGCCGGGCCAGTTTGCCGCCGAAGAGTGCGTCACCGTGGTCGGCCCCAAGGGCTCGCTGACCCGGGTACGGGTACTCGGCCCGACCCGGCCGGTTTCACAGCTGGAGATCTCCCGCGCCGACTGCTTCACCCTCGGCATCAAGGCGCCGGTCCGTGAGTCAGGCCAGCTGGAAAATACCGGCAGCGCCCTGCTCATCGGCCCCGCCGGCCACGTGGAGTTGCGCTCCCAGGTGATCTGCGCCTGGCGCCATATCCACCTCTCGCCACAAGATGCCCGCCAGCTGAACGTGACCCACGGCCAGAAGGTGAGCGTGCGCAGCGACGGTGAGCGCCAGTTGACCTTCGATGAGGTGGTGGTGCGGGTGCGCGACGATTTCGCCCTGGAATTTCACATCGATACCGAAGAGGCCAACGCCGCCGGCTTGAAAAACGGCGCGCAGGTCAGGCTGCTCGGCTAACGGAGATCCCCATGACCGACGAACAGATTGAACGCCTGGTCGAACAGATGCTCAGGCGCCTGCAGCCGCCACTGCTGGTGATGGTGACCGCGGCCCAGGGCTATCGGCAGGCCATTCGAAACCGTCTGGCCGGCTGTGGGCAGCCCCTGCAGCTTGCGCTGGCAGCAGAGATCGAGGATGGCGCGCTGTGGCAACCGCTGGGGGAGACAGTGCCGGCCAGCGTTTGGCAACAGGCCCTGCCGCCCGCCCCCTATCGCGCGCTGGTGCTGCCCTTTCTCGACTATCCGCTGGCGATGGACCTGCTGAGCGGCTCGCTGCACAGCCCCGTCGCCCGGCGGCTGCACGACGCCCTGCTGAGCGGCTTGCCGGTGCTGGCGCTGCGCTATCACTGCGATCCCGCCAGCGAACTGAACCAGTTGCTGGGGGCGCAAGCGAGCGCGCCATACGCCGGGCACATGCAGGCGGCGCTCAGCCGTCTGGGCGAGATCGGTGTGGTGCTGTGCACCATGAATGAGCTGCTGGAGAGGCTGGCTCCGGCGAACAACGCGGCCCCGGTGCCGGCGGGCACGGCGCGCCGTTATCTCACGGTCAGCGATGTAGAGAAGGATCCCGCGCTGGCACAGACGGCCGAGGCCCAGCTGACCGATGCCGCCATCGATTTTTTGAAAAGCAGAAGAAAAGAAAAACAACCTTACCTTAAATAACAAACCCGGAGTTTAACTTATGTCTTCAAAAACAAAATGTTGGCTATGGATGCTGCTGGTGATCGTGTCCGAAACCTCGGCCACCTCCACCCTCAAGATGTTTGGCAGCAGTGAAGGAACCACCAAGATGCTGCTGCTCGGTCTGCTCGTGCTGCTCTATTGCACCTGCTACTACTCCCTCTCCCGCGCGGTAAAAGACATTCCCGTTGGGCTTGCCTACGCCACCTGGTCCGGCACCGGCATTCTGGTGGTCTCCACGCTGGGGATGGCGTTTTACGGCCAACACCCGGACACCGCCGCCATGATCGGCATGGCCGTCATCGCCAGCGGCATCGTCATCATGAACCTGTTCTCCAAGATGGGCAGCGAAGAGGGCAGCGATGCCTCCGCCGAGCCGCTCACTCCCCCCATGAACAACAACATCGCCAACTGACACAAAAGGAATGACCCATGTTTAATTTCGGATTTTTATGGCTGGCGCTCTCTATCGGCTCTGAAATCACCGGCACCTCGATGATCAAGAAGACCAACGGTTTCAGCAGATTGGGGCCATCCATACTGGTCGTCTGCGCCTACAGCCTGTGCTACTTCGCCCTCACCCGTGCCATGAGCACCATTCCGGTCGGGGTAGCCTATTCGCTCTGGTGTGGCTTCGGCATCGTCGGGGTCACCATCTGCTCGATGCTCCTCTACAAGCAAAAACCGGATCTGCCCGCCATCCTGGCGATGGCGCTGATCATCTCGGGCGGGGTGATCATGAATGTCTTCTCCAGCATGTAACGCCGTGACGTGCCCTGCCGGGTAACAAGCCGGCAAGCGTGCAAATATGAGGCCCAAGCTGCTTGGCAGCTTGGGCCTCATATTTGATCCCCTTGTCGTTCCCGTGACATACATGCCCCCATCGCATGCCTCAACCCCATCACCATGAGATGGGGAAATAGCCTCTCTTGCCGGCAGGCTGTTGGCCTAGATTGGCCAGGAGAGCGTGAATGTCGTTCCGCCACGTTCGGTTGGTTGGCAAACCGCACTGCCGCCATGGGCCTCGGCAATGGCCTTGACCACGGCCAGCCCGAGCCCGCTGCCGCCACTCTTGCGTGAGCGTGACGGATCCCCCCGGCGAAACGCCTCGAAGATATAGGCGGCAACCTCCTCGCTGATACCAGGCCCCTCATCCTCCACGCTCAGGATGCACTGGACGCCCGAACGATGCAGGCGCACAGTCAGCATGCCGGGCACCGCGTGCTTCTGGGCATTTTCCAGCAGCGCCATCAGGGCCTGACGGATGCGAAGTGCATCACAACCGACACAGAGTTCGGCATCGAGCTCCCGCTTGAGGGTGAAACCGCTCGCGGCCAGAGGGGTGGCAAACGCCTCGAGCACCACGGCAAGCTCGTCAGCCAGCCTGATCTCCTCTCGTTGCAGCTCCAGGTGGCCGCTGTCGTTGAGACTGAGCACCCGCAAGTCTTCGATCAGGTGGGTCAATCCCTCCACTTGGCGCAGCAGCCCTTCAAAGAGCGCACGCTCTGGCGGAAATACCCCTTCGGCCAGCCCCTGCAAGCGGCCGCGCAATATGGTCACCGGGGTACGCAACTCGTGGGCTATGGCTGCATTCCAGAACTCCCGCTCGCGGGTCATGCTCTGCAGTCGCTCGGCCATGGTGTTGAAATCGCGCACCAGTTGCGCCGTCTCCCCGATCGCCTGTTCATCCAGCGGCACCCGGGCGTCGAGCCTACCCTGTGCCACCTCTCGCAGGCTGTTCGCCACCGAGTTGAGGGGAGTCAGGATGCGACGAGAGAGGCGCACCGCCACGTACAGCGCCATCCCCAATGCAATGAGAATGGTTGAGCCTATCCAGATCATCTCGACCCTGGAGGGCATCCAGCTCTCGGAGATGCTGCCAGGCACATAGGTCACGGCAATGGCGTAGAACACATAGGTGCCGATCACCGCGAGGGAGATGATGCCGAGCGCCATCAAGCCCAGGGAGTGGATAATCTGCCTGCGCAGGCCGGGTGCCGATTTCACGCATCGCTCCCGAAGCGATAGCCGACGCCCCAGACACTGGCGGGCACCCCCTGGATGCCCTGTGCCTCCAGCTTCTTGCGCAGCTTGCTGATGTGGCTGTCCACCGTGCGCTCCTGGGTATCCCCCTCGGGCAGGCAGTGGGTCAGCAGTTCAGCGCGGCTGAACACCCTTTTTGGGGCCCGCATCAGGGAGGCAAGCAACTTGAACTCGGTCAGGGTCAGATCCAGCATCTGTTGCCCCTCATCGCGACAAATGCTGGCCTCGTGGCTCTCCAGATCGATCTGGAAGGGGCCGACCCGCAGCACCCTGGCCGTAGCCTGTTTTGCTGCCTGGCTGCGTCTGAGCACCGCCTGTACCCGAGCCACCACTTCGGCCGGGTTGAAGGGCTTGACCACATAGTCATCCGCCCCCATGCGCAGCCCCATCAGCTTGTCGAGGTCTTGATCCAGGGCGGTCAGCATGATCACCGGCGTGTCGCCACGGGCGCGGATCTCGCTGAGTACCTGCCAGCCATCGAGCCGTGGCATCTGCACATCCAGCAACAGGAGATCGGGTTTGCATGTCTGGTGCATGGCCAGGGCTTCGCGGCCATCGGCGGCATGCAAAGTGCGCAATCCGTGGCGTTGCAGGTAAGCGGCGAGGATGTCGGCGATCTCGGCTTCATCCTCTGCAATCAGTACCAGTGACTGGGCCGCCGGGTTGGCGGAAGCAGGAAGATACGACATGGTCTGACTCGAAAATGGTGGGCTTGAACTTTATCACCGCCTCCATGGATTCTCCACAAAGCCTCGAATCATTCGCAATAGCCCCTCTCCATAATGCCCGCTCTATGTTCTCTCACGGCAACACCATGCCCGGGAGACGGTTTAACGAGGTGAGTATGATGTTTGTCAAACAGCGGTATGCGGGCGCCCTGCTCGCCGTCATTGCCGTATTCGGATTGGCAGGTTGCGATGGGGCGCCGCAAGCACAGGACGTGCCGGCCCTTCCTCAGGTGTCGGTGATGACGCTGGCAGGTCAGGACTTGGTCATCAGCGAGGATCTGCCCGCCCGGGTGACCGCGCTACGCAGCGCCGAAATTCGGGCCCAGATCAGCGGCATCGTGCAGCGCCGTCTGTTCGAGCAGGGCGCCGAAATCAGCACAGGCACCGTGCTCTTCCAGATAAACCCGGCCCCCTTCAAGGCGGATGTCGACAGCGCCGCCGCGGCATTGCAGCGGGCCCAGGCCGTACTGGCCCGCGCCCGTATCCAGATTGACCGTCTGGTACCGCTGCTGCGCACCGAGGCCATCAGCCGCCAGACCTATGACGATGCCGTCTCCCAGCGGGATCAGGCGGCCGCCGACGTGGCCCAGGCCAAGGCAACCCTGGCCCGGCACCAGCTGAACCTGCAATTTGCCAGCGTGGAGGCTCCCATCACCGGGCGCATCGATCAGGCGCTGGTGAGTGAAGGGGCCCTGGTGTCCCCTACCGATGCCACCCCCATGGCCAGGATCCAGCAGATCGATCAGGTCTACGTCGATGTGCGTCAACCGGCCTCTGTGCTGGACACCCTGCGCCAGCAGGCTGGTTCGACGGCACCGGAACTGGCGGTGGCGATCCTCGGCAGCGACGGCAAGCCGCTGGGGATGCAGGGACACATCCTCTTCTCCGGCATCGAGGTGGATGCAGGTACCGGCGATGTGCTGCTGCGGGTGCTGGTGGACAACCCCGAAAGGCGCCTGTTGCCCGGTCTCTACGTGCAGGCGCGCATTCCCCGGGCTCACTATGCCAACGCCCTGAGCGTGCCTCAGCAGGCGGTGGTGCGTACATCGGGCCAGACCAGCGTGTGGGTGCTGGATGACCAGGGGCAGGCACAGCAGATACCGGTCAAAACCGGTGAGCTGGTGGCGCGCCATTACCGCATCGCATCCGGACTCAGCGCCGGACAACAGGTGGTGATCGAGGGGATCGACCGCCTGACCCCGGGGGCGCAAGTCATTGCCCATCCCTGGCCATCCCCCGCAGTCAGCCAGCAGGCTGATGCCGGCACCCGCTGAATCGGAGAGTTTTCTATGCCGCAGTTTTTCATTCATCGCCCGGTGTTTGCCTGGGTGATCGCCCTCTTCATCGTGCTGGCAGGCGTCATCGCCATCCCCAAGCTACCCATCTCCCGCTACCCCTCGGTGGCGCCGGTATCGGTGACCCTCTATGCCACCTATTCCGGTGCCACACCGCAGACCCTGAACGATGCGGTGGTGAGCCTGATCGAGCGCGAGCTGTCGGGGGTGAAGAACCTGCTCTACTTCGAGTCATCGGTAGACGCCTCCGGCAGCGCGCAGATCACCGCCACCTTCAAACCGGGCACCGATCCGGAGCTGGCCCAGATGGACGTGCAAAACCGCATCAAGGCGGTCGAACCCCGTTTACCGCAAGCAGTGCGGCAAAATGGCCTGCAGGTGGAATCCGCCTCTTCCGGTTTTCTGATGATGGTCGGCATGACCTCACCGGATGGCCGCTTCGATGAGGTCGCCCTCAACGACTACATGGCGCGCAATATCGTGCAGGAGCTACGCCGCATCGATGGGGTGGGGCGGGTGCAGCTGTTCGGCGCCGAGCAGGCCATGCGCATCTGGGTGGATCCGGGCAAGCTCGCCGCCTACGGGCTGACCATCAGCGAGGTGGCGCAGGCCATCGAGCAGCAGAACGTGCAGATTGCACCGGGGCGCCTCGGCGACGAACCCGCCCTGCCTGACCAGCGCCTGACGGTCCCCCTCACGGTAGAGGGGCAGCTGACGACTCCCGAGGCGTTCGCCGCCATCGTGCTGCGGGCCGGTACTGATGGCGCCAAGCTGGTGCTGGGTGATGTGGCCCGGGTCGAGCTGGGAGCACAATCCTACGCCTTTGCCAACCGCGAGAACGGCGTAGCCGCCACCAGCGCCGCCATCCAGCTCTCCCCCGGCGCCAACGCCGTGCGCACCGCCGATGCGGTACGCACGCGCCTTGCCCAGCTCGCACCGACCCTGCCGGCGGGCATGGCTTACTCCATCCCGTTCGACTCGGCCCCCTTCGTCAAGGTCTCCATCGAAAAGGTGATCCACACCCTGCTGGAAGCCATGGTGCTGGTGTTTCTGGTGATGTTCCTGTTCCTGCAGAACCTGCGCTACACCCTGATCCCGGCCATCGTCGCCCCCATCGCCCTGCTCGGCACCTTCGCGGTGATGCTGCTGGCCGGCTTTTCCATCAACTCCCTGACCATGTTCGGCATGGTGCTGGCCATCGGCATCATAGTCGACGACGCCATCGTGGTGGTGGAGAACGTCGAACGCCTGATGGCCAGCCGAGGATTGTCACCCAGGGAGGCAACGTCGCAGGCCATGAAGGAGATCAGCGGGGCGGTGATCGGCATCACCCTGGTGCTCACGGCGGTGTTCATCCCCATAGCGTTCGGCGGCGGCTCGGTGGGGGTCATCTACCAGCAGTTCACCCTGTCGATGGCGGTGTCGATCCTCTTCTCCGCCTTCCTCGCCCTGACCCTGACGCCAGCGCTCTGTGCCACCCTGCTGCGGCCGATCAGCCCGGATCACTATGAAAAGCGCGGTTTCTTCGGCGCCTTCAACCGGGGCATCGAGCGGATCACGGCGGGCTACGGCGCACGGGTGACTTCGCTAGTCGGGCGCAGCGGACGCGTGATGGCCACCTTCGCCGCCCTCTGCGCCGTGCTGGCCATCGCGGCCACCCAGCTGCCCTCCTCTTTTCTACCGGACGAGGATCAGGGCTACTTCATGACCTCCATCCAGCTGCCGACCGGTGCCACCAGCGAGCGCACCCTGGCCGTCATCAAGGAGTTCGAAGCCCATGTGGCCTCTCGCGAGGCGCTCGACACCAACCTGGTGGTGCAAGGCTTCAGCTTCTCCGGCGCCGGCCCCAATGCGGCCATGGCCTTCACCATGCTCAAAGACTGGGATCAGCGTCATGGTGCCACGGCCGCCGAAGAGGCAGAGCAGGCACAAGCGGCCATGGCCAACAGCCATGAAGGCACGGTAATGAGCCTGATGCCGCCTGCCATCGACGAGCTGGGCACCGCTTCCGGCTTCACCCTCTTTCTGCAGGACAGGGCCAATCGGGGAGAAGCCGCACTGCTGGCCGCCCAGGTACAACTGCTGGCGCTGGCCGCCAACAGCAAGGTGGTGAGCGATGTCTACCCGGACAGTCTGCCCCCCGGCCAGAGCGTTCACCTCGAGATCAACCGGCAGAAGGCCGAGGCCATGGGGCTCTCGTTCACCAGCGTGAGCAGTACCCTGTCGGCGGCGATGGGGTCCCTCTATGTCAACGATTTCCCCAACGGCGGACACATGCAGCAGGTCATCCTGCAGGCCGATGCGTCGTCGCGCATGCAGCTCGATGATGTGCTCGGCCTGCGGGTACGCAATGCCAGCGGCGGCATGGTGCCGCTGCGGGAGGTGGTGGTGCCGGTCTGGCGGGAATCACCGCAACAGATGATGCGTTTTGATGGTTTCCCCGCCGTGCGTATTGCCGGGGGGGCGGCGCCAGGCATCTCCAGCGGCGCCGCGATGGCGGAGATGGAGCAGCTGGTGGCGCAACTGCCGCCAGGCTTCGCCGTGGCCTGGACGGGACAGTCGCTGCAGGAACGCCAGTCGGCGGCGCAAGCCCCCCTGCTGATGCTGCTGTCGGCGCTGGTAGTGTTCCTGGTGTTGGCCGCGCTCTACGAGAGCTGGTCCATTCCGCTCTCCGTGATGCTGGTGGTGCCGCTGGGCCTGCTCGGCGCCGTGGCGGCGGTGATGCTGCGCGGCATGCCCAACGACGTCTTCTTCAAGGTGGGCATGATCACCATCATCGGGCTGTCGGCCAAGAACGCCATCCTCATCGTGGAGTTTGCCCGCCAGTTGCACGGCGAAGGGCGCTCGCTGCTTGACGCTGCGGTGACCGCCGCACGCCTGCGTCTGCGCCCCATCCTGATGACGTCGCTCGCCTTCACCCTAGGCGTGGTGCCGCTGATGCTTGCCAGTGGTGCCAGCGCGGAGACCCAGCATGCCATCGGCACCGGCGTGTTCGGCGGCATGATCAGCGGCACCCTGCTGGCCATCTTCTTCGTGCCGGTCTTTTTTGTCTTCATCATCGGGGCGCAGGAGCGCCTGCAGCGCTGGCAGGCAGGCCGTGCAGAGCAACGGGGGAGCCAATAAGGTGAAAGCAATGTTTCGAACAGCTCAACACTGGCTAGATAAGCCGGGGGGATCCACTGGCATGGAATACGGGGTGGCATACTCGTAGACGCAAAAACGAAAAAGCCCAAGCTGGCTAGCAGCTTGGGCCTTGAAGATGGCGGAGAGACAGGGATTCGAACCCTGGGTGGCATTGCTGCCACAATTGATTTCGAGTCAATCCCGTTCGGCCACTCCGGCATCTCTCCACGGGGCATCATTGTTACCGGAGCCGCCTTTGGAAATCAACTTGAATCTCTTTAAAGATCAAACGACTGCACATAAAACCAGCAGATGAGCGCGCACCCGGTGGCGAGATGCTCCCCGCTGTCGTGCCTGCTGTCGATGCAGTACCGACGCCGAGACACACCCCCTGTATGGGTGCCGCCGGCGCTACTCACCACTCATCCCCTCTCCCACCGCCCTCCAAGCATGCTGTTCATTGCAGGTTATGCTGCCTTGCATTAAAAACGGGCAAGAAACGGTCAACATGATGGATTGCCACGTCGGGACCCGGCTGTAACCCTGGCCTACCAAGCTGGCAATCGTCACCCGTTTGACTGACAATTTCCCCCTTTTACCCAAGGGGGTCGCCTCGCGGCCCCCTCATCTCAATCAGACAGGAAGTACATGTTCATAGCACGAACCCTCTCATTGCTGGCGCTGACCGCCAGCCTGCTGACGGCTCCGGTCCTCGCCACCATCTATCCGCTGCCCCCGGCAGGCAGCCGCCTGATCGGCGAACTGGAGGACTACATAGTCCAGCCAGATGAACATCTTGAGCTCATCGGCAAGCACACCCAGATTGGTTTTCTGGCGCTGCTCGAAGCCAATCCAGGGGTCGATCCCTATTTGCCCAAGCCGGGCACCCGGCTGACCCTGCCAACCCAGATGCTGCTGCCGGACGTGCCTCGCGAGGGCATCGTCATCAATCTGCCGGAGCTGCGCCTCTACTACTTCCCGAAAGGCAAAAACGAAGTGATGGTGCTGCCCATCGGGATCGGTGACATAGGGCGGGAGACGCCGGAGATGACCACCACGGTGATCGCCAAGAATCCTAATCCGACCTGGGTGCCCGGCCCCATGGTGCGCAAGTCCTGGCTCGAGCAAAAGGGGATCACCCTGCCGGCGGTGGTGCCGCCCGGTCCCGACAATCCCCTCGGCAAGTTCGCCATGCGCCTCGGTTATGGCAAGCAGGACTACCTCATCCACGGCACCAACAAGGATTTTGGCGTCGGTCTGCGGGTCAGCGCAGGCTGCATTCGGTTGCGCCCCGACGACATCGAGGCCCTGTTCAAGATTGTCCCCATCGGCACTCAGGTGCGGGTGATCAACCAGCCGGTCAAAACCGCCATCGAGCCTGATGGCCGCCACTGGCTGGAGGTGCACTCACCGCTCTCCCGTACCGAACTGGAACTGGAACAGGGCGCCCCGCTGATCCTCTCCCCTGAGGTGGAAGCCTTCATCGCCAAACCGGAAGTCGATGGTGACAAGGCCGCCAGCGTGCTAAACAGCAAGAACGGTATCCCCCGTCCCGTCAGCGGCTGATGGCCAACCATGTTCACGAGGATCTTCATGAGCTACCGCATTTTTTATCTGCTGGCCCTGCTGCTGAGCCCGGCGGTATCGGCCGACATCCTCTGGATGGACAACGGTGACCGGCTGACCGGCACCATAGAGGAGATAGGTGACCAGCAAGTGCGCATCGCGCTCCCTTACAGCGCCCCCATCACAGTCAAGCGCGAAGCGGTCAAGCGCTGGCGCATCGAGAAGCAGGACAAACCCAAACCGACCGTCAAGACCGGCATTACCCTGCTGGCCCTGACGCCAGATGACCAGAAAGCCTGGCTGTGGAGCGGTAGCAGCGATCTGAACGTCAAGCTCAAGCACAGCGACAAGCAGACCAACAACGTCAACCTGAAAGCCTCCACCGAGGTGGCCAACCTCGACTGGCGCTATACGCTGGATGGGGAGTACATCTACGAGACCGCCAACAACGTCACCAACAGCCATGAGTACCGGCTCAAGCCCATGCTGGACTTCTTCTTCGATCAGCGCTGGTTTCTACGCTCCGCCGTCGACTTTGAATATCATATGCTGAGCCCCGAATACATGGATGTAGGTTATGTGGCCGGACCTGGTTACCGGTTCTGGAACGACAAGCGGCGACGGCTGGAGCTGATCAGCCAGGCCGGGCTGGAGCGTTCCTACTTCCGGCCGGATGACATCAACACCATCTTTATCATCGATCTGTTCAACGACAGGATCATCAACTATCCCCTGATGGGCCTTGGCTGGGACTACCGGCAACCCATCGCGCTCTGGTCGGAGCAACTGGAGCTGTTCAGCAAGGGCACCTACAAGCGCTATCTGGACCAGCCATCCCCCTACATCACCCGGGAGCAGGCCGTGCAGGGCAGCCTGGGGATGCGCTACTACTTCAACGATCATCTGCGCCTCTCCTGGTCGAGCGAGCTCGATTGGGAAGACTCCAGGTTGGACTATCAAGGTGTGCAAACACCCTTATCAGGCAAAGAGTGGCGTCATCTGATAAGCCTGGGGGCCAGCTTCTAGCCCTCGGGGCAAGCCATGGATGCGCGAGCGGCGCCTATATAGAAGCGACATCGGCAAGTGCAACAAACGCCATAAACAAAACAGGCTCACCGAGGTGAGCCTGTTTTTTTCAATACGATGCGTGCCAGCAGGTGACACCGTCACCCCGTCAGAAGTAGATCCGGGTGACCGATTCAATGACGCAGCCTGGGCGACGAATGCCTTCGATCTCGACCTTGATCTCCTTGAGCAGCTCCAGCCCGCCCTTGATCGGGGTAACCCGAGCCAGCTTGGTGCGGGCGCGGATGTTGCTGTCCACCTTGATGGGATACGGGAAACGCACCTGATCCAGGCCGAAGTTCACCACCATGCGGGCGGTCGGAAACTCGGGAGCGGCCTCGTTGATGCTGCCCGTCAACCGCGGCAACAACGCCAGGGTCAGGAAGCCATGGGCAATGGTGGTCTTGAACGGTGACTCGGCCGCTGCGCGCTCCGGATCGGTGTGGATCCACTGGTTGTCGCCGGTCACGGCGGCAAACTCGTTGATCATCTGCTGGCTGACCAGCAACCACTCACCGACATGGGTCTCTTCGCCGATGCGCTCCTGCAAGGTGGCAAACAGAGCGGCTGCCTCGCCGCTGAGTTCGACGGCAGGGGTATCCAGCGGCACGGGCTGGCCGTTGACGGCTTGCGCCGCGCCCTGCTGTTGCTGCGTCGACTGGCTGTCGTTCTGCAAATCCAGCACCCGGCCCAGCAGAGGGTGGAGGTGTGCCTTTTGCTGAAACTCACGCCAGTAGTCGCGGATCGCCGGAGAGAGCCAATCCTTGAGCTCAAAGGGGTGCTGCGCCAGTATTTCGCGCTTGCGCTTCAGAAAATCGACAACTTTCATGTACCGATCCCTATTCGATTCAAAGCCTGTAAAGAGGTCTAACCAGTCCTATTTTATGAAAGTTTCAACTGCAAGTGCAAAAAAATCTCAGCGTACAACTGTACCGAGGATGAAAGTGATCACTAACATGCAGGCGCCAGCCCAGATGCCACAAGGGGAAAAACGATTGTCATGGGTGCCGGGTATCGACCCAGACTGGCCACTGAAGCCCACCAAAAAACAGGGGCATACCATCGGCATGCCCCTTGTCGTCGTCCCGCTTCAGCCGGCTCAGGCGTTATCGTGCGCCATCGGCGACCACCACTGCCTGCTGGCCGCCTCGCCTTGGAAAGACCAGGCCAGAACCCGGCTGGTCTTGTTGCCCTGGGTCATCTCGAGCACCCGCACCTGACGGGCCCCGACCCGGCTCAGCCCCTGCTTGGCCGCCGGCAGGTTCTCTTTTTTCGACACCAGCGAGCTGAACCAGAGGCACTGGCTGGCGAATGCCTTGCTCTGGGCAATCATGTTGGCCAGAAAGGCGGCCTCCCCCCCTTCGCACCAGAGCTCGGCCTTCTGACCGCCGAAATTGAGCACCGGCTTGGCCGTCGCCACCTTGCCCAGGTTGCGCAGCTTGCGCTCCGTTCCCTTGCTCGCCTCTGCCAGTGAAGCATGAAAGGGAGGATTGCAGAGGGTCAGCGCAAAACGCTCGCGCGGCGCCACAATCCCCTGAAAGATGTCGCCAGCCTTGCCCTGCAGACGGCATTCGATCTGGCTGCCCAGCCCGTTGCTCTTGGCCAGCAGAGTAGCGGCCTTGACCGACACCGGATCGATGTCGGAGCCGACGAAGCGCCAGCCATATTCGCGGGTCCCCAGCAGCGGATAGATGCAGTTAGCACCGACCCCGATATCCAGCACCCGCACCCCCTTGCCGGTCGGCACCTTGCCGGCACTCTCGGCCAGCAGATCGGCCACCCGATGCAGATAATCCACCCGCCCCGGAATGGGCGGGCAGAGATAACCGGCCGGCAGATCCCAGTGCGCAATGCCATAGTGCAGCGCCAACAACGCCTTGTTCAGCGCCTTGACGGCGGCCGGATCGGCAAAGTCCAGGGTCTGGGTGCCGTGTTCATTGACGAACACGAAGGGTTGCAGCTCGGGGGTACGCTGGCAGAGTGCATCGAAATCATAGGGAGCCTGATGGCGATTGCGTGGATGCAATCCGGATTTGCGGTCGGAATGGGTCTTCATGCTGGGCCTGCCGAGGAAAACGGGCCCACACTATAGTGACTTGGCCCCGGAAAGTCTAAATGACGGCCATAAAAAAACCGGGCTGTCGAGCCCGGTTCAAGTGAGGTTGGAAAAACAGTCCGTACTGCGAGCCGTTTGTCCAGCCTGACTCAGATGTCGATCCGGCGTGCCTGCCAGAATTTGCTGCGCCAGTAGGAGCTGTCGAGCTTGGAGCGCGTCACCCCGGCGCGGGTGGAGGCGTGAATGAATTCACCGTTGCCCACATAGATGCCGACATGATTGAGACGGCGATTGATCTTGAAGAAAACCAGGTCACCTTCGACCAGATCCTGCTTGGAAACGCGGGTGCCTTCATGGACTTGGGAGCGGGTATCACGGGGAAGTTCGATGCCGACGGCGTTGCGGAACACTTCACGGGCGAAGGCGGAACAATCGATGCCGCGCTGGCTGCTGCCGCCCATGCGGTAAGGAACACCGCGCCACTCTTTGTATACTGTCAGGATTTCGTTTACATCTGGGGTTTGCGAAGCTTCCGGTTCAATAACGGGTTCCATCATGGAAACTTCGATCTTGCTCGCGACCTCGGGCTGGGGTGCCGAGGCACAACCCACCATTCCGAGCGCGACCAGCAGTAGCATCAGGTGGCGCAATCCTTTATCCCCGCAAAATAGTAAAACTTGTTAAAATACGGCCCGAACGGGCAATTTATAAGGCAACAGCACCCGACTATATCCAAGAATTCTATCGAGGCAAGCGAAAATCCCTATCGACATCACATTTTTGCAAGGAAATGCATTATTTTTCCTGATTAATGTGATCGTGGCCAAACAATATACAATCTCGAAAGGGGCCACCCAGGCCGGATCAAACTGACTTTTATCGCTGTTTCAGCATGCTTTTTAAGTGAAAAATTATGATCTCTGTGGATCTCTATTTGTTAAAACCGGCAAACACGGACGCCGACCAGCTGAGCCTGCTGCAAACCATGCTCTCCCCCGAAGAACGGCAGACATGGCAGTCCATCGGTCAGCTGGCACGCCGCCAGGAGTACCTGCTCAGCCGTGGCTTGCTGCGACGGCTGCTGGCCGAGCGCCTACAGTGCCGCCCCGATGCGCTGCAGTTTTGCAGCAACCCGCACGGCAAGCCGGTGCTGAACGACGGGCGCTGGCAGTTCAACCTCAGCCACAGCGGTGACTGGCTGGCGATTGCCCTCTGTGCCACCGGCCCGCTCGGAGTGGATATAGAGATGGGTCAGCGGCGCCGCCAAATTCTGCCACTGGCCCGCCGTTTTTATGCGCAGAGTGAATATGAGTGGCTGCTCGCCCTGCCAGAGGCGGAGCAAGAGCCGGCCTTCTATCGGTTCTGGTCGCGCAAGGAGGCGGTATTGAAGGCCTATGGCGCCGGCATTGCCGCCGGCCTCGACAAGGTATGCTTTGTGCCGCAGCAGGCGTGGCGGCTCGACAACCAACTCGATGAACAGGATTACCGGGTACAGGATTGGCCCATCGGCCGGGGCTGGCTCAGCCTGGCCGCACCGACCCTCTCCGTCAACGGCTGGCTGCTCGATGGCAGCTTGAATTCTGCGCCCATCAACCCCATGTTAACTCACACCATTTTCCAAGAGTCAGCCTCATGATCGTCGACATCCATCCCCAGAATTTCCAAAGCGCCCTGATCGATGCTTCCATGAAAAAGCCGATCGTCATCTATTTCCACGCCCCCCAGATGCCGGAGTGTCAAGCCATGACCCCGCTGGTGGAAGCGCTGGTCGGCCCGGTCAATCCCCAGGTGACCCTGGCCAAAGTGGACATGAACGATCCGCAGCTGCAGCCGCTAGCTGGTCAGCTCGGCCTGCGCGCCCTGCCGGCGCTGGTGCTGTTCCATCAGGGCCGCCCTGACGAGCAGGCCATTCTGGAAGGCCCGCAGGACGAAGCCACCCTGCGCCACTACTTTGCCGCCTTCGCTCCCAAGGAGGAGGAGTTGCTGTTCGAACAGGGACAGCAGGCGCTGGCGAAGGGTCAGGCGGACCTTGCCTATGCCCATCTCGGCAAGGCCCATCAGCTGGCACCGGAGCGCCACGACATCAGCCTGTGGCTCATTCAGGCGGCGCTCGATCTCAATCTGCTGGACGAAGCGCAGGAGCGACTGGGCAAAATCCCGATGATCGCCCAGGACGATCACTACCAGACCCTGACATCCCGGCTGGCACTGGCCCAGCAGGCCGCCGACAGCCCGGAGCTGCGGGCACTGGAAGCCCGTCACCAGCAGGAGCCGGACAACTTTGCCCTGGCCCAGGAGCTGGCGGTGCAATACAGCCAGGCCGGCCGGCAGGAAGAGGCGCTGACGCTGCTGTTTACCATCCTCAAACGGGATCTCGCCTTCGGTGATGCCAAGAAGACCTATCTCGACATCCTGACCACCATGGGCAGCAACCCGGCGGCGCAGAGCTACCGTCGCAAGCTCTACAGCCTGCTCTACTGATCGATGCGGAAATGAAAAACGGGGTGATGCCGAGTGTTCGGCATTGCCTTGTCAGGCGGGTATCAGCGGGGAAAACGCGGGAATTTGACGAATTTCAGGCAAAAAAAAATGGCGCATAACTGCGCCATTTTTTTCGCATGGATTACTTCTTGTAGGAAGTAGCCATGTTGTCGATGCGCTGGTTAGCACGCATAGCTTCTTGCTTGGCTTCTGCAACATCAGCAGCGATCTTGGATTGATCAGCACGAACAGCGCTAACATCTTGAGCCAGTTGGTCAACTTTGTTAGACAGATTCTGAACGGAAGTTTCCAGTTCGCTGGTGTTTGCACAACCGCCCAGCAGAGCGGACAGACCAACAACACCTACCAACAACATTTTTTTCATTTTAAAAGCTCCCTTTAACTCGCCAGACGTTTAGCAAGCGGCGTGATTATGGCACAAAAAAATCATAGTTTGGATAGGCCCCATCACAGATAAATGCATTAAAACCCTCATTTTTTTTTAAACGTACACTTTTTGTGCAAAGTTAAGCCAAAAATGAGGGTCTCTGGATGAGGTTCGCACAAAGCGTAACCAAATTTTGGGCTTATTACAATTTCGTATGAGGCTCAGGCTGAACGTTCTGACAGCAATTGACGATATTGCACCAGATCCTCGATGGTCAGCACCGGCATTTGATGCTGGCGACCGAATGCCACCAGATCCGGCAGCCGCGCCATGGAGCCATCTTCCTTGGTCAGTTCGCACAACACGCCGAACGGTTTGAGTCCGGCCAGCTGCATCAGATCGACCGTGGCTTCAGTGTGGCCGCGACGGGTCAACACCCCGCCGGTGCGGGCCCGCAGCGGGAAGACGTGGCCCGGGCGGTGCAGATCGGATGGTCTGGCGCCATCGGCGATGGCGGCCCGAATGGTGGTGATGCGATCGGCCGCCGACACGCCGGTGGTCACCCCCTGTGCCGCTTCGATGGTCACGGTGAAGGCGGTCTGATAATGGCTGGAGTTGGCCTCCACCATCATCGGCAGTTCGAGCTGACGTACCCGTTCATCGGTCAGGCAGAGACAGACGATGCCGGAACACTCGCGGATCATCATCGCCATCTGTTCGTTGGTCATGGATTCGGCGGCGAAGATGAGATCCCCTTCGTTCTCCCGATCTTCATCGTCGGCCACCAGCACGCCGCGACCGGCACGCAAAGCTGCCAGTGCCGCGTCGACACGGGCAATGGGATCACCAAATTCACTGAGAAGAGACTGATTCATGGTAAGACTCCTAAACAAGACAAGGACCAGAATCAGGGCATGGAAAGGCAGACAGAGATAGGTATGCAGCGGCCGGCCCATGGGGCTTGCCTGCAATATCTGTCTTATCCTCTTTCATCCGGACTATGACCGTCGGCTCCGGCATCTCACCGGATCTGCTGACCCCGTCCCGGTGCAATACCGGGTCGGGCGCTCGCGGGCTCCCCGAGTCACATCGGGATACCGCCGGTGGGGAATTTCACCCCGCCCTGAGAATAAGCGCAGACAGCGTAAAGAAAAAAAACGCCGGATACCAGCCCAAAACCCATCAAAGATGAATAGCGTACCGCTTGTGGCCGCATTGCATCAGGGCGCACGGCGCACTGTCTTTTCTGATTTTGTTTGTGGCATAGTGCCTGAAAAAACGCGCAGCCTGCGCAGACTCAGGCGCCAACAACACAAACGGAATCATGACAGAGATGGAAAAGAAAATACTGCTGACGGACTGTCCGGACGCCAAGGGCCTCATCGCCAAGATCACCAACATCTGCTACAAGCACCAGCTCAACATCAACAAGAACGACGAGTTCGTGGATCACGAAAACGGCCGCTTCTTCATGCGCACCGAGCTGGAAGGACGCTTCAACGACGAGACCCTGCTGGCCGACCTCGATGATGCCCTCCCCGCCGGTGCCCAGCGCCGCCTGGTCAAGGCCGGCAAGAAGCGCATCGTCATCCTGGTGACCAAGGAGACCCACTGCCTCGGCGACATCCTGATGAAGAACTACGCCGGTGCGCTGGACATGGACATAGTCGCGGTGATCGGCAACTACGACACCCTCGCCGAGCTGACCGGCAAGTTCGACATTCCGTTCCACACCGTCAGCCACGAGGATCTGAGCCGTACCGAGCACGAAGAGCAGGTGCGCGCCATCATCGACGGCTACCAGCCCGACTACGTGGTGCTGGCCAAGTACATGCGGGTGCTGACCCCGAGTTTCGTCGAGGCCTATCCGCGCAAGATCATCAACATCCACCACTCCTTCCTGCCCGCCTTCATCGGTGCCCGCCCCTATCGCCAGGCCTTCGATCGCGGGGTCAAGCTGATCGGCGCCACCGCCCACTTCGTCACCGACGATCTGGATGAGGGCCCCATCGTCGAGCAGGACGTGATCCACGTCGATCACACCTTCAGCGCCGACGACATGGCCAAGGCCGGCCGCGACGTGGAGAAATCGGTGCTGAGCCGGGCACTGGAGCTGGTGCTGAACGAGCGGGTGTTCGTCTACGGCAACAAGACGGTGGTATTCAAGTAATCCCGGCCACTGAAAACAACAAAGGCTCCCGCGGGAGCCTTTGTTTTATGTGCACGAAAGCAACGTCGATCAGAGCGGCAGACCGTTGACGGTCATGGCACCCTTGTCGAGCTTGAGCTCGGCCGTCAGCTGCTCCTTGTCCACCTTGAGGTAACCCATGGCGGCGAACTGATCCAGCATGGGCGCCAGCTGCGGCACCGCCTTGCCCAGCTTGCCGCTCAGGTTGGCGTGCAGCAGGCCGGAGAGCGCGTGCATCCCCTCTTCGCTGTTGAACAGCTGCTCGAGCGAGGTCGCCGCCAGCTTGATGTCGCCCTTCATGGCCACCGGCTCGCCATTGAGGTGAGAGCTCAAGTCCACCAGCTCCAGCGTGGCGCCACGCTTGAGCATCTTGTCCAGCGCCTGCTGGATCGCTTCCTCTTCCACGCCCTGGCCGCTGGAGGCCTGCAGCGCCTGATAGCCTTCCAGATCCAGCCCCTTCAGATTGAGGGCCAGCTTGCTCTGGGTCAGCGCCAGGTTGTCGGTCTCGTTCTCCAGATTGAGGGTGTCCACCTTCATCTGGTAGCTGCTGGAGAGGGTCTGGGCATCATCCCCCGCCAGCTGGGTTTCGGTGGTCAGCCCCTGCAGGGAGACCTTGACGCTGTCCGGCAGCTGTACCGACAGCGCGGAGAGAGTCATGTCGCTGCGGGGAGAGAGCCAGATGCCGCTGATCTCGGCCATGTCGGCACTGCCCTTGAGCTCGGCCAGCACCATGTCCATCTTGTTCTGCTCTTCATGCACCGTCATGCCCTGCCAGTGGAAGGTGACGTGACCATTGCCTTCCAGATCGCCGTGATAGTCGCCCTTCATCGGCAGGAAGTTGAACTCGTCGAGCCCCTGCTTGATCTTGAACTCGTTGGCCCAGAAGCGGCTGCTGTTGCTGGCGGTCCACAGGCTGCTGACCGACTCGATGCCGAACTGCCACTGCTCCATCTTGAAGGCGTTGAACACCGGCGCCAGCGAACCCTGCTTGGTGTCGAGCAGCATGTGGCTCTTGATGTAGAGCGGCAGGATACGGCTGTTGACGATGAACTGCGCCTCGACCGGCTCGCTCCCCTCCAGCTGACCATCCAGGCTGGCCAGTGTCTGCGGGGTGACCACCACCTTCAGCACGCCATCGCGGGCGAACAGGTTGCTCGAGCTCGGCTGCCAGCTCAGTTCGACACCGCTCTCCTGCTTCACCTTGGCGATCTGCTCGGCCATGATGCGATCGAACGTGTTGCCCGTGTACCAGCAGGCACCCAGCCCACCCACCACCAAGGCCGCCGTGACGGCCAGCGCTACTCGCTTCTTCATCTTCTTCTGTTTCTCCAGGGAGTGATTGCCGCACTCTACGGGGCCAGCTTGGGGCTAGGCAAGCGCAATTCGGCGCCTGCCGCAATTAAGTGATGTCACAACAAGGGGCTGAACAGGTAGAACATGTTCTCCATCACCTTCTTGTACCAGGGGCGTGCCCGCCACTTGGCCAGCGACATGGGGGTCGCCTCTATCATGTAGCCCTGCACCAGCTGGGTCATCTCGGCGACGAACACCGGGTTGTCGATGAGCAGGGTCACCTCGAAGTTGAGCCAGAGGCTACGCCGGTCCAGATTGACCGTGCCCACCAGGGCGAAGTCGTCATCCACCAGCACGCTCTTGGTGTGCAGCAGGCCGGCGTCGTAGCGATAGACCTCCACCCCCGCCTCCAGCAGCTCCTCCATGAAGGCGTTGCAGGCATAATTGGCCATCAGAGAGTCGTTGCGCGCCGGCAGCACCAGCTGCACCTGCACGCCGCGGGCCGCCGCCGAGGAGAGCGCCGCCGCCAGCGGATCGTCCGGCACGAAGTAGGGGGTGGTCAGCACCAGATGGTGGCGGGCCTGGTAGATGGCCAGCAGCAGGCTTTGCTGGATGCAGTCGCCGCCGACGAAGGGGCCGGATGGAATGAGCTGGGCCCGGTAGTTGCTCTGGGGCCAGGCCTCCGGCTCGTGCTGCAGGCTGTCGAGCAGCCGCTCGCCGGTCTCCATCTCCCAGTCCCAGACGAAGATGGACCACATCAGCGGCACCATGGGTCCCTGCACCCGGATCATGATGTCGACCCACTGGCCGACCCCGGCGTTCTGCTTGAAGAAACGGGGATCCACCATGTTCATGGAGCCGGTGTAACCAACCCGGTCGTCGATCACCACCAGCTTGCGGTGCATGCGCAGGTCCTGACGCTGGAACGGAATGCGCCAGGCCCCGACCGGCAACACCTCCACCAGCTTGACCCCAGCCTTGCGCAGCTTTTTCGGCCAGGACGAGCGGAAGAAGGTCTTGCTGCCCATGGAGTCGAGCAGCAAGCGACAATCCACGCCGCGCGCCGCCACTTCCATCAAGGCTTCACACACCTCGTCGGTGTCGCCGCCCGGGTGCCAGATGTAGAACTCCAGGTAGCAGGACTGGGAGGATTGGCGGATGTCGCGCACTATCTCGCGCAGGATGGCTTCCGGCTTGCTCAGCAGCGTCATCCGGTTGCCGGAGAGCATGGGCATGGCCAGCCGGCCCTGGATCAGATCGTGCAGCGGCTGGGCCTTCTCCCCCACCTCGCAGCAGTGCTGGGGAAAGAGCCGGGCCAGTTGGCGGATCCAGATGGCGTAAGGGCGGTACATGGCCTGCGCCCGCTCGGCGCGGCGCCGGCCGAGGCGGATCTCGCCGAACAGCACGTAAAAACCGACCCCGGCAAACGGGATGGCATAGATGAGGGCGAGCCAGGCCAGCGAGACCCCGATGGGGCGCCGCTTCATCACCACCCGAAATGAGACCCCCGCCACGATCACGGTGTGAAACAGCAGCAGCAACCAGCCGAGAAACTGGGAAAACAGCAGTTGGATGTCGTGCTCCAGACCGTTGATCACGAGAACTCCTTTTACAGACGAGTGAAATGCGGTGGGCAGATCCCGCGAAGCCAGGATGGTATGCTGTAAAACACACCCATTCTATCAGGTCGTTAGCATGATCCTGCAATCTATGCTGCTCAGTCTGGCCATGCTAGGTCAAGGCTCATATGACATCAATGAGCAACAGATAAACCAGTACCTGCAATCCCAGGTGCAAGTGAACAAACAGTTAGAGCTGCCCGGCATCATCAAGGCCCATGTGCAGCTCGAGCAGAGCGATGTCCAGATCGGGCGCCAGAGCCCGGACACCGCCCGGGTTTATGGCAAGGGCAAGCTCAAGATCGCCCTGCCGGATCAGACCGAGTACGACGCGCGGCTGAACATGACCTATGAGGCGAGACCGCGCTACGACAAGGCGCAGAGCGCGCTGTTCCTCGACAACATGAAGTTGATTGAATACAAGCTGGAGCCGGAGGCGGCGCAGCAGAAGTTCGGCTTCATGCTCGGCATGCTGCTGCAGAGCATGGAGAAGCGGCTGGAGACCCAGCCGGTCTATCGGCTCAACGACAAGGATCCGAACCAGGCCTGGCTGAAGGAGAATCTGTTGGGGCTGGAGCTGTCACCGGGCAAGATCCATCTGTTGACCAAGCCCCAGTGAGTCGTCAGTTGTAGACCGGGGCCTTGGCCTGGCGCACCAGCAGCTCGATCTGGTAACCCTGTTCGCGCTGCTGGTCATACAGCGAGAAGAGCGGCCCCTCCAGTTCATGCAGGGGCAGGTCGGCAAAGCCGGCCTTGAGGTAGAACGGCTTTTCAAACGGCAAGGCCTGACACACCACAGGTTTGTCCTGTAGATCGCTGCAGGCGTGCTGCAACAGGCGCGAGCCCAGTCCCAGCGACTGGTAGTGGGGCAGCAGACGAAAACCGCACAGGTGGTAGTAATCCTGTTCGTCGCGCAGACGCACGGCACCCACCAGCCAGTGAGCGTCGCGCACCACGAAGATCCGCTCGGCCAGATCCGGCACATAGTGGGAGAAAGTGGTTTCGTAGTAATCCCTGATCAGGGAAAGGTCTGCATCACAGTACTCTTCGAACGTGAGTTCCATCGCCCGCTTGCCTATCACACCCGTTCCATCCATGGCCATTCGGCCCGGTCCTCTTACATTGAAGTCGGTCGCAGAGATCCGACCAGATTGACGATATCACGGCTTTTAATAACAAAAAAGCCAATAACCACACCGAGTTGCATAATTTTTAACATGCCGTCAGCCGGTCTGGCCAGTGGCGATCCTATCACGGCAAGCCAGTGGCAGACACTGTTTGCGCCTCTTCCCCGCCCTTTACGGCAGTCCGCCATTTCTTGGCCCGCAACTCACTGATTTGGCTCTACAAACCCTTTTCGTAAACATTTGTTAACAAACAAATACCGTAATCCCTCCGCATAAAAAGCTCCATTTGAATAGCAATTTTGGCATTTGCCCCTATGGTGAAGCCTTGGCATAGCCTCGCGCTGTTGTTGCCCGCGTGGGTCCATCCCCACACCGACACCTCACCACTTTGCCAAGGAGTTATCATGTCCAGACCGATCCCCTCCCTGCTGATGTTGGCCCTGCTTCCCGCCACCGGCTGGGCTGGCGACATCCATGCCCCGCTTGCCCCCTATCACTTCACGGCGCAGCAGCTTGCCGCCAGTCAGACCCCTGTCCTCCCCCTGGATGAGGCCCACTTCGTGTTCGGCGAGGCGGCCATGGCCTTCGATCTGCACGACTTTTTGCTGCAACAGGCGCCCCACCTGCTGCCCAAGGAGGAGGTGATCCTGCACTGGAGCGGCATCACCAGCCTCAACCCCCAGTTGCTGCTGGCCCTGATGGAGGCGAGCAGCCAGCTCATTTCGGCTCCCTCCGAGCAGGCCATGGCGGCGCCGTTCGCCAAGCTGGTCAAGGCCAGGGGCTTTGACAACCAGCTGGAGCTGATGGCGCGCCAGCTCTCCGAGCGCTTCTATCAGGCCCGTGCCCAGCAAAGGTTTATGCAACGCAGCGCCCCCGCCCTGGCGCCACAGGCTGCGCACCAGGCCGCTATTGCCAGTCTGCTGAACACGTCAGTGCAGCGCCAGCTCGGTGAGCAGTGGCAGACCCTGTTCGGTCAGGACGCCATGACCTCCCCCAGGGGCGGCGCGGCCGCCCCCGCCGCACCGCTGGCCGGCGGCCAGTTCCAGCTGCCCTGGCGCCAGGGCTACAGCTGGAAGGCCAATGGCGCCCACTCCCATACCGGCTCCGGCTACCCCTACTCCTCCATCGATGTCTCCTACGACTGGCCGGGCTGGGGCGGCGCCACCTACACGGTCACCGCCGCCAACAGCGGCACCGTCACCGTCTTCTCCCGCTGCCAGGTGCGCGTCACCGCCCCCAACGGCTGGGCCACCAACTACTACCACATGAGCGGGATCTCGGTGCGCAGCGGCGACTACGTAGCCGCCGACACCCCCATCGGCACCTATGCCAGCAACCGCAACGAGGCGCTGTGCGAGGGCGGCTCCTCCACCGGCCCGCACCTGCACTTCTCCCTGCTCTACAACGGGGTGTTCCAGTCCCTGCAGGGGCAGCGGCTGAGCAGCTATGCCGTCAACGTCGGTGCCAGCAACTACGACGACAACTGCAACCGCTTCTGGCTCTACAACCAGCGCAATGGCCAGCGCTACTGCGCTTGGCAGCCGCTCTACAACAACGGGGTTGACTGAGCCGAAAAAAGCCCGGTGAAGTGATTGAAAAGTCAGTAATGACGTGGCCTGCGCGGTTTTTTGCAAGCCGTCACAGATCCGCACAGTCCGCTTTGAAAGTGCTCACAAAATCGCCGCCCGGCGATTGCTGGCAAGACAGGCCGGTGTGAGGCTCTGGGTGCCCATCTGGGCACCCAAAACAAGGACTGACAATAATGAAACACACAGCGGGAATCTGGGCGATAGCAGGCATGCTGATCGCTCCTTTGGCACATGCCGACGTCATACTGCACGCCTTCAACTGGAAATACAGTGAAGTCACCGCCAAGGCCGATCTCATCAAGACCGCCGGCTACAAACAGGTGCTCATCTCGCCGCCCCTCAAGTCATCGGGCAACGAGTGGTGGGCACGCTATCAACCGCAGGATCTGCGCCTCATCGACACCCCCCTTGGCAACAAGCAGGATCTCGAACAGCTGATCGCCGCCATGCAGGCGCGGGGCATCGCCGTCTATGCGGACGTGGTGCTCAACCACATGGCCAACGAGAGCTGGAAGCGCAGCGATCTCAACTATCCCGGCAGCGAGCTGCTGCAAAGCTATGCCGCCAACCCCGGCTACTTCGAGCGGCAGAAGCTGTTTGGCGATCTGGGCCAGAACTGGCTCGCCGGCCAGGACTTCCACCCGGAAGGCTGCATCAGCGACTGGAACGATCCGGGCAACGTACAGTACTGGCGGCTGTGCGGCGGCGCGGGCGACAAGGGACTGCCGGATCTTGACCCCAACAACTGGGTGGTGAGCCAGCAGCAGGCCTACCTCAAGGCGCTCAAGGGGATGGGGATCAAGGGCTTTCGGGTCGATGCGGTCAAGCACATGAGCGATTACCAGATCAACGCCGTGTTCACCCCCGAGATAAAGCAGGGGATGCACGTGTTCGGCGAGGTGATCACCACCGGCGGCGCCGGCAGCAACGATTACGAGCGCTTCCTCAAGCCCTATCTCGACAGCAGCGGTCAGGGCGCCTATGACTTCCCGCTGTTTGCCTCCCTGCGCGGAGCGCTCGGCTATGGCGGCAGCATGAACCAGCTGGCGGATCCGGGGGCCTACGGTCAGGCGCTGCCGGGCAGCCGGGCGGTCACCTTCGCCATCACCCACGACATCCCCACCAACGACGGCTTTCGCTACCAGATCCTGAACCCGACCGACGAGAAGCTGGCCTATGCCTACCTGCTCGGCCGCGACGGCGGCTCGCCGCTGGTCTATTCGGATCACGGCGAGACTCAGGCCAAGGACGGGCTGCGCTGGCAAGATTACTACCTGCGCAGCGACCTCAAGGGGATGATCCGCTTCCACAACGCGGTGCAGGGCCAGCCCATGCAGCTGGTCGGCAGCGGCGACTGCTTCGTGCTGTTCAAGCGCGGCAAACAGGGGCTGGTCGGCATCAACAAGTGCGACTACGAGCAGGAGTACTGGCTCGATACCGCCAAGTTCGAGATGAACTGGTATCGCAACTACCGGGATGTGCTCGACCAAAACGCCGTGGTCAACGTGCAGAGCCAGTGGGTCCGGGTCGCCATTCCCGCCCGCAGCGCTCGCCTCTGGCTGCAGGAGTAAACCGGCAGTTGCCGCGCGAGGCCGCCAACCGGCGGCCTCTTTATTTGCTCTGCCGCCGCTATTTTCTCGGCCGAGTGCACGGGTCGGTCAGGGCGGGCTTGTTCTGCCCGCGCCGTGATGCTTTACTCAACAAGGCTAACGAGGCTGAAGGAGCAAGCCGTTGAAAGCATGGATGTTGATGGGATTGATCCCGCTGTTTTCCTCACCCGGCTGGAGCCAGACACCCGCCCCGGCCGAGGTGGTGATCCTCACCGCCGAGCCGCCGGCACCGCCCCCTGCGGCGCCCCCCGTCACCATGCACACCCCGGGCGTGCTGCCGCCACCCGAGCCGGCCAGCCCCCCGCTGCCGCCCGGTACTCGCCAGATCCAGGTCTACAAGTCGGTGCAGAAAAACGGCGTGGTACGCTACTCCGACATGATGCCGGAGCAGGGTCACTACGAGCTGCTGCTGTTCAACGACTGCTACGCCTGCGACCCCGACTCCAAGGTCAACTGGCACACTACCGGCCTGTTTCTCTATGACTACGCCAGCACCATCCAGGCGGCGGCCAAGGCCTATCAGGTGGAGCCTGCCCTCATCCGGGCACTGATCCACGCCGAGTCTGCCTTCAACCCCCTCGCTGTATCTCGCAAGGGGGCCATGGGGTTGACCCAGCTGATGCCGGCCACGGCGCGGGAGCTGGGGGTGGGCAACGCCCTGCTGGCGGAGCAGAACATCTTTGGCGGAGTGAAATACCTGGCGGGGCTGCTCAAGCAGTATGGCGGCAACGTGGCACTGGCCACCGCGGCCTACAACGCCGGCGCCGGCGCGGTGCAAAAACATGGGGGTATCCCTCCTTATGCTGAAACTCGCGCCTACGTAGAGCGGGTGCAACTGCTGCGCCAGCGCTACAAAGACATGCTGAGCGCCAAGGGGTTGTAGCCCCTCTTGCCAACGACCAAACAACCCTGCGGGCCCTTGCGGCCCGTTTTCGTACCCGCCAGAAACGAAAAAACACGCCCGGGGGCGTGTCGATACCACACTTTGTTGCCCTGACGGATCAGGCTTTGGTCGCGATCGCGCGATAGGCCAATGCACCCAGAATGGCACCGACGATGGGCGCAACCCAGAACAGCCACAGCTGGCCCAGTGCCCAGTCCCCTACGAAGAAGGCCACGCCTGTGCTGCGCGCCGGGTTGACCGAGGTGTTGGTCACTGGAATGCTGATGAGGTGAATGAGGGTCAGGCACAGGCCGATGGCGATGGGAGCAAAACCGGCCGGGGCCCGGCTGTCGGTAGCGCCCATGATGACGAACAGGAAGAAGCCGGTCATCACCACTTCACACACCAGCCCCGCCAGCATGCTGTAGCCGCCCGGGGAGTGCTCGCCATAGCCGTTGGAGGCAAAGCCCGCCGCCAGATCGAAACCGGCCTGACCGCTGGCAATCACATAGAGCACTGCCGCTGCCGCAATCCCGCCCAGTACCTGAGCGACCATGTAGGGCAGCACGCCGGAGGCCGGGAAACGACCGCCGGCCCAGAGCCCGATGGTCACGGCCGGGTTCAGGTGACAGCCAGAGATATGGCCGATGGCGTAAGCCATGGTCAGCACGGTCAGGCCGAACGCCAGCGCCACGCCAAGCAGGCCGATGCCGACGTTCGGAAAGGCGGCGGCCAGCACGGCGCTGCCGCAGCCCCCCAGCACCAGCCAGAAGGTGCCCATGAATTCAGCTGCAAAAGGTTTCACTTCTCAACTCTCCCAATGATGGATGAAGCGGGAGCACGCGGCTCACCGGGCCGCACCACGCGGCCGGCGCACATTATGGGAGCCCCGATCGGGCAAGCGAAGGGAAGCGATGAAGGGCCCAAAACGTGACTTGCGTCACAAGTTATTGATTAACTGAGAAGATTGTCGTTAGCGCCCGAGTAGGCAGCAGCATGAGGCGGAAAGGCAGTGCGACAGCTTGTGACTCTGTTGAGGCTTTTGCCGACAACCGCCGCAACCAGAGGGGCAACCAGCCGGCACATGGCCGCTTGCCCGATATTGCCACTATCACAGCGGCATTTGTGGCTCAGCGGTAACGACCGCGCACCGATCCCGTGCTGCGCCCAGCCATCTTGATCAGGATCTGGCGGGTATGGAAGTGGCAGAGCGCCACCCCGAGGGCATCCGCCGCATCCGCCTGGGGAGTGGCCGAGAGCTTGAGCAGGTGAGTCACCATATGCTGCACCTGCTCCTTGGCGGCGCCGCCGGTGCCCACCACCGCCTGCTTGATTTGGGTGGCCGAGTATTCGCTCACCGGCAGCAGAGCATTAACCGCCGCCACGATGGCGCTGCCGCGAGCCTGACCCAGCTTCAAAGCCGAATCCGCGTTGCGCGCCATAAAGACCCGCTCGATGGCGAACTCGTCCGGCTTGAACTGGGTGATGATCTCGCTCACCCCGTCATAGACCTGCTTGAGGCGCGACGGCAGCTCGCCCAGATCGGTGCGGATGCAGCCCGAGCCCAGGTACTCCGCCTTGCCCGCCACGATGCGAATGACCCCGTAACCTGTGATGCGCGAACCCGGGTCTATCCCCAAAATGATGCTCATGGACGGGCCACCCTGGCCATCATGGCGGGGATCTGCTGCCGTTTGGCAAGGGCGGCCAGCCGGCCACCCCGTTTCAATAGCTGGTTCATCACACTCTGTCGCTCTGCTGGCAGTTCATGGCCGCCAAGATAGCAAACAAGCGCCCGCTTGGCTTGCGCGGCAGCGCCCCCGCCAATCAACTGCGCAGGGATGCGCCATCTCATACAGTGGTCCGGCGATTTTTTCGCCCACCGCCCCGCCGATGGCCCGGGCAAACCGGCGCGGCGCTTACCCTCACTCCCCCGCCAGAGCCACCAGTTGCTCTGCCAGCCGGTGGCCGTGCAGGTAGCTCTCAATCAGCGCACCGTCGGCCCGCCCCGCCTCAATCTGCTGATACCAGTGGGCCAGCATGGCGGCAAAGCCCCGTTGGGTAAGCACCGACTGCCAGTCGTCGGGGGCCAGGGTCTGCACGGTTTTATCGCGGGCCAGAGTGCCCCGAGTGCAGTTCTCGATATGCAGGGAGAGGTTGTCGCCATAGGCATCGATGCGCTCCTCGGTGAGGCCGGCGCTGCGGTTCATGCTGCCGCTCACCGCCGTCTGGCCGCTCTGCCAGGCGACGCTCACCCCGGCCAGCAGCTCGGGTTGGCGGGCACAGCGCCGCAGTACCGCATGCAGATCCCCATCAGGCGCACCGCCGTAGTAGCAGAGGCTGTCGAGCACATGGATAAAGTCGTCGAACAGAAACGAGCGCGGCGCCCCCGGCAGGGCGTGGCGGTGCTTTTGCCAGTTGAGCTCGGTGAGCGGCTGATTATCTGCAAGCGGCAGCGCCCGGGCCGCGCTCATGGCGGGCAGATAGCGGCGGTTGAAGCCCACAAACAGCGGGCGGTTCTGCGCCAGCGCCAGGTTGGCGAGCTCCTCTACCCCGGCAAGAGTGTCGCAGAGCGGCTTGTCGACAAAGGTGGGGATGCCGGCGCGCAGGCACTGGGCAGCCAGCTCAAGGTGCACCGCGGTGGCGGCGTGGATCATCACCCCGTCGGGGCGGCTTGCCAGCAAGTCGCCCAGCTCGGTGAAGCACTCGGCGATCCGGTACTGACGGGCTAGCTTGTCCAATACCGCTGGATTACGGGTACAGAGCAGCGGGGTGACTCGCTCGTCACTGGCAAGCAGCGGCAGATAGGCTTTCTGGGCGATATCACCAAGACCTACGAGGGCAATGCGCATGGGGACTCCTTGTGGCGGCGGGTTATGGGCGCCGTTTTATCCGGCAACGGCTGACAGGGTAGCATCCCGCCGACCCGGACACAGCCGATGGCTGACCCAACCCCACCCTCTGCTCGGGGAGTGTCATTTTTGGCTCCATCTGGCTAAGATGCGCGCTTTTGGACATAAGACGCGCCAAGGAGTGCCATGCCAAGCTCAACCCTGCTCTCGCTGTTTCGCTACAAGGCCTGGGCCGATGGCGAACTGCTCGACGCCCTCGCCACCCTGGATGCCGCGCAAGATGGCGAGGCTCACCACACGGCCCTGCGCATCTTCAACCATATCCATGTGGTCGATGCCATCTTCAAGGCCAATCTGCTGGGGGAACGGCACGGCTTTACCGCCACCAATACCCCGGAAACACCGACCCTGGCGATGCTGCGCAGCGCCATCAGCCAGCTGGATGCCTGGTATCTGGATTACGTTGCCGGCCTGAGCCAGGCAGATGGCGAGGCCATGCTCTCGTTCAACTTTGTGGATGGTGACAAGGGGCAGATGAGCCGCGCCGAGATGCTGCTGCACCTGGTGACCCACGGCGGTTATCACAGGGGGGCGATCGGGCGCGTTCTGGTGCAGTGCGGCATCACGCCGCCGCGCGATACCCTGACCACCTTCCTGCATCGCAGCGAACCCGGGCGGCGGGGTGATGCAGCCCTGGCAGATGACAAGGCCCGCCCATGAAACGCGCCTGTCTGCGGCTCACGCCGCTGCTGCCATTGCTGCTGGGCGGCTGCGCCGCCGCCCTCGATCACTACTCGGGGCGCTTTCGCAATACCTTGGTGTCGGGGGAGACCCGCACGACCATTCGCGCCGAACTGGGCGAGCCCCAGGGTTGTCAGCAGGCCGCCTTTCTGACCGAGGACAAGGTGCAGGGCTGCGATCGCTTTACCGTGCTAGGCAAGATCCACAAGCGCACTGACGGCAATGGCCAGGCCACGGCGAGCGCCGTGACAATGGGGCTGGGGGAGCTGATCCTGATACCCATGACGGTGGCCAGCGTGGCGGCGGACTACACCGAGCAGCACACCCTCACCGTCTATTACGACCGGGACGATCACTATCTATTTCACACCCTGCTCAATGCCAAGGGGCAGGAGATCTGGCAGTAAAACAATCAGCACCGGCCAGTGGGCCTTCCTTGGCCGGCGCATCCTCCCGACGAGGAGACCTCATTGACAGCGCAGCGCCGGTTTGTCTTCCAGCAGCCAGGCTATCCAGCGCCGCCGCGAGTTCAGCACAAACCCTTCGTCGGCCGCGATCCCGCTGACGATATAGCCGTCGACAGCAGGGTCAGCGGCCTCGCGGGAGAAGGTAAAGTCGCTGCTGTTCACCCGCTCCCCCTTGCTGAGCGCCGCATCGAGCCGCGGCGTCATGACGACGATGGCCAGCCCTGCGGCAGAGTCGATGCCAAGGCCGCTGCTCGCCACCTTGCCGACCGCAACCGGCACCCGGATGGCGCAGTGACGCCCCTCGGCATCAGTGGTGGTATAGGTTCCCTCCCCCACCCGCCCTTGCATCCACAGCAGCTCGCCACGGGTCAGGCTGTCGACCTGCAGCAGGCCCAGCGTCCCCTTGGGAAAATCGTGGGGATTGTCGACGGCAGCCACCGTCAGCGAGCAGCACAGCATAAACAACCAGAGTGCGTGTCTCATGCCGATGCCTCCTTGCCAACATGGGTTTCCCCGCTTTGCTGCGCCAGCAAATAGATAAGCAGCAAGGGCCCCACGGCCGGCATCAGAAACACCCAGCCCCACCAACCGGAGCGGCCGGTGTCGTGCAAGCGACGCACGATCAGCGCAATCAGGGGCACGCTGCTCACCAGGCCGTAGCTCAGATCCAGCCAGCCCAGGTTGGCAAGCAACACGTCCAGCCAGATGCAGACCAGGGTGACCAGCAGATGGCCCAACATGAACCACCCACATTCAGCCCGGGTGGCGCGCCCCGAAAAATCCAGGGCGCGTTGCCACCCCAGCCAGTAGAAAGAGAACATGGATACCTGCCTTTTATGGTGATTGGGAGCCCTTATCATGGGGAGCAAAGCGCCCCCTGGCGTCCTAAAACCGGTTTCAGGTCGTCCTCGAACCGCGGCCCGCGCCATCATGGGCTTCATTCGCCTGACCCAAGCCGTTATGCTGGCATGCCGCCGCCGGTCAACGGCCTCTCTTTGCACACGGGATACATGATGCTGGCCATACCCATACCCTTTATCGTCTCCTTGCTGCTGGCACTGCTGGCCGCCGTGCTGCTGGCGCGCCTTGGCCGAGCCGCCAGAACGACCGCCCTCTTTCTGCTGCTGTGCGCCATCACCACCGCCGTGGTGGGGCTGCGCTGGACCTTCGATCTGGCGCTGCTCACTCTCGCGCAGCCGATCCTCGCCTCGCTTATCCCGGTGGCCGCCTGGCATATCTTCAGCCGGGCCAAAACGCCAGGAGCTCGCTTCTCCTGGCTACACGGCGTCGGCCCTGCGCTGGTTGCCCTCGGCATGCTGACCCACAACTGGTTGCCACTGCCATTGGATGGCCTGCTGACCGCCATCTATCTCTGCTACGGCATCGCGTTGGTGCGCTTTTCCGATAAGACGCAGCTGCTGCTGTATGTCTCGTTCAATGAGTGGGAGGGGGTCAGACGGGCGGAACATATCGCGGGCTGGATGCTGCTGTTTTCGGCGGCCATCGATGCCGCCGTCTCCCTCGACTTCGCCTTCAACCAAGGCCAGCTGGCGCCCTATATCCTGTCGCTGGGCCACCTGATGCTGGTGCCCATGCTGGCGGCGGCCGTGGTGATGGTAGGGGTCAATACCCCTGACGCAGAAGAGGAGGAGATGCCAGCCTCCGTTCCCGAGCCTGCGGAGAAAGCGCAGCTGCTGAACGAAGATCGCGCCCGGGAGATAGTGGCCCTGCTGGATAACCTGATGAAAGAGAAAGCCTGCTATCTGGATCCTGAGCTGACCCTGGCCCGCCTCTCACGCAAACTGGGCATTCCCGCCAAGCAGATCTCCAGTGCCGTCAATCTGGTGCGCCAGCAGAGCATCCCCAGGGTCATCAACGAATATCGGATTGCCCATGCTAGGCAGGCTCTGCTTAACACGGATGAGAGCATCACCCAGATCTTGCTGAACGCCGGTTTTCAGACCAAATCCAACTTCAATCGCGAGTTTCAGCGCATCACCGGCCTGACTCCCAGCCAGTTCAGAGCAACCCGCGACCTGTCGGTTGCCTCCTGAATCAGTCGCCAGCTCTCGTTTGCTCCCGGCGATCCAGCCACTTGCCCACTCTGGCCCCCAGCTCGGAGCAGACCAGCGCCGTCACGGCGGCCCAGAGCATCTGGTTGCCATCAAAGCCAGCCTGCTTTTCAAAGAAAAAAGGCACCAGCAGATTGAAGCCGATGATCCCGAGCAGCAGCCCAAGGCCGCTGCCCACCTTCTCCCTGCGGGATCGCATCTTTAACGCCATCTGATTGCTCCGGTTGGAGTGAGATAAAGGGGCACCGCTCACCCCTGCCGATATCCCCGGCAAGATAACAAAGCCTCCCCTGATGAGGACAGCCATCTTTTTAGGGGATGAAAATAGCCACATATTCCCCTTTCAAATCCATTTGCTGATCCAGTTCAAAAAACGATGAGATTCTGATGGTTACATCATTCCATGGCTCGCCTAGCCAGTTTCGTTTGGCTTACCATAGCCATCCAGAACCTGTTGAGCTGCGATGGGTTGCTGCTAGCGCGGGTCAAGCGAGCATATTGGAAGCTGTCATCCACGGGCGGTAGCGTGAAATTTAGTAAGGTTACGCCTCACACAGAAAGGTGGGCGTCCCAGATTCCATCTTGGATGGTTCGGTAACATTGGCGTCGCGCTAAACGTTGAGCTTCGCTCTGCCCAGTCACAACCTCCACAAATGGAGGTTGGCGCTAAGCCTGTAAAGCCCAACATACGAGATCGGGCCATGAGGAGATTGAATGAGAACAAAGATCAAGGACATCGCCAAGGGGGACCTGTACGCCCTTCTGTCCGCCTGCACCAAGGAAGACTTGGATCCTCTGGTGATCTGCATCACCGAAAAGCTCTCAAACCTACTGGACATCAACGAAGACTACAAGCGACACAGTCCCGACCACACCAAGTACCACCGGTTCATCGCAGACGAAATTCGACTGTTCGGCGGGAACACGTTCCGGAACCTGATGCGCGGCGGAGAAGGGCCCTCTTATGACGAGGTGGTCCTCGACGTCTGCAAGAAACTCGACGTTCCGTGCCGCGATGGCGAGACAGTCAGGAACGAGAGTAACCTGCTGACCATCTTCCTAGACCGACAGTGGAAAGCGCTTAGTGAGGAGGAGCGAGAGATACTCATCGCGGAGGCTCGTGCCGATGCAGCCAAAGGAACCAATATCACTGCGAAAAACGTCATCCGGGAAGGTGGCACTCTGCTGATGGCACGGTTGGCTCTCGGCCCAATCGGGTGGGGGGCAGCGGTCTTCAGCATCGCAGATCCCGCCTTCTCAGTGACGGTTCCTTGCGTCCTGCACATCGCGTACCTGCGCAAGAAGCACCTGGAGGTCACAAGCTCGGCTCGGGTGCATCAGACTATTGCTAATACGGCATCTGCAGTCCGGTCTCTGGTTCGTTCGGACGCGCTCGTCATCGGGACGTCTGAAGAAGCCCCGGTGCTGTCGCTAGCGCGCATCCCGAAGCCGAAGGTGGTTGAATGGAACCCTGTTGACGGTGACGATGGCATTAGCAGGCTCAATTCTCTCCTCCAGGGAGTACCAAGTCTAGCGACGGCTGGCGAGGTCGCGACAGGTAAATATATGGAGGTCGTGATCAACGGGCCGCTACTGAAGGCCAAGGGGCGGGATGGCTACCGGCTCATAACAATGATCGATGGTAAGCCCAGTCACGGCACCCTGATGGATCCCAACAAACTTTCCACAATCGTAAACGCATCGGCCTTGCTCCAGATGGCATCGGTGGTAGTTGCACAGAAACACTTGGCGGACATCAGCAGGAAGCTCTCCGAGATAAAAATGAGCGTCGACAGGATCCTTGATTTTCAGAAGAACGAGCGCTGCTCTGTTATAAAGGGCGCTACTCGCTACTTCGAGCAGGTGGCACAGGCAGTCCTCTCTGGTGAGCTATCAGAAAGCGTTCGGAGCCAGATTGAGCACCATGAAGCCCAACTGATCCAGGTCCAAGAGCACCTTATGGCCGACATCCGACACGAGAACCAGGCAATCCTGAACGTGAAAGACGAGACTACGTTCGGGTCGAAGGGCATGGAAGATGCTATCCGCGGGCACCAGAATCTCCTGAATGACCTGTACCAGCAGTTACTGCTCTGCATCCGAGCAAGAGCTTGCGGTTTGCAGCTCCTGGCCGCCTATCCAGGTGAGGACCGCCTGAAGGAGACCAGGAAGCGGAGCATCGAGGAGGCCATAGAGGAGCTGGTGGAAGGCGGCGATCTGCTTTCCAGCACCGATGCATTCATGCGACGGAAGGTGAAGTCTATGTCGGCGCTCTGGAACAAGAACCTCACCGTGAACGAGCGTAAGCTCTCGCTCTTGGAATGGAACGACCGGCTGGCGGCTGAAGTCTCACAATGCAAAGAACAGATCGCCAGGGATCTACGGGCTGTGGAAACAGTCATTGCCAAGCAACTCCAACCTGTGACTATGTTGGTGAAGATCGAGAATGAGCAGATCGTGGCCACTTGCCCGGTGTAGTCAGCCGTATCAATGGTACATATACCGCCCGCCTATAGTTAAAAATATTAAATATAAATAAAAACATATAGTTATCGATACCAACTGCTATCTGGAGCGACTGTTTCCTCCTGCCAACATACGAGATACAAATAAAACAAAGGCGACCAGATGGTCGCCCTTGTTATTTCTGGCCCTTCCCAAGCACGGAAATATCAACGAGCCGGTCGCTTAGCGCCATTCCCTTTGGCCACAGGCTTGCCGCCCTGAGCAGCGGGTTTGGCCCCCGGCTTGGCAGAGCCTGCGCGGGTTGGGGTCTTGCCCTTGTGGGTGGGTTTGCCATTGCCAGCCTTGCCGCCATTTCTGCTGGCCGCCGCGGTATTGGCTGCACCAGCCTCGCTGCGAGCGGCCTTGTTGCCCACCCCGTTGCTGCGCTGATGAGTGATGGCGCTGTGGCGAGTCAACGCAGGCTTGAGGCCCTTGTTGCGGCTGCGCTCGGCCTTGGCTTCGCCACGGCCTTCCGGCGGCACCAGGCAGTCGGGGCCGTTGCCGATCAGGTGGCCCTTGCCCATCTCCAGCAGGGCTTCGCGGATCATCGGCCAGCCGGCCGGATCGTGATAGCGCAGCAGTGCCTTGTGCAGGCGACGGCGACGCTCCCCTTTCACCACGAACACGTCCCCGCCCTGGCGGCTCACCTTGTTGAGCGGGTTTTTCTCGGTGTAATACATGGTGGTCGCGTTGGCGAGCGGCGACGGGTAGAAGTTCTGCACCTGATCGAGCTTGAAGCGGTTGGACTTGATCCAGAGCGCCATGTTCACCATGTCTTCATCCGTGGTGCCCGGGTGGGCGGAGATGAAGTAGGGGATCAGGTACTGCTGCTTGCCCGCCTCTTTGGAATACTTGTCAAACAGCTCCTTGAAGCTGTAGTAGCTGCCCATGCCCGGCTTCATCATCTTGGAGAGCGGGCCCTCTTCGGTGTGTTCCGGCGCGATCTTGAGGTAGCCGCCGACGTGGTACTTGGCCAGCTCCTTGATGTAGCGCGGATCTTCCACCGCGATGTCGTAGCGCACGCCGGAGGCGATGAGGATCTTCTTGATGCCCTTGAGGTCGCGCGCCTTGCGATAGAGGTTGATGGTCGGGCTGTGGTCGGTGTCCATGTGCGGGCAGATGGTCGGCCAGACGCAGGAGGCGCGCCGGCAGGTCTGCTCGGCCTTGGGGCTCTTGCAGCGCAACTTGTACATGTTGGCGGTGGGGCCGCCCAGATCCGAGATGACGCCGGTAAAGCCCGGTACCTTGTCGCGGATCTCTTCGATTTCTTTGAGAATCGACTCTTCCGAGCGGCTCTGGATGATGCGCCCCTCGTGCTCGGTGATGGAGCAGAAGGAGCAGCCGCCGAAGCAGCCGCGCATGATGTTAACCGAGGTCTTGATCATGTCGTAGGCCGGGATCTTCTCGTTGCCATAGGCCGGGTGCGGCACCCGCTGGTAAGGCAGGCCGAACACCCCGTCCATCTCGTCGGTTTCGAGCGGGAAGGCAGGCGGGTTGACCCAGATGATGCGATCGCCGTGGGCCTGCGAGAGCGCGCGGGCGCAGCCGGGGTTGGTCTCGTGGTGCAGAATGCGGGACGCATGGGCGTAGAGCACCTTGTCTTCCTTCACCCGCTCGAACGCCGGCAGCTTGACGTAGGTCAGCTCCCACGGCTTTTGCTTAGGGGGCTGCACCAGGATGGGCTTGGCCTCCTGCTCCACCGGCGCGGTGCCCTCGTCATCGGAGCAGGGGGCCCCTTCCATATAGGGGTTGGGGATGGGATCGATGCGGCCAATCTGGTCGAGCTTGCTCGAATCCACCCCGCGCCAGCCCGGCAGCGGCTCCTTGCGGATGACGGCGGTGCCGCGAATGTCCTGCATGGTGTCGATGGTCTCGCCGCCTGCGATGCGGTGCGCCACCTCGATCAACGGCCGCTCGGCGTTGCCGTAGATGAGGATGTCGGCCTTGGCATCGATCAGGATGGAGCGACGGATGGTCTCGGACCAGTAGTCGTAGTGGGCGATGCGGCGCAGGGATGCCTCGATGCCGCCGATGACCACCGGGACCTCTTTATAGGCTTCTTTGCAGCGCTGGGTATAGACCAGGGTGGCGCGGTCCGGCCGCTTGCCGCCCACGTCCCCCGGGGTGTAGGCGTCGTCGTGGCGCAGCTTCTTGTCGGCGGTGTAGCGGTTGATCATGGAGTCCATGTTGCCCGCCGTCACCCCGTAGAAGAGGTTCGGCTTGCCCAGGCGCATGAAGTCATCCTTCGATGACCAGTCCGGCTGGGCGATGATGCCGACCCGAAAACCCTGGGATTCGAGCATGCGGCCGATCACCGCCATGCCGAAGCTCGGGTGATCCACGTAGGCGTCGCCTGTCACCAGCACGATGTCGCAGCTGTCCCAGCCGAGCTTGTCCATCTCCGCGCGGGACATGGGCAGGAAGGGCGCCGTGCCGTAGCACTCGGCCCAGTAACGGGGATAGGAGAAGAGGTTGGTAACCGGCTGCATTTTGACCACCTGGAACAATTCGGGTCGCGCATTATACCGGCAGAGCAAGGCGGGGGCGACGGCTTTTTGCCCCTACGATAGATGCGGAAAAGGCGAGCCAGCGGGGCTCGCCTGAAAAGTGCGGGTTGATTGTCGGCTCAGGCCAGGACCCGGGCCAGCACGATGCGGTTGTAGTGGCGCTGCAGCAACTGATAGCCGCCAAGCAGGCACCAGACCAAGGCGGGCGCCAGGAACACCGGGTGGGTGGCCAGGCGCAGCATCAGCAGGCCCAGCAGGATCAGCGCGAACGGCCGGCTCTCGTAGAGCCACAGCGGCCAGCCCTGCTTTCGCAGCTGCTGCTTGTCGGGCCGGCGATAGGCGCCGCGTCGAAACCAGGCCAGCGAACCGGCCAGATAGAATGCCAACCCGGCCAGCAACAACCCCGGCTGATCGGCAATCCCCAACAACAGCAAACCGCTGCCCATATAGGCAAAGGGCAGCGGTTCATAAATGGCTGATGGCAACATAGCTCACCTCAACATTAAACTGGCTATATATTAACCCGCTTACCCGAGGATGCCATCAGCTTGCAGTGCTTTTCACCTATATGGGTGTAGGCATCAGGCCGCCGGTTTGTCCTGCTGCGAGGCGGCCTCGCTGGCCGCCAGCGCCTCGTCCACCAGCTGATCCCGCGCTCCGGTCATGCCGGCCCGCTTGGCCAGCAGATGATAGATGGCGGGCACCAGCAGCAGGGTCACCAGGGTCGCCAGAGAAAGGCCGAAGAAAACCACGGTTCCCACCGACATCCGGCTCTCGTAACCCGCCCCCATGGAGAGCATCAGCGGCACGGCCCCTATGATGGCGGTGAGCGAGGTCATCAGGATCGGGCGCAAGCGGCGCACCGAGCCTGCGATGATCGCCTCGTCGAACCCTTCGCCGCGCTGGCGCAGCTGGTTGATGAACTCGACGATCAGGATGCCGTTCTTGGTCACCATGCCGATCAGCATGATCATGCCGATCTGGCTATAGATGCTCATCTCCTGCCCCGTCAGCCAGAGGCCAAGCAGGCCGCCGAAGATGCCGAGCGGCACCGTCACCATCACCACCGCCGGGGTCAGCATGCTCTCGAACTGGGCCACCAGCACCAGATAGACCACCAGCAGGGCCAGACCGAACACCATCACCATCTCGCCCTGGTTGTCGCGATAATCCTTGGACTCGCCGGCATAATCCACCGTCATGCCGCTTGGCAGGTTGGCGCTGGCCCAGCCGTCGAGGTAATCCAGCGCCTCGCCCAAGGTGTGACCCGGCGCCAGATCTGCGGTCAGGGTCACCGCCTTCTGGCGCTGGTAGTGGTTGAGCCGCTGCGGGCTCGCCACCTGCTTGACGGTGGCCAGGGTCGAGAGGGTCACCATCTCGCCGTTGGCCGCCTTGAGGTAGATGCGGCTCAAGTCGGAGACGCCGTTGAAGTCGCGCTGGTTGGCGCGCAGGTAGACGTCGTACTCCTCCCCTCTGTCGACATAGGTGGTCTGGCTGATGCCGCCGAGCAGGGCCTGCAGGGAGCTCGCGACGGTGGAGACCGGGATGCCGAGCTGGTTGGCCCGATCCCGCTCTATGGTCACCTGCAGCTCTGGGGTCTTCTCGGCATAGTCGAGATCCGGCGTCTCCATCAGGCCACTCTGGGCTGCCGCCTCTTTCAGGGCCAGCCCTTGCTGATAGAGCTCGGCGTAATCGGAGCCCTGCAGCACGAACTGCACCGACGCGGTGGAGCCGCCGCGAAAGCCCGGCTGGAAGGTGCGGATCATCACGTCCGGAATGCCGGCCAGCCGCCCGCTCAGGGATTTGGCGAACTCGGTGGCGGTCTCATCCCGCTCGGCCCAGTCGGTGAGCTGGATGATCGCCATGCCGGTCTGATCGCCGCCGCGGCCGAAGGCCGGGGTGCTGAAGCTCATGGCCTGCACCACCCCCTTGCCGAGCAGCGGCATGATGGCCGCCTCCACCTGCTGCATGTTGCGCTTCATCCGCTCGATGCTGGTGCCTTCGGCCCCCTTGACGAAGACGTAGAGCACGCCCCGATCCTCGGTCGGGGTCAGGCTGGTAGGCAACTGGGCAAACAGGGCGCCGATGCCGCCTAGGCAGAGCACCAGCACCAGCGGGGTCCAGCGCGAATGGTGCAGCATCCAGCCGAGCAGCCGGCGGTAGTGGGTCTCTACCCAGCCGAGGCCGCGATCGAGCGCCGCCGTCAACCGGTTGGGCCGATCCACCGAGCGCATCAGCCAGGAGCCCATGGCCGGGGTCAGGGTGAGCGCGATCAGCGACGAGAAGAGCACCGCCAGCGACAGCAGGATGGCAAATTCGGTAAAGAGCCGGCCCACCATGCCATCCATGAAGGCAATGGGCACGAACACCATCACCAGCACGGCGGTGGTGGCGATCACCGCAAAGCCCACCTCGCGGGTGCCGTGCCAGGCCGCCAGCAGGGGCGGCTCGCCGCGCTGCAGATGATGGTGAATGTTCTCCACCACCACGATGGCGTCATCCACCACCAGACCGATGGCAAGAATGAGCGCCAACAGGGTAATAAGGTTGATGGAAAAGCCGAGATACCAGGCGCCGATAAAGGCGGAGATGAGGGAGACCGGCACCGTGATGGCCGGAATGAGAGTAGTACGCCCCTGCCCCAGGAACAGGTAGAGCACGGCCACCACCAGCACGGCGCAGATGGCGAGGGTCTCGTACACCTCGTCGATGGCCTGCTTGATGAAGATGGTGGAGTCGTAGTCGACCTCCAGCGTTGCCCCCTCCGGCAGGAAGCGCTGCATCTCGGCCATCTTCTTCTCGACCCCCTGCGCCACTGCCAGCGGGTTGGCGGTGGACTGGGCGACGATGCCTATCCCCAAGCTCTCGCGGCCGTTGCGCTGGTAGGCGCTGTCTTCGTTCTTGGCCCCCACCTCCACATCGGCGATGTCGGCCAGATAGATGCTCTGGCCATTGGCGGCGGTGCGCACCTGCAGCGCCTGGAAATCGGCGGCGGTGTGATAGAGCCGGGCGATCTGCACCGCCATGGTCATGCTGTTGTTGCGGATCTCGCCGCCCGGCAGCTCGATGTTCTCGCGCTTGAGGGCGTCCTGCACATCCGCCACCGTGACGCCGCGCGCCGCCATGTCGGATGGGCGCAGTCGCACGTACATCACCTGGGTCAGATCGCCGGAGAGCGACACTTCGCTCACCCCGTCCACCAGGCTCAAGGGGTCCACCAGTACCCGGTTGGCGTAGTCGGTCATGGCGGTGCGGTCCATCTGGGTGCTGCTGAAGTTGAGCCAGACCGCCACGTCGCCGTTGCCGTTGTCCTTGGTGACCAGGGGTTCATCCACCTCGTCCGGCAGCTTGGGACGGGCGCGGGAGATGGCGTCGCGCACATCGGAGATCCCCTCCACCATGTTCCAGCCGAGCTTGAACTCCACCGTGATGACCGAGCGCCCCTTGCGGGTCACCGAGTTGATGTTCTTGATGCCGCTGATGCCGGAGAGCTGATCCTCGATGGGCTTGGTGACCTGGCTCTCCATGACAGCGGGGGCTGCCCCCTCGTACATGGTGGTGATGGAGACGGACGGCGTCTGCACGTCCGGCATCTCCCGCACCGTCAGCTTGGAAAACGCCACCAGACCGAACACGGTGAGCAGCGCGCTCAGCACCACCGCCACCAGTGGGCGGCGGACAGAGATATCGGAGAGCCACATCAGCCTTTGACCTCCGCCAGATCGTGCACGCTGACGCCGTCACGCAGGTTGACCAGCCCCTCGACCACGATGCGATCGCCCACCTTGAGCCCTTCGGTCACCCACACCTCTTCGCCATGGGTATCCCCCAGCACCACCGGCACCCGCTTGACCTTGCCATTGGGTTCGAGACGATAGACGAAGCGCTGCTCGCCGGCATATTCCACCGACTGGGCGGGGATCAGGGTCATCTTCTGTGGCGGCAGGGAGAGCTCGACGTTGAGCAACATGCCGGGGCGCAGCTGGCCGTCAGGATTGGGGATGATCACCCGCGCCTTGATGTTCTGGGTATCGTTGGAGACGCGGCTGTCCAGCGTCTCCAGCACGCCGCGGAAAGATTGATCCGGCCAGGCCGAACTGGTCGCCGTCACCGCCATGCCGGGGCGCAGCAGCGAGAGATAGCGCTCAGGCACCGCCAGATCGAGCCGCAGCCTGGCCAGCTCGTCCAGGTGGAGCAGGGTATCGCCGCTGTTGACCAGCGCCCCTTCGCTCAGATCGATGAGGCTAACCGAACCGTCGAACGGCGCCAGCAGGGTGCGCAGGGAGAGCTCGTACTTGGCGGCATCGGCGCGGGCCTGAGCCTGGGCGACCGTGGCCTCCTGCCCCTCCAGCTCCGAGGTGGTGATGGCACCGCGCGCCACCAGCCGGCGCATGTCCCGCAGCTTGCGGCTCTCGTCGCGCACGCTGGCGCTCTGCTCGGCCAGCTCCGCCTGCTGCTTGCCGGCATCGAGGGCGATCAGCACATCCCCCTGCTTGACCTGCTGGCCGGATCGCACCGCAATCTTGACGATGCGGCCGGTCACCTCCGGGCTTATCACCACGGAGCGGTTGGCGGCCAGCTTGCTCACCAGCTTGATGGAGGGTTCGGCCAGGCTCTGGCTGACCGTCTGCGCCCTGATGTTGACCTGACGTGGCTGGGGTTTGCCGGCAGGGGCGGAGTGGCGGTAATACCAACCGGCGGAAATCAGCAGAGAGAGGCAGGCAAGCACCAGCCATATACGCATTTTCATCAAGCAATCCATGAAATTAAGAGAAAAGAGGGCACTTCATCAATGATGGTCACCATGTTACCCCCTGACTATGCCGTGACTATGTATAAATGTGACAAAACGTAACAGAAACGGCGATATTTGATTGAAATAGCAGTAGCAGAAGACGGGCTTCACGATTGTGCCCTAAACTGATGCTCCGAACCTGTCCGGATCCCGCCTAACGCCTATGCCTGAACCCAGATCTCACTTTGTTACCTGTCGTCTGCAATGGCTGCTCTGCGCCTTCGTCGCCCTGCTGCTGGCCATCACGCTCAAGCTGACCCTGACCCAGGTCACCGACCATTATCAGAGCGATACCCTCAGCACCGCCTCCCGCTTGAAATCCCAGTTTCAGCAGATGGAAACCTTTCTCGAGGCCATGCGCGGTCAGGCAGAAGAGCGGCTGCGCAGCAACCCGCAATCCGCCCTCACCCAGCAGCTCTACGGCGCTCTGCGGGAGAATGGCGACCAGGGCTTTGCGCTGGATCGGGTGCCCGCCAACCTGCCCAAGGGGCTGAGCGGCAACCTGACCGGACTGGGGCCGCTGCCGGCCCCCGGCAGCCCACGCGCCGCCAGGCTGCACCTGGCGCTGAGCCTCTCCCCCCTGCTCTCCACTGCCAGCAAGCTGCTGGGGGACAAGGTCGGCTGGCTCTACTTCACCGGGGTCGATGACTTCGTCTATCTCTACCCCTGGGTGCCCGCCAGCCAGTTTCACTTTCAGCGCAACATCTATCTCAAGTCCTACTGGCAGGATGCCCTGAAACAGAAGGAGAAGAGCCTGCACGCCACCGTCTCGCGCCCCTACGAGGACTTTGCCGGCGCGGGCCAGATGATCACCCTGTCACAGCCCATCGTGAAGGATCAGGTGCTGGTGGGCGTCATCAGCATCGATGTGCTGCTCTCCCGGCTGGAGCAACTGCTGCGCGAATCCACCCCCGGCATAGGCACCCTGTTTCTGGTCAACCAGCATCAGCAGATCCTCGCCAGCAGCAATCAGGAGGTCGACTTCGTCCCAAAGCCGTCAAAGGCTCGGGATGGCTACCACTGGCAGCAGGGGGCGTTTCAGTTCCAGTACGCCATTCCTGACACCGAGCTCACCCTGCTCCACCGCATCCCTCTGCCCTCCCTGCTGTGGGCCCTGCTCTGCCAGTCCGCCCCGACCCTGATCGCCCTGTTCTTCATGGCCTGGGCCGTGCTTGCCAATCTCAAGTCCCGCTGCCTGAACCGACAGCTGGACTATCTCTCTCGCCACGATGCCCTGACCGGCGCCTTCAACCGCCACTACTTCGACGAGTTCGAGCGCCGCCATCAGCAGCGCGGGGGCAGCGTCGGGGTGATCATGTTCGACTGCGATCACTTCAAGCAGGTCAACGACCGTTTTGGCCATGAGGTGGGCGATCAGGTGCTGATCCAGCTGGTGCGCCTGTGCCAGCAGCACCTGCGGCGGGAAGACGCCCTGATCCGCTGGGGCGGCGAGGAGTTTCTGCTGCTGGCAGCCAAAGGGGGCGAACCACTCGACCAGCTGGCCGAGCAGCTGCGTCTTCACATCGCCCGCCACCCCTGGCAGGAGCTGGCGCCAGCCCTGGCGGTGACCGTCAGCCTGGGTTACCACCACAGCACCACCGATACCCAGTTGCAGGAGGCCATTCGGCGGGCCGACGTGGCGCTTTATCAGGCCAAGGCCAACGGCCGCAATCGCAGCGAACGCTGGCAGGATGACGGCGCCGGCAACTGCGGGTAAGCTGGCTTTCTCACTCACTCCTGGAGAGACAAAGTGGCACGAAAACCCCGTGTGGGACTGGCTCTTGGCAGCGGCGCGGCCCGTGGATGGGCGCACATCGGCATCATACGGGCGCTGGAGCGGCTCGGCGTCAAACCGGATCTGGTGGCGGGATGCTCCATCGGCAGCTTTGTCGGCGCCGCCTATGCCGCCGGTGAACTGGACAAGCTGGAGAGCTGGGTACGCGGCTTCAGCCGCTTGCAGGTGGTCAGCCTGCTCGATCCGGCCCTCTCCGGCGGCCTGTTTCGTGGCGAGAAGGTGTTCGGCATCGCCGCCAACCACCTAGGCGATCCCGCCATCGAAACGCTGCCGCTGCCCTTTGCCTGCGTCGCCACCGAGCTCGACACCGGCCGCGAGATCTGGCTGCAGCAGGGGCCGCTGCGCCAGTGCGTGCGCGCCTCCTGCGGCATGCCCGGCATCCTGACCCCGACCCGGGTCGAGGATCGCTGGCTGGTGGACGGCGCCGTGGTCAACCCGGTGCCCATCTCGCTGGCCCGCGCCATGGGGGCCGAGGTGGTGATCGCCGTCAACCTCAACGCCGACATGCACCAGCCCTGGACCGACGAGCCGGATGAGCCGAGCGGCGGCAACCGCTTCAGCCAGTGGTTCAACCGGGGCGACAGCCCCAACACGCCGGGCATGTGGAGCGTGATGACCGGCTCCATCAACATCATGCAGGAGCGCATCACCCGCGCCCGGATGGCCGGTGACCCGCCCGAGATCCAGCTCTGCCCGCGCCTTGGCAGCTTCTCTATCATGGATTTCCACCGCGCCAGCGACGCCATCAACGAGGGCGAAGCCTGCGTCGAGCGCAACCTCGACCAGCTCAAGGATGAGCTCGGCCGCCTCGGTGTGCTCTAGCGCGGTTCACCGGATCGTCATCACCAACAAAAAGAGCGCCTTGTGGCGCTCTTTTGCTGTGGGAACTGTGGGCCCAACCCTGCTGGCTAGAACAGCCCCAACCCTTTGAGCATCACGATCAGGATCAACAGCGGCGACACGTAACGGATGATGAAGAACAGCGGCTTGAGGATCGCCAGCTCCAGCTCGCCGCCGTTGGTCAGCGCCTCCTTCATTCGCTCAAAGCCCCACACCCAGCCCACGAACAGGCAGAGGAAGATACCGCCAAGAGGCATCAATACGTTGGAAGAGACGAAATCGAACAGGTCGAAGAAGGTCTTGCCGGCGATATGAACGTCCGCCAGCGAGCTGTTGGAGAGCGCGCAGGTCGACCCCACCGCTCCCAGTACCAGAAGGTTGAGCAGGGTCGCCTTGGGGCGGCTCATTCCAAATCGTTCTGACACCACCGAGACCGGCACTTCCAGAATCGAGAGCATGGCGCCGGTGGCGGCGATGGCAGAGAGCACGAAGAACAGCACCATGAACAGGTGGCCAAACGGAATGCTGGCGAAGACCGCCGGAATGGTGATGAACAGCAGGGAGGGACCGGCGGTGGGCTCAAAACCGAAGGCGAATACCGCCGGGAAGATGGCGATGCCGGCCAGCATGGAGACGAACAGGTCGGCGCACATCACCCGGAAGGTGGTCAGCGGGATGTTCTGATCATCCCGAAAGTAGCTGCCATAGGTCATCATGCAACCCATACCGATGGAGAGCTTGAAGAAGGCCAGCCCCATGGCGGTCAGCACCACCCCGGCCGTTATCTTGGAAAAATCCGGTGAGAACAGAAAATGCAGCCCCTGGCTCGCACCCGGCAGAGTCAGACTGCGGATGCCGATAACGAGCAGCAGAATGAAGAGCACCGGCATCAGCTTCTTGGTCACCGCCTCGATCCCCTTGGAGACCCCCATCAGCAAGATGCCGCCCATCAGGGCCAGCACCAGCCACTGCCAGAGCAGGCTCTGCAGCGGGTCGCTTATCAGCGCCCCGAAGGCCGCCCCGGTCACCTTGGGATCGGTCGACAGGATGGAGCCGTCAACGGCCTTGAAGATGTAGGCAAAGACCCAGGCCGCCACCTCGGAATAGAAGGACATGATAAGGAAGGCGGCCAGCACCCCCATGGCCGCGATCAACCACCAGGGCTGCCCCTTGGGAGCCAGCTTGCTGAGGGTGGTGACGGCATCGGACTTGCCTTTGCGCCCCAGCATGATCTCGGAGATCATCACCGGCAGACCGACCAGCAGCGTCGCGATGACATAGACCAGCAGGAAACCGGCGCCGCCGTTTTCGCCCGTCAGGTAGGGAAACTTCCAGATATTTCCCAGCCCGACGGCTGAGCCCAGGGTGGCGGCAAGGACGCCGAATTTGCTGGTAAAGCCATCTCTGGCCTTGGGGGTGATTTGACTCATGCTTGTCTCACTGTGCGCATCATGCGAGGGATACCGCTAATTTTAGCGGTCAGAATTTTCTGAGGATTAATCCGGCTTGCCAAGGTATTTTCGTGAAAAGCCTTGGTGAGAGCACAATTAGCCAAATTTAATTAATTTCGTGGGTTATTTGATGGATAAAAAAATGCCGCCTCGATGGCGGCATTTTTGTCAAAGCTCAATCAAATCAAGCCTTGGCAATATCGTCCGGGCCGATCTGACCGATTTCGGCGACTTTTTTGTCAGCCAGCAGCCAGAGGGTGAACTTGTGCAGTTCCGGGTGATGAGCCAGTGCCACCAGGAAGGCGCCACCAACTTCACGATAACCCAGTTCGTAGTTCTTCAGGGTGGTCGGGGGAACGCCCAGCAGATCTGCAAACTTGGGACGGCTCAGGCCGACCGCTTCACGGATCTGACGGATCTTCTTGCCAACAGTTACGATATTTGAATTCATGTGTTCCATACTCCGTACGGCGGATTGACTCCACCTTTATTTTTCGCGACGACTCGTAGTCAAGTGTATCAGTTTTGAACGGACTCGTTATGGTCGAGCCTCTATCTTTAATCAGCGTCTTTCGACGACAACCCTTGCAAACATCGGGGATGGTAATCGCTCAACCGCCTCAGGTAAACAGTCTCGAAAAGAAACCTTTATTGTTGCCACAGGAATAACTCGTATAATTCGCCGGCTATCCCTTAAGAGTAAGAACTCATGGCGCTTCCCGGCATAATCTCCTGTTTACACCCTGTCACCACCTCCGCAGAACTCGCTCGTCAACTGCAGCAAGGCCAGCAGACTCGTACCGAGGCCTTCTGGTTGCCCGCCGCGCTGCACGATCAGGCGGCAGCAGTTTTGGCTGCGCTCGATGACAAGAGCAGCCTGTTTCTTGAGCGGCCCGCAACCGGGCTGCCAATGCGCAGTCACGATGGCGTCATGCAGGAAAATGGAACCCTGCTGCTTGGTAATGGTCTGCACCTGGCACTGGCCAAAGAGCCGGGCGATGGCGGCCTGGTCCCCGTCAACGGGCTGGCCGAGATGGCCAACTGGCTCGAAGCAGGCCACCTGCATTTCTGCTGTTCAGCTGCAGTACAGCCTGTGGCGCGGGCCATCCTCAACATCTGGCCGCTCGATCCCTACCTGGCCCGTCATTTTTTGTGCAGTTTTACACCCTTACTGTGCGAAGCAACCGAGGCCGATTACCTGGCCGTGTTCCAGGCGAGGGAATTTCCCGCCATGGCGCAATCTGACTGGGTTCAGGCCTATATGAAACTCGAGAAGAGACTGCACCGAGCCTATTTGGATCACTAATTAATTTGGATAAACAGCCAGTTATCCACACGACACAATTTGCCATATGGATTATGTGTGAGCTTGATCATGTTTTGAAATCGGCATAGAGTGCGCCACGTCATCGGAATGACATCGGCTGTTCGTGAAGGGTTGAAGGCATTGCTTACGCTGCCACCCGCTCGCTTGTGCACCAGGAATGTGTGCCTCCCGGATGGATCCGGGATCCCTGCCAGACTCAACGCTGTTGTTCGGCAGAGCCTGCAGCTTACATAAATTAAAAAGTGCGAAGCACGTGAACAACGTGCCATCTCAACGAGGATTTTTTTATGATGAAAATGGCTCCTTCCCTGATCGCCATCGCCATGGCTGCCATGGGTGCAACTGCAGCTCACGCCGCTGACGACATCTACTTCGGTGCCGGTGCCGGTGCTGCCCACTTCAACGGTCTGAACAAGATCGGTGGTGGCGGTTACGCTGGTACTGAAGACGCTGCTGCTGCCAACGCCTTCGTCGGTTACAACTTCACCGAAAACTTCGGTACCGAGTTCGGCTACCAGTACGCTGGCCGCGGCAACACCGACGGTCTGCGTTACGAGAACCAGGGCGCCACCCTGTCCGGTATCGCTCGTCTGCCGCTGGGCGGCGACTTCTCTGCTTTCGCTGAAGGCGGCGCCTACTGGGCTCACACCGACGGTCTGGGCACCAGCGACACCAAAGTATCCCCGCTGGCCGGCCTGGGCGTGACCTACAAGGTTAACGACGCGCTGGATCTGCAAGCTCGTTACCGCTACATGTGGGACGTGGCTGACCTGCACGCAGGCGATGCCCCGGACGACGTACGTTACAAGTCCAACCAGAGCGTTGCGACCCTGGAAGCCGTATACCACCCGTTCCGCACTTCCTACGTAGCCCCGGCTCCGGCCCCGGTTGTTGAAGAAGCTCCGGCCCCGGCTCCGCAGGTTGTCGAGAAAAACTTCGCCCTGAACTCCGACGTGCTGTTTGCCTTTGGCAAAGACAGCCTGAAGCCGGAAGGCGTTGCTGCCCTGAACGGTCTGTACCAGCAAATCGTTGAATTCCAGCCGAAAGATGGCAACGCTGTTGTCGTTGGTTACACCGACCGCATCGGTTCCGACGCTTACAACCAGAAGCTGTCCGAAGCCCGCGCTCGCACTGTTGCCAACTTCCTGGTCAGCAAAGGCATGGCCGCCAGCAAGGTTGCTGTTGAAGGTCGTGGCGAAGCCAACCCGGTCACCGGCACCAAGTGCAACGGCGTGAAAGCCAAAGCTCAGCTGATCTCCTGCCTGGCTCCGGACCGTCGCGTTGAAGTGCGCGTATCCGGCGTACAAGAAGTTCAGAAGTAATCTGACTCCGTTCAGATGATGCGAAAAGGGGATGCCACGGCATCCCCTTTTGTTTGTCTCCCCGCCGCCAACTGACCAAAAACACAGCAAGGCGCGTCACTTTCTGTCAAATCGTTTCCCTCTTTGGGTTTTCTGCCACTTCGTGCAGAGCCGCGCCAACGCTGGATATCTGTACAGAAACTTGATCAACGCGAGTCAAAAGAATACAGTAACTCCGCTTGTAAGGCATTGGATGAACTATTAAAAGTGCTTCCGGCCCGGTTAGTTGTCCATGGAGCCAAGGCTTCGTGAGTATCCAGGAACCATCTCTTTTTTCATTCAGGCCAACCGTGGTTCACCATGGCGGTCGCAGCTGAATTGTCACTTGTGACCGGTATAACTGAAGAGTGCGCAGTACGCCCTAGCACGGCAAACTCAACGAGGATAAAACGATGAAAATGAAAATGGCACCCGCCCTGATTGCTCTGGCCATCGCGGCCATGGGGACTTCCACCGCTCAGGCTGCCAACGACTGGTACACAGGTATCGGTGCTGGTTGGGCTTATGGCCACGACCTGAACGACTTTGGCAAAGATGCCGACAAGGATGCCACCGCGCTCTCCCTGTTTGGCGGCTACAACTTCAACGATAACTTCGGCGCCGAGCTGGGTTATCTCTACGCCGGCAAGGGTGGCGTCGATGGCGTTGACTTCAAGACCCAGGGCGCAACCCTGTCCGGTCTGGCTCGTCTGCCGCTCGGCGACATCTTCTCCGTGTTTGCAGAAGGCGGCGCCTACTTCAACCACGTCAACGGCAACGGCAGCAGCGACAACGGCACCGCGCCGCTGGCCGGTCTGGGCGTGACCGCCAAGCTCTCTGACCTGATCGATCTGCAGGCCCGTTATCGCTACATGTGGAACCTGGGTGACGAGCAGAAGACCTGGGAAACCAACATGAGCGTGGCCACCCTGGAACTGGTGATGCACCCGAACCGCTCCACTTACGTGGCACCGGTAGCGGCCCCGGCTCCCGAGCCGGTTCCTGAGCCGGTCGTGGTCGACAAGAACTTCGCCCTGAGTTCAGACGTGCTGTTTGCCTTCGGCAAATCCACTCTGAAACCGGAAGGCGTTGCCGCCCTGAACACCCTGTATCAGCAGATCGTCGACGTACAGCCGAAAGATGGCAGCGCCGTGGTCGTTGGCTACACCGACCGCATCGGCTCCGACGCCTACAACCTGAAGCTGTCTGAAGCCCGTGCCCGCACCGTGGCCGACTTCCTGGTCGGCAAGGGTCTGCCCGCCGGCAAGGTAGCCATCGAAGGTCGTGGCGAAGCCAACCCGGTCACCGGCACCCAGTGCAACGGCATCAAGGCCAAGGCCCAGCTGATCGCCTGCCTGGCCCCGGATCGCCGCGTAGAAGTGCGCGTCACCGGCGTACAGCAAGTCACCCAGTAAGTCATCTTGGTGACCAAAAAGGAGGCCATCAGGCCTCCTTTTTTATTGCCTGGCGCTCACCCTGAGCCCCTCGGCTGACCCGCAGATCCCCGCTCATTGCCATCCTCGCTACCACCTAAGTGGTTAAAAACCCTGCATCGCCTATAAATAGTGGTGGTTGTACACAACAGGGCTTGCGCCCTACTACACCAGACATCGACGAGGATACGCGATGAACATAAGAGTAAAACCTGTTTGGATTGCATTGGCACTGGCAGCCACGGGCGCACAGGCGGCGCCGGACAACGACTGGTATGCCGGGGTGGGAGGTGGCTGGGCCATCGCTCACGATCTGGGTGACTTTGGCAAGGATGCGAGCAAGGACACCACCGCGCTCTCCCTGTTCGGCGGCTACAACTTTACCGAGAATCTGGGGGCCGAGCTCGGCTACCTGTCCACCGGTGACTGGGACGTGCAGGGCAACGACTTCAGCAGCCAGGGCGCCACCCTGTCGGTGATTGGTCGGTTGCCACTGGGGGATATCTTCTCGGTGTTCGCCGAGGGCGGCGGTTATGTCTACCACGTCAAGTCCATCAACGGCGGCGACAACAACCTGGCTCCGCTGGCCGGTCTCGGCCTCACCGCCAAGCTGCACGACTGGGTCGACATCCAGGCCCGCTACCGCTACATGGTCCGGGTCGGTGACGATCCCGACAATGACAAGGTGGGCAGCGGCACCCAGCGCTGGGTCAGCGACATCAGCACCGCCACCCTGGAGCTGGTGATCCACCCCAACCGCAGCAAACCGGTCGAGCCAGCCCCAGCCCCCATGGTCGTTCCCCCGCCACCGCCCGCTCCCGAGCCGGTGGATCAGACCTTCAACCTGAGTTCGGACGTGCTGTTTGCGTTTGGCAAGGCAGAGCTGAAACCGGAGGGGATGCAGGCGCTGGAGTCGCTCTATCAGCAGATAGCCGACGTCAAGCCCAAGGATGGCAATGCCGTGGTGATGGGCTATACCGACCGCATCGGGTCGGATGCCAACAACCAGGCGCTGTCGGAGGCCCGCGCCAGCACGGTCGCCAATTTCCTGATCGGCAAGGGGCTGCCCGCCGACAAGGTGAGCATCCAGGGCAATGGCGAGAGCAACCCGGTCACCGGCAGCCAGTGTGATGCCATCAAGGCCAGGGCCGCCCTCATCGACTGCCTGGCACCGGATCGCCGGGTAGAAATCAGGGTCACCGGCACTCAGGGTGCCCCTGAGGCAGCCGCCGCCCCGGCCGAGCAGTAATTCCAGCCACGAAGAGAGCACAGCGCCAGACGTGTGAAGAGGTGCAGATAACAACAGGTGGTGAGCAAGCCCACCCACAACGCGATGCACAAAAAAGGGATGCCGAGGCATCCCTTTTGCTTTGCGTCTTCCCGCCGAAATCAGAAGGAGGTGCGGCGATAGCGACGATACTCGGGGCGCCAGAAATTGGCCTCGATGGATTGATCGATCACCTCGTCAGGAGTCTGTACCGCCTTGCCCTGCAGCATGGCGGTCTTGGCCACCATCTTGGCGATGTAGCGGGAGACCTGGTGAATATCCGCCAGATCCGGCAGCAAGGAGCCCTCCTCCCCCTTCACCAGCGGCGAGCACTCCGCCAGTGCGCGGCTGGCCGACATCAGCATCGCATCTGTCACCCGGGTGGCACCGGCGGCGATGACGCCAAGGCCGATCCCCGGGAAGATGAAGGAGTTGTTGCACTGGGCGATGACGTAGCGCTTGCCCTTGTACTCCACCGGTGCAAACGGACTGCCGGTGGCCACCAGCGCCTGGCCGTCGGTCCAGCGGATGAGATCTGCCGGGGTTGCCTCGACCCGGGAGGTGGGGTTGGAGAGCGGGAAGATGATGGGACGGGCACAGTGCTTGTGCATGGTCTTGACCACCTCTTCGGTGAACAGCCCCGGCTGGCCGGAAACCCCGATCAGGATGTCCGGGCGACCGTGCTCCATCACCTCCAGCAGGGAGATGTTGTCCCCCACCGGCCAGTCGGCGATGCGCTCCACCGGCTGGGAGAGGCGGCGCTGGAAGTCGAGCTGGTTGGGGATCTTGTCGGTGATGAGGCCGAATCTGTCCACCATGAAGACCCGGCTGCGGGCCTGGGCATCGGTCAGCCCCTCGGCTTTCATCTGCGCCACGATCTGTTCGGCAATGCCACAACCGGCGCTGCCAGCACCGAGGAAGGCGACCCGCTTCTCGGAGAGCTTGGCGCCGGAGGCCTTGCAGGCGGCGATGAGGCTGCCTAGGGTCACGGCGGCGGTGCCCTGAATGTCGTCGTTGAAGCAGCAGAGCTCGTTCTTGTAGCGGTTGAGCAGCGGCATGGCGTTGTTCTGGGCGAAGTCCTCGAACTGCAGCAGGATGTCGGGCCAGCGGCGTTTGACCGCCTGAATGAAGGCGTCGACGAACTCGGCATACTCTTCACCCGAGATGCGCGGATTGCGCCAGCCCATGTAGAAGGGGTCATTCAGCAGCTGCTGGTTGTTGGTACCCACGTCCAGCACCACCGGCAGGCAGTAGGCCGGCGAGATGCCGCCGCAAGCGGTGTAGAGCGACAGCTTGCCGATGGGAATGCCCATGCCGCCGATGCCCTGATCGCCGAGGCCCAGGATCCGCTCACCGTCGGTGACCACGATCACCTTGACGTTCTGCTTGGTGGCGTTCTGCAGCATGTCATCGATCCTGTCCTTGTCCGGATAGGAGATGAAGAGGCCGCGGGCGCGGCGATAGATGTTGGAGAACTCCTCGCACGCCTTGCCGACGGTCGGGGTGTAGATGACCGGCAGCATCTCGGTCAGGTGGTTGGTCAGCAGCCGGTAGAACAGCGTCTCGTTGGTGTCCTGGATGTTGCGCAGGTAGATGTGCTTGTCCATGTCGTTGCCGAACGCCATGAACTGACGGTAGGCCCGCTCGGCCTGCTCTTCGATGGTCTCGATATTCTGGGGCAGCAGGCCTTCGAGGTTGAAGTTGCTGCGCTCTTCGCTGGTGAAGGCGCTGCCCTTGTTGAGCAGCGGGGTCTCCAGCAGGGCCGGACCGGCATAGGGGATGTAGAGGGGACGTTTCTGGTTATTATCTTCAAACATGGATCGGGTACCTAAACGATGACCTGGACGAAGGAGTCCGCCGATCCTATGGGCTTGCGCCATTAATTTCAAAGAGTTTGCACATCCGTTGCAAAAGGTTTGCGACCCAGGCGACGAAAGGCGCCGGGGGTCAGACCAGTGAGCCGGCGAAAGCGGTTGGCAAAGTTGGCGCCGTCGCTGTAACCGACCCGGCCGGCCAGCTCGCCGAGGGGCCAGTTGGTGTAGAGCAGCAGCTGGCGCGCCTTGTTCATTCTGAGTTCGGTCACCTTCGCCATGGGCCCCATGCCGAACGCCTGCTGGCAGAGCCGATGCAGATGGGGCACCGAGCAGGCCATCTGGTCGGCCAGCAACGCCACGCTCCATGGCTCGTCGAGGCGCGCCTCCACCCGGCGAAACAACGCCTGCAGTCTGAGCTCAGGCGTGCCGCGCACCTCCCCCTGCAGGGTGCGCTCCAGGAGTGCCAGCAGCAGGCTCAGCAGCTGGGGCTGCAGCGGTGAACGAGTGCCCTCCCCCTGCATCAGGCTGAGCAGGTGGTAGATCTGCTCCCCCTCCTCCCCCTGCCAGATACGGTGGCCGAGCCGGTGCAGGTGCTGCCAGCGCGGCACGTCATCCAGCAGGATCCAGCTGGTGCGCCACTGCCCCCCCACCAGCTTGAGACCACCGGGCACTGCCGCCGGCAAGAAGATGAGCGAACCGGCCGGGATGGGCTGCTCGCCGCCATCGGTGAGCAGGGCGCCCCCTTCGTCGTGGCTCACCATCAGGATGTGAAACTCCGGCCGGTTGCGACGGATCAGGTAGTGATCGCGAATGTTCGAGAGCCCGGTCAGGAAGATGCCCGCCTCGCCGAGCAGCGGCAGCCCTTCGCGTCCCAGCATCCGCTCCTCGCAGGCCGGGGCAATTTCCAGACACTCGCTGACAAACGGCATAACACCTCAACAGGATAGTTTTACACAAGAAAGCCGAGAGAGGCTCACAGTGAAGCCGCCCGCCACTCCCCCTATCATACCCATGACGAACCTTGCTTTTTATCTACCCGGTTAACATAAATGAATTATTGGCAAGCGATTTTAAAACAAACCACCGATCGTGAGTTCATGACCCGATTGTGGCGGCTGGCCCTGCCGGTCTCGCTGCAATCCATGATGTTCTCCCTGCTCGGCCTCATCGACATCATGATGGTGAGCCAGCTTGGCACCACGGCTGTGGCGGCGGTCGGCTTGGGTAACCGGGTCTTCTTCTTCAATCTGCTGGTGATAGCGGGACTCTCGGGCGGGGTCTCGGTGTTGGCGGCACAGTATTACGGTCGCGGCGAGATGGCCGGGGTGCGCCGCTCGCTGGCGCTGGCGCTGGTGGGAGCCCTGCTGGTGAGCCTGCCGTTTGCCCTCGTCTACGTGCTCTCACCGGGCAGCGTGCTCAGCTTTGCCAGCCAGGAGCCCGCGCTGCGCGAGCTGGCCGATCAGTTTCTGATGATCACCGGCGCCACCATCCTCTGCACCGCCGTGGTGGTACCGCTGGAGTCGGCGCTGCGCTCGGTCGGCAATGCCGCCGCCCCCACCCGCATCGGCATCATCGCCATCATCGCCAACGTCATCCTCAACTACGCCCTCATCTTCGGCCATTTCGGCTTCGAGGCGATGGGGGTAGCCGGCTCGGCCTGGGGCACCACCCTTTCACGGCTGCTGCAAACGACCCTGCTGCTGCTCTACGTAAGACGCTACGAGGCGCGCCTGATCCCGCGAAGAGATGACTGGCTGGCCGCCTTCAAGCGCAAGGAGGTGGTGCGCTTCACCCTGATCGCCCTGCCGCTCTTGTTCCACGACGGGCTCTGGGCCTTTGGCATGCTGCTCTACGGCTTTCTTTACGCTCACCTTGGCACCGACTCGCTGGCCATCATGACCACCCTCGGCACGCTGGAGAGCATCCTCATCTCCCTCTTCTTCGGGCTGGCGGTGGCCTGCTCCACCCTGCTCGGCCACCGGCTCGGGGCGGAAGAGTACGAGGTTGCCTGGCAGCACTCCCAGCTGTTCCTGCTGCTCGCCCCCATCGGAGCCCTGCTGGTGGGGATCGCGGTCTGGCTGCTGCAGACCCACCTGCTGCAGTGGGTCGGCAACCTGCCGGGCGAGCTGATGACGGAGGCCGGCCAGGTGCTCGCCATCATGTGTCTGGGCATGCTGCTCAAGGTGTTCAACATGGTGGGCATCATAGGGGTGCTGCGCTCGGGCGGGGATGTGAACTACAGCATCTTCATCGACATCGTCGGCATGTGGTGCATCGGCCTGCCGCTCGCCTGGGGCGCCGTCAACCTGCTCGGCTGGCCCCTCTCCTGGGTGGTGGCGGTGGTGTTACTGGAAGAGCTCAGCAAGGTGTTGCTGGTGCAGCGCCGCATTCGCCAGCGCCGCTGGCTCAGAAATCTGGTGCTGGGATAAGGGAAGAGAGCAAAGCGGGAAAATGCGGGGTCATATCAATGACAGAAAATCCCCGTTTGCAGTATGCTGGCCCCCTCTTCAATCAGAGGCAGGGCGCACCGCGTGCACCAACATTATGCCCCTGCCCAGTAGTCGTTTAAGGAGACGAGCATGCAACCACAAAAAGAGCTGATCACCGAGACTGCCCTGCTGGAGATGGCCAACAAGATCATCAAGGAACACGAAGACTTCATCCACGGCATGCGTGCCGATTCGGTGGAGCAGAAGGGGGAGATCCTGGTGTTCAAGGGGGAGTTCTTCCTGGCCGAAGATGGCACCCCGACCGGCAAGACCATGGCGGTATTCAACATGTTCAAGCTGCTGGCCCAGCAGCTCTCCGGCAAGTACCAGCTGGGCTGAGCCCGCTCAACCCAGTGCAAGCAAGATGCCGCCCTCAGGCGGCATCTGTCTGTATGGCGGCAGGCTCTGCCGGCTTGCCACCCAGCTCCCCCACCACGCAGTTGCGCCCGGCCATCTTGGCCATGTAGAGGCACTCGTCGGCCCGGTTGAGCAGATCCTCCACCCCCTCGCCGCGCAGGGCCAGGGTCAGGCCGATACTCACCGTCACCTCCAGCAGTTCGTCGGAGGTGGGGCTTTTCACCAGCCGCGCTTCCACCGCCACCCGCAGCCGCTCGGCCACCCGCTTGGCCTGGGCCAGCTCGGCGCAGTTGGGCAGCAGGATGGCAAACTCCTCGCCGCCATAGCGGCCCAGCACCATGCCGGGCTCCAGCTGCTCCGCCAGGGTCGCCGCCACCTCCTTGAGCACCGCATCCCCCGCCAGATGGCCGAAGGTGTCGTTGATGCGCTTGAAGCGGTCCAGATCCAGCAGCAGCACAGCGAACGGCGCCTGCTTGCGGATCATGCTCATCCTCGCCTTCTCCAGCTGTTTCATCAGCAGGCGGCGGTTCATCATGCCGGTCAGCTCGTCGGTGGTGGACTCTCGGTAGAGCTGCAGCAGCATGTTGAGCTGGCCGCACTGCACCCAGCTGCTGGCCAGGGCAAACAGCCCCAGCAGCCAGCTCTGGTTGAGGGTCTGCACGCTCCAGAGCGGCTGCCCCACCAGCAGCCAGTTGCCGGCCAGCATGGTGACCAGAATGCCCCCCGCCAGCTGCAGGCCGAGGGAGAGCGGAATGGGGAAGATGGCGAACAGGCTGATGAGCAGGTAGGGGAACGCCATGTAGCCCGCCTGCAGCTCCTGATCCGCGCCGAAGCTGTGCAGGCAGATGAGGGAGAAGAGCATCATCACCGCCATCAGGTAGCCGAGCGCCAGCTTCATGCGTTCGCGTCTGAAATGGATGAGGTAGGAGAAGGGGATGAGCGGGGAGAGGGCGAGCAGGCAGAAGATCCGGGCCTGAAACAGTTCATCGAACTGGGCGGAGGGCAAGGTCAGCCAGTCCACCACCGCCCAGGCGGGCAGGCCCACCATCAACAGACAGGTGAGCAGCCGAAGACGCACCGTCATAAAGCCCATGCGGGTCAGGGTAAAATCTTCGGAGTGGGCACGGGCACTCCAGAACTCCGACAGCTTCAGCATCCAGAGCCTCCAAATCGCAACAGAGGGCTCATTCTACGCCGTACGGCGGCAAAATCCTATGCAACCGGTCCCATTTCCGGGCGAGCGTCGTCACACAAACCGGCGGATCATAATCGCCACGCGCAAACGTTTCAACCCATCAAAAAATAAACCCGTTGCAACCCGAATTAGCGCTGGTCAGCCCGTTCTCAATCACTAAAATAGCGCCCAATTTTCTGCCCCCTCCCCCACACATTCGAGGTATTTATGGAACAGGCTGCCGCCGTACGCGCAACCCGAGAGGCCCATCCACCCAGGCGAGCTCACAGCGAACTGGTCTATGGCATAGAGGATGTCCCGCCCCTGCCCCAGACCCTGTTCGCCGCCCTGCAGCATATGCTCGCCATGTTTGTCGCCATCATCACCCCGCCCCTCATCATCGCCAACGCCCTCGGCCTCCCTGCCGCCGATACCCGCTATATCGTCTCCATGTCGCTGGTCATGTCCGGTATCGCCTCCTTCATCCAGACCCGCCGCTTCGGCCACATCGGTTCCGGCCTGCTCTCGGTACAGGGCACCAGCTTCAACTTCCTCGGCCCCATCATCGCCTCCGGCCTCGCCCTCAAACAGGCCGCCATGCCCACCGAGGATCTGCTGGGCACCCTGTTCGGCACCATGCTGGCGGCCGCCCTCACCATTGTGGTGATGAGCCGCTTCCTGCACCTGGTCAAACGGATCATCACCCCGCTGGTGACCGGCATCGTCGTGCTGCTGATCGGCCTGACCCTCATCAAGGTGGGCCTCATCAGCATGGGGGGCGGCTACGGCGCCCTGTCAGACGGCAGCTTCGCCAGCCACAGCAACCTCTTCCTCTCCCTGCTGGTGCTCGGCCTCATCGTGTTGCTGCAGCGCAGCCGCAACCCCTGGTTGCGCCTCTCCGCCATCATGATCGCCATGCTGGTGGGCTATGCGGTGGCGCTGCTGCTGGGCAAGGTCAACGCCCCCACCTTCGACGGCCCGCTGCTGATGGTGCCGATCCCGCTCCACTACGGGCTCGGCTTTGACTGGCAGCTGTTCGTGCCACTCGCCATCATCTTCGTGGTGACGGCGCTCGAGGCCATCGGCGACATGACAGCCACCTCCGACATCTCCGGCGAGCCGCTGGAAGGGCCAGTCTACATGGCGCGGATCAAGGGCGGCGTGCTGGCCGATGGCGCCAACTCCATGCTGGCGGCGGTCTTCTCCACCTTCCCCATGTCCACCTTCGCCCAGAACAACGGCGTCATCCAGCTGACCGGGGTGGCCAGCCGTCACGTCGGCCTGTTCATCGCCGCCATGCTGGCGCTGCTCGGCCTGTTCCCGGCGGTGGCCAGCCTGGTGCAGCAGATCCCCGAGCCCGTGCTGGGGGGCGCCACCATCGTCATGTTCGGCACCATCGCCGCCGCCGGCGTGCGCATCATCTCCCGCGAGGAGCTGGACAGACGCGCCCTGATGATCCTCGCGGTGTCGCTGGCCATGGGCCTCGGGGTGGCACAGGTGCCGGAAGTGCTGCAGCACCTGCCGGATCTGGCCAGGAGCGTGCTCTCCTACGGCGTCGCCACCGGCGGCCTCACCGCCATCATCATGAACCTGCTGCTGCCCAAGCGCACCGCCGCACAGGCCTGACACTCCGCCATCCTTGCACCAAAGCCCCGCCATGCGGGGCTTTACCTCCTTCGCTGCCACGGGTAGTGTGCTGGGCAGCCTCTGCTCAGGATGCCTTTCATGCCCTATACCCTGCTTCCCTCCCTGCCCAGCAGCCATACCCCGGACCAGATCCTGGCCGAGGAGCAGCGCTGGCTGCGAGAATGCGCCCATGACCGCCAGCCCCGCGCCCACCTCTGGCAGGCGCCCCAATGCCTCATCGTCACCCGCAAGGACACCCGTTTGCCCCGCTACCAGGCCGCCTGCGAGCAGCTTGCCGCCGAGGGCTGGCCCGTGCATGTGCGCGATAGCGGCGGCACTGCCGTGCCCCACGGCGCTGGCATCCTCAATCTGTCGCTCATGCTGCCTCGCACCACCACGGATCTGGCTCACTACTACCGGCTGCTGGGGGCGCCGCTGCTGAGCCTGCTCGGGGAGTACGGTCTCGCGGGCACCTATGACTTCGTGCCCGGCTCGTTTTGCGATGGCCAGTACAATCTGGTGATCGGGGGTCGCAAGGTGACCGGCACCGCCCAGCGCTGGCTGGCACCGGGTCAGGATCACCAAGGGGCCGTGCTGGCTCAGGCCATGCTGCTGGTGGCCGGCAACGTGAACCAAGGCACCCGGATGGCGAGCCGCTTCTACGAGCTGGCGGGCGGCGAGCTGCGCTTTCTCCCGGGTACCTCCACCACCCTGGCGCAAGCCATAAACTGGCAAGGGAGCGAGGACGAACTGGTGCAGAGGGTGCGAACCCGGCTCACCGCGCTGCTGACCCAGGAGTGAGCCCAACGCCCTGCTGCCGGGCACCACAACCTGCCCCTCATCAAAAACGCCCATAAAAAAAGCCACGACCCGGGTCGTGGCTTTTCGTTTGAATGGATGGTCTTGGCATCAGGCCGTCTGCGGCTCGGGCTCGGACTCCGTATCCCGATCCCCGCTGAAGTAGGCGCGGGTCTCGGCAATCACCACGTGGCGCAGGCCGATAAGGCCGATGAGGTTGGGCACCGCCATCAGGCCGTTGACGATGTCGGCCAGCAGCCAGATCAGGTCCAGATGCAGGAAGGCACCGCTCGCCACCAGCACCAGATAGATGAGGCGGTAGGGTTTGATCGCCTTCACCCCGAACAGGTACTCGGTGCAGCGCTCGCCGTAGTAGTTCCAGCCAAGGATGGTGGTAAAGGCGAAGAACAGGAGACCAATGCTCACCAGATACTGGCCGACATGGGCATCGAGCCCCTGGGCAAAAGCCAGACTGGTCATGGCCGCGCCGCTCACATCGCCGCTCCACACCCCGGTCACCACCAGAGTCAGGCCGGTCATGGTGCAGATGATGATGGTGTCGATGAAGGTGCCAGTCATGGAGACCAGCCCCTGCTCCACGCACGAATCGGTCTTGGCCGCCGCCGCCGCGATGGGCGCCGACCCCAGCCCCGACTCGTTGGAGAAGACCCCGCGCGCCACCCCGGACTGGATCGCCAGCATGATGCCGGCACCGACGAAGCCGCCGGTGGCCGCATGGCCGGTGAAGGCACTCCCGATCACCAGGGCGATCGCCTCCGGCAGGGCGGCGGCATTGTTCACCAGCACGCCCAGACAGGCGACGATGTAGAAGATGGCCATGAAGGGCACCACCTTGCTCGACACGCTGGAGATGGACTGAATACCCCCCAGGGTCACCAGCGCCACGATCAGGGTCAGCACCACGGCGGTCACTTCACGGGGTACCGAGAAGGAGAGGCTCATGGCGTCACTGATGGCGTTGACCTGCGGGAAGGTACCGATGCCGAAGAAGGCGACGCCGATGCCAAACAGGGCAAACAGCTTGGCCAGCGGCCTGGAACCGAGCCCCTTCTCCAGATAGTACATGGGGCCTCCGGCCATCTGACCGTTGGCGTCCTGCTGGCGATATTTCACCGCCAGCAGGCACTCGGCGTACTTGGTGGCCATGCCGAACAGCGCCGCCATCCACATCCAGAACAGGGCACCCGGGCCCCCCAGCTTGATGGCGGTGGCCACCCCGACGATGTTGCCGGTGCCTATGGTGGCAGAAAGCGCAGTACAGAGGGCGCCGAAGCTGGAGACATCCCCCTGCTTGCCATGGCCCTGATCGCGACCAAAGACCAGACGCAGGGCGAGCGGCAAGCGCACCACCTGAAGCAGACCCAGACGCAGGGTAAGGTAGATACCGGTCCCGACCAGCAGGATCAGCAGGGGTGGGCCCCAGATAAAGCTATCGATGGCGGCGAGCGCCGATTGAATTGATGACATGCATCCTCCTTAAGAAACAGAAATTAAGGAGGAGAAGGATGATCTTCCCATAGGTGTCGCGATCGGCCAGAGGCGATCGGATGCAGGCCAAGAACGTGTTCACACTCTTACTGCGAGGCCGTGATCAAGGCTCATGCGCGGCTCGGAATCCTCACGTATGTCTATACGCTCCGGTTCCTGCGCTGCTCTTTACCTTGCTGACGACCTCTCGTTACCGATCGTGAACAGTTCCAAGCTCAGGTACAACCATCCCATCCCCTCTGTCCTTTTGCCTGAGAGTTTCCGGCGCCAGATTGCGATGCAATCACGGTGCCTTGCTCCTTCGGCGCCCGATTCAACGGGTCTCTCCAGAGTATCGTCCAGTAGCAGTCCACACCGGTTGCCCGGTACCTGAAAGATTCACTTCTTCGGTGGATGGTTGCCCATCGCTCTCCTGCTACCTTCATCCGAACTAGTTTGGATTAGGAAGCGGGCATGGTAATCCAAAAAGTGTGAGCTGTCTCCCACTCGGCCACCCTGGCCGCCGTTTTTTTTCGCACCGAACCATCTGTTATTTGTTCGTTAACTATCAATAAGTTATTCCCACTTGCCACAGATGCCCCAGCTTCACTAGCCGATACAGCCGCCATATCAAGATGATATTTCGTCTCGACCAGAAAAACTTGCCGACATATCCAATCAAAAGGGTTGCACACAAACGCAATAAGCCGATAATCCCGCGCATAACTAAGCACTTTGCAATGGAGTTATGCAATGTGCCTGGTTGGTCCCTCCGGACCGCTCGCCTGAGCCGGCCGTCGCCGGTTCAACCCCATATGGCTTGGGCATATCACGCCCCCTAAGGATGACCAAAAGAGAATGAACGAGACCCTGGTAGCACAAGATTACCGTCAGCTGGTTGAACAGTTCGGCTCCCCCCTGCTGCTGCTCGACAAGGCAGCCGTCCGCAAACAGTATCGGGCCCTGGCGGCCGCCCTGCCCGATGTACGATTGCACTATGCACTCAAGCCCCTGCCCCACGAGGCAGTGGTCTCTGTCTTGAAGGAAGAGGGGGCCTGTTTCGATCTGGCCACCAATGGCGAAGTGGATCTGGTGCGCAGTCAGGGTGTCCGCCCGGGACGCTGCATTCATACCCATCCCATCAAGCGCGACAGCGACATCCGCTATGCGCTGGAGTACGGCTGCACCGTGTTTGTCTACGACAACCCGCTGGAGCTGGAGAAGTTCATTCCCTACAAGGACGAAGTGAAACTGCTGCTGCGAGTCAGTTTCCCCAACCCCGAGACCAAGGTCGACCTTTCCAAGAAGTTCGGCTGCACCCCGGAGCAGGCGCTGCCGCTGCTGCAGCTGGCCCACGCCAAGGGGATCAAGGTGATGGGGCTGTCGTTCCACGTCGGCTCCCAGGTGCCCCACGCCCGTCGCCACGTGCAGGCCATCGATGCCTGCCGCGAGATCATGGAGCAGGCCTGGGAACTCGGTCTCAAGCCCTGGGTACTGGATATCGGCGGCGGCTTCCCGGTGGATTATGAGGGCGGCGAGTTCGACATCGACGGCTTCTGCGCGCCGATCCGCGAGGCGCTGGCCAAGCTGCCGGCCACCGTGCAGAAGATTGCCGAGCCGGGCCGCTTCATCAGCGCGCCGGCCATGACCTCGGTCTCCAGCGTGATGGGCAAGGCCCATCGCGGCGACAAGATCTGGTACTACCTGGATGACGGTCTCTACGGCAGCTACAACGGTCAGCTCTATGACCACGTCACCTACCCGGTGAGTACCCCGCTCGCGCGCGGCGAGCTGCACAACTCGGTGCTCTCCGGCCCCACCTGCGACAGCGTGGACGTGATCCGTGACGGCATCATGCTGCCGGATCTGGCCATCGGCGAGCTGGTGGTGGGCCGGGTGATGGGGGCCTACACCTGGGCCTCGGCCTCCACCTTCAACTTCTTCCCCAAGGCGAGCATCCTGATTCTGGACAGCAGCCAGAAAGGGCAGAAGCTGGTGGCAGTCGCTTAAGCGCCATCAACAGAATGCAAAGAGGGGAAGCCGCGGCTTCCCCTTTTTCGTTTCATCCAGCCCAAACTGCTAGATGAACTGGCTGGCCAGCAGCCAGCCGGTGTAGCCGACGAAGCAGGCGAGCAGCAGGCCCCCCTCCAGCCGGTTGATCCGCCCCAGCCCCTTGCGGCCCAGGCACATCACCAGCAGCAACAGGGTCAGCCCCATCATCACGCTCCAGTCGCGAGAGAGCACTTCCGGTGCCACGTCGAGCGGGTGGATCCCCGCCGCGATCCCCACCACCGCCAGGGTGTTGAACAGGTTGGAGCCGAGCACGTTGCCAAGGGCCAGATCGTGCTCGTTCTTACGAATGGCGATAAGCGAAGAGGCGAGCTCCGGCAGCGAGGTGCCGACGGCGACGATGGTGAGGCCAATCACCAGATCGCTGATGCCAAGCGCCTGGGCGATGGTCACCGCCCCCCATACCAGCAGGCGGGAGGCCGCAATCAGCAGCACCAGCCCGACGATAAGCCAGCCGATGGCCGCCTTGAGGGACATCCCCTCGCTGTCGATGCTCTCCTCGGTTTCCGCATCCAGCGCATCCCCCTTGCCACGCATGCCGGCCCGGATCGACCAGCCCATCAGGCCGACGAACACCACGCCGAGGATGACGGCATCCGTGCGGTCCAGATGACCGTCCAGCAGCAGGGCGCCGGAGAGCAGGGTGATGCCGAGCAGGATGGGGATCTCCTTGCGCACCACCTGGGAGGCCACCGCGATGGGGCTGATCAGGGCGGTCAGCCCCAGGATCAGGGCGATATTGGTGATGTTGGAACCATAGGCGTTGCCAAGCGCGAGGCCGGGATTGCCCTGGGAGGCCGCCAGTGCGGAGACCACCATCTCGGGGGCCGAGGTGCCAAAGCCGATGATCACCATACCGATCAGCAGCGGCGGCATGCCGGCGTAACGGGCGGTGGCGGCGGCGCCATCGACAAACTTGTCCGCACTCCAGACCAGCAGCGCCAGTCCGGCAATCAGGGCAACAAAAGCCAGGGTCATAACATCTCCATTCCATCGCCAGCAAACGCAAGAGCCAGGCGATGGCCCGGCTCTTTGCAGAAGTGGGCCCAGTGTAGCGAGCCGACTTTCCATTTCAAGAAGAAATCAAACGACGATTGATATTTTACAGCGCCGCCAGCAGGCTCTGGGCATCCGACACCTCGAACTTGCCGGGCGCCTCCACAAACAGCTGCTCGACCACGCCATCGTTGGCGATGAGGGCAAAGCGCTGGGCACGCACGCCACCAAAGGCCCCGGTCTCCTTGGCCAGACCCAGTGCCCGGGTCCAGCTGCCGTCGCCGTCGGCCAGCATGGTGATGGCCTCGGCGTTCTGGGCATCCTGCCACGCCTTCATCACGAAGGCGTCGTTGACCGACAGACAGCAGATGGCATCGACGCCTTTGGCCATCAACTGGTCGGCCAGCACCACGTAACCCGGCAGGTGGGCGTTGGAACAGGTGGGGGTAAAGGCACCGGGCACCGCAAACAGCACCACCCGCTTGCCGCCAAACAGACTTTGGCTATCCCGCTGCTGCTTGCCCTCGGCGGTGATGAAGGTGAATTCGCCCGCAGGCAGGGCTTGGCCAATCGCTATCATGATCTCTCGTCCTCAACTGGATGGCAGGGGCTCCAGTCTACCCCACTCCCGTCATGTGACACAGACCCCGATCCCGTCCGCCTTTTGGACTAACCTTGAGCAGGATCAGCCGACCAAGGAGGCCTCATGCAGCACTATTACGATGGACTGGAAATTCGCCCCTCCGCCTTGCGAGAGCAGCAACAACTGGATCAACTCAATCACCTGCTTACCCATGTCGGCCAGTATTGCGCCGGTTATTCCAGTGCCTACCGCCAGCGTCGCCTGCAGGATCTGGGCGAGCTGACCAGCCTGCCCCTGCTCAATGCCAGCGAACTGTTCGCCGCCCAGCAGGCTCACCCGCCCTTTGCCGGCCTCACCGGCCGCCCCGCCAGCCAGGCGCTGCGGGTCTTCGCCTGCCCAGGCCAGCTGGCCATTCCCGAGTACGCCGGTGCCGACTGGTGGGGGGCGGCGCGCGCCCTGTTCGCAGCCGGTTTCAAGGCCGGGGAGGTATTGCTCAACGGCCACGACTACCACATCAGCCCCACCGCCTTCATCTTCGACAACGGCGCCCGCCAGCTGGGTGCGCCCGTGGTGCCCTGCGGCCCCCACGATACCGGGCGCCAGCTGGAGGCGCTGCAGCGCTATGAGCCGACCGGGTTCGTCGGGCCGCTGGCGGTGCTGCTGGATCTGCTGGAGGCGGCAGAGCGAGCCGACGTGCCGAGCGACAGCCTGCGCTGCGCCCTGCTGTGCGAATCCTCCCACCCCGATACCCGGCCGTTGCAGGCGGTGCACGGCATCCGGGCGCTCAACTGCCTGTTGCTGCAGGATGCGGGGGTGATCGCCTATGAGAGCCAGCCTGGCCAAGGCTTCATCGTCAACGAAAGCTGCCTCATCGAGATCATCGATCTGGCCAGCGGCGAGCCGGTCATCGGCGATGGCGTCGGTCAGCTGGTGGTGACCCGGCTCGATCTGGAATACCCGCTGCTGCGTCTGGTCACCGAGTGGCAGGGCCACTGGCTCGCCGGTGCCAGTCCGTGCGGGCGCACCAACCGCCGGCTCAGGCTGGTCTAACATCCCCCGCCCCGAAACAAAACGGGCAGCCAGTGGCTGCCCGTTTTGCATGCTGGGTGCGCGTCAGCGCCGCGCCTGCCAGGTGGCGATGGCGAGCAGAGAGTCGGGGGTAAATTCGGCGGCCCGCGCGGCGATCTCCGCCTGGCTCATCCAGCACACCTCGCTCACCTCTTCGACCTGCAGTTGCAGCGGCCCCTGATAGCGGCAGCTGAAGAGACCGCCCCAGACCCGATACCCCTCCCCTTCGGCATAGAAGTCACCGAATGCCTGCAGCGGCACATCGCGGATCCCCAGCTCCTCGGCCAGTTCGCGGCGGGCGGAGGGCTCCATCAGCTCGCCCGTGGTGACCACGCCACCGGCGCACGCATCCAGCATGCCGGGGCAGAAATCCTTGCTGAGGGTGCGGCGCTGCACCAGGATGCGGTCAGCCTCGTCGAGCACCAGGATATAGCTGGCGCGGTGGCAGAGGTTCTCCCGCCGCACCTTGGCACGCTCGGCAACCCCGACCACCCGATTGTTTCCATCCACCACATCCACCCATTCCACACGCAGACCCTTCTTGTTCATGGCGTTAAACTGCCCGCAGTATATCGGGGCAACGGCTTGTCATGGCAGCCTTTTTTCACTCCCGCCCCACATGGACAGCCAATGTGGGCGGAGGACAAACTGGATTCATACAAACCTCCACAAACTGTCACATCCGTGTCACCTGGCAACGCCATAGTGTGCCCTGTCCACGCAACAGGTGTTTTGTGATGAAGGTGTTCAAGAACTTGTCTCCCCGCCAGATTGCCCGCTACATCAAGAGCTTCCATCACGGCAGCTTCATGGTGGAGGCCCACGGGCGGTTCGAGTTCAGCGGTGGCGAGATCAATCTGGAGAGCCTGACCTGCCGTCAGACCCTGAGTCTGGCCCGGCAGATCAATCTGGAGGTTCGCGGCCTGCGTCACACCACCCTGCTGTTGGGGTAACTTCCATAGTCCTTTCTGTTTTGTAGTCTGCGTCCATGCACGTCTTTGCCCGCCGGCTACTCGCCGCGCGGGCCGTTTTCGATGTCGGTGATCACCCCGTTGCGCACGGTGACGAAGCGCATGAACTCGTTCTTGCCGAAGTTGTAGGTCCAGCGCTCCCCATACTTCACCTGCATCAGGTTGCCGAACTGATTCTCCTCGTTGCGGGTCAGCTCCTCGCGCAGCATGGGTTCGCCGCACTTGAGCAGCATCTCGGCGGTGCTGTCCCCTTCTGTTATCAGCGCATTCTTGCAGCGCATGGCGCCGGCACTGGCCGGCAGACTCAACAGCAGAACCAGCAGGGCCCCGCCAACCAGCGGTAGTGATTTCATCGGTGACTCCATTTGAACAGGGCACTGCCCAGGGTGATGCAGCAGAGCGTGAACAGCAGGACCCAGCCCAGTGGCGCCGCCACCTCGGCCCAGCCTGCTCCTTCCAGCATGACGGCGCGGGCCGCCGCGATGATCTGGCTGAGCGGCAGCCAGGCCGCCAGCTGCTGCAGCCAGGCGGGGGCCCCTTCCAGCGAGAACCAGACACCGGAGAGAAACATCATCGGCATGCTGATGACGTTGAGCAGCCCACTCGCCAGCTCCTCGTTCTGGATGCGGGCCGCCACCAGCAGACCGAGGGACGCCATGGACGCCCCGCCCAGCAGGGCGATCAACAGCAGCAGCCAGCCCGAGCCCAGCAGCGGCACTCCAAGCAGGCCGTAGGCCACCAAAAATACCAGCAGGCTCACCACCAGGGTGATCAGGATGCGCGACAGCAGCTGGGCGCAGAGAAACTCGGCGGCCGAGAGCGGAGTGGCCCGCAGCCGCTTGAGCACCCCGTTCTTGCGGTAGCGGACGATGACGAAGCCCACCCCGAACAAGCCGGAGAACATCAGGTTCATGCCGATCACTCCGGGCAGCAGCCAGTCACCGTAGCGAATGGCGCGCCCGCTCAGGGTCTCCCGCACCAGCTGCGCCGGCACGGCTTGGCGCAGCAGATACTCGGCCATGGCTCCCTGGGGGGCGTCCGGGTTGATCCAGTAACGACCCGTGCCGGGCGAGAGCAGCAGATCCAGCTGATGGTGGCGCACCTTGAGCCGGCCCTTCTCCTCCTCGTCATAGGGGATGAGCTTGAGCAGCGGCACGGCGCGCAGCGGGGCATAGGCCGCGGGCAGCTCCCCCACCACGCCCATCTGCACCAGCGGCTTGGGCGGGCCGGAGAAGATGAGGGTGAACCCCAGCACCAGCAACAGCGGAAAGGCCAGGTTCCAGACAAGCGCGGCCCGATCCCGCACGAACTCCAGGTTGCGGGCATAGAAGAGCGCGCCGATGCGCTTGAGGGATCCCGTCATCGGGTGCTCCTTGGGCTGGCAGGCTGGGACGGCATGCAGACAGGCGCCGCTGCGGGGTACCACCGGCCCGCGTTCATGCGCCGCTCCGCAGGCTGTGACCGGTCAGGTGGAGGAAGAGATCCTCCAGATTGGGGGAGCGCACCTGCATGCCGGTCAGCGGCACGCCCAGGCTCAGCAGCCGTGGCAGCAAGTCCGCCACGTCAGGGCAGCTCAGCTCCACCTGCTCGCCCAGCGGGCGCAGGGGATAACCGAGACTGATGAGGGCCGGGTGAGCCGCAAGGCGCACCAGCACACCGTCAAAATGCTGGGCCAGCAGGGCGACCGGGGTATCCAGGCTGAGCAGATGGCCGTGATCGACGATGGCAATCTGATCGCACAGCTGCTGGGCCTCGTCCATGTAGTGAGTGGTGAGCACCACCGTCTTGCCCTGCGCCTTGATCGCCTCGATGCGCTGCCAGAAGTGGTGGCGGGCCTGGGGATCGAGCCCCGTGGTGGGCTCGTCCAGAAACAGCAGCTCGGGGTCGCCGAGCAGGGCCAGCGCCAGCAGCAGCCGTTGCCGCTGACCGCCGGAGAGCTTGCGGCTGTCCCGATCGATAAATTCTCCCAGCGCACACAGCTCGATGAGCTGAGCCTGGGGCAAGGAGGCCGGGTAGAGGCTGGCAAACAGCCGCAGGGTATCGCGCACCGTCAGGAAATCCTGCAGCGCCGTGTGCTGGAACTGGATGCCGATGCGGGAGCGGTAGTCGGGGCCGCGGGGGGCGCCGTGAAACAGGATCTGGCCGCTGTCCGGGGTAAGGATCCCCTCCAGCAGCTCGATGGTGGTGGTCTTGCCCGCCCCGTTCGGGCCGAGCAGGCCGAAACAGCTGCCGGCGGGAATGGCAAAGCTGAGCCCATCCACCGCTTTCACACCGGGGAAGTGCTTGACGAGATCGATGACTTCAATGATGGCAGCCATGGGCGCTCTCCCAGCAGGAGCCATGACTATATCCAAAAGCGCAGGCGCTGCCCATGCCCCGCCGCGCGCGGCGCAAAAAAACAGACGGCGACCCTAGGGTCGCCGTCTGTATCAATCAAGCCAGCCGGATCACAGGATGTCCAGCAGCTCCACTTCGAATACCAGGGCAGAGTACGGCGGGATGGAACCGGCACCGCGTGCGCCGTAAGCCAGATCCTGCGGAATGTAGAGCTTCCACTTGGAACCAACCGGCATCAGTTGCAGCGCTTCTACCCAGCCGGCGATCACGCCAGTGACCGGGAATTCGGCCGGCTGGCCGCGGGCGACGGAGCTGTCGAACACGCCACCGTGGGTGAAGGTACCGTGGTAGTGCACGCGCACGGACTGACCGGCTACCGGTACGGCACCGTTGCCTTCCACCAGCACTTCGTATTGCAGACCGGACTCGGTGGTCTTCACTTCGGCGCGCTTGGCGTTGTCAGCCAGGAAGGCTTCGCCTTCGGCGGCGGCAGCCTTGGCGACGGCTTCCTGCTCTTCCTGCATGCGGGCAGTGATGACCTGGAAGGCATCGTTGATATCGTCACGGCTGACCGCGAACTCCAGACCATTCAGGGCATCTGCCAGACCTTGTTGCAGGGCCGGGATATCCAGACCGGCGAAGGATTGCTGCGCCAGTTGATCACCCATGTTGCGGCCGATGCCATAGCTGGCCTTCTGTTCGATAGAGTCGTATTGGGACATTGAGAAGTTGCTCCGGGTCCTGAGGGTAAAAGAGACGGGATAATATCAGACTTTTGCGCCGGGTGCTGCCGGCCTGGCGCCTGATTTCCCCTACCGTGGGAGAGAGTTCACACAAGCTGACAGAAGGGCGCCGACACGCGGCGCCCTTCTGTCTCGTAGGATTATCTCCTTCGCCGAGCCGGTATCAGGCCCTGTCCAGCAGAGCCCGCACCGCAGCAACCTTGGCGCCGTCGGTGATATTGACCCGGCCGTCGTCCGAGGTGCCCATGTTGACGCCCCATGACGAGACACCATATCGCCGCACGGCCCGTATCAGGCCCTGTCCAGCAGAGCCCGAACCGCCGCCACCTTGGCGCCGTCGGTGATATTGACCCGACCATCGTCCGAGGTGCCCATGTTGACGCCATGGGGCACCATGCCGCCGCGCCAGCCCATGCCGGACATGTGCACCTCGTTCACCCCGGTGAACTCCACTATGGTGCGCACGTTGTCGGCATTGACCCCGGCCCCCGGCATCAGGCTGGCCCGCCCCGCCAGCGCCTGCTGCATCGCCTGCAGGGTCTCGAGGCCCGCCAGCGCGGTCGGCGCGTGGCCCGAGCTCAGAATGCGCTCGCAGCCGGCGGCGACTATGGTCTCCAAGTCGAGGCGCCAGTCGAAGGAGAGGTCGATGGCGCGGTGGAAGGTAACGCCAAGGGGCCCTGCCGCCTCGACCAGCTGGGTGAGTTTGGCGGCAGGCACCCGTCCCTGCTCGTCCAGCAGACCGACCACCACTCCCTGCAGACCGGCGGCACGGGCCGCCGTGATATCCTGCAGCATCATCTCGAACTCCCCTTCGCCAAAGCAGAAGTCGCCGGCCCGGGGCCGGATCATGGCGTAGACGGGAACGGTGGCATGGCGCGCCGCCAGCTGCATGAAGCCATAGGAGGGAGTCAGGCCGCCCAGCCCCAGCGCAGAGCAGAGCTCGATGCGATTCGCGCCAGCCTCCTGGGCGGTAAACAGGGATTCCAGATTGTCGATACAGATTTCAAGAGAGGTCATGATGGACTCCTTTATTGGGGAGATCAGACCCCGGATCTGATCTCATAAATTGAGCAAGGCGGCCCCGCGCACCCCACCGGCGCCGCCGAAGCGGGCCTCGCGGATCTCGGGCAGGGCGACCCCGGGCAGCAGATGGCCAGGCAGGCGCAGCGGCAGCTGTTCGTAGAGCGCGGGCAGACCGCTCAGACCGCCCCCCAGCACCACCACGTCGGGGTCGACCACCGAGATGGCGGTGGCCAGTCCGGCAGCCATGATTTCGAGCCAGCAGTCGACCGTCGCCACCGCATGGGGTTCGTGCGCCTCGAAGCGCCCCACTATCTGGTGGCCGCTGGCACGCTGGCCGTGAAAGTGGTGGTAGAGCCGCTCCAGCCCGGTGCCGGAGGCATAGGTTTCAAAACAGACCAGACGGCCGCAGCCGCAACGGGGACGAGGCAGGTCGGGGTACTTCATCAGCATGGTAGCCGGCAGCGGGTAGTGGCCTATCTCCCCCGCTAGCCAGTTGCGGCCCTGAATGAGCTTGCCCGCCAGATAGACGGCGCCGCCGATGCCGGTGCCGATGGTGACGCCGAGGGCGCTGTCGGCCCCTGCCGCCGCCCCCTGATGTACCTCGGACCAGAGGAAGCAGTTGGCATCGTTGTCCACCTTGACCGGACGCTCCAGCAGTTCGGCCAGATCGGCGCCCAGGTGGCGACCATTGATGGAGGGCAGATTGGCCGCCACTATGCTGTGGTCGTGCCGGTTGAGAATGCCGGGAAAGCCGATGCCCACCGCACCACGGGCGCCGAAACGGGCATCCGCCTGTTCGACCCGCGCGCGGATCAGCTGCTGCAGCCCTTCGTAATCATTGCCGGGAGTGCTCATGCGCTCCTCATGACAGAGATTCAAGGCGCCGTCATACACAGCGAACGCTATCTTGGTGCCACCAATATCAAAGCCGTAATACATGCCACACTCCCTTGTCGATGAGTCGCCTCACCTCAACCTGTCCAGAGGGGGACATTGTATTAATTCGCAAAAAAAATAAAGTGACCGGAGGCGAAAAACGGGAGAGAGATCAAAGCAAACGAAACATTTGTCGCTGCAGGCAGGGTTGGCCGAGGCTCATCAGGGTGCGCTCCTGACCATCAAACATGAAGCCGCGGCGCAGGTAGAACCCCTCGCCGATGTGGTTGCCATCGAGCAGCCACAATCTGACGCCTTCACAGCCGGCGCGCCGCATCTGCATCGCCACCGCCTGCCACAGCCGCTTGCCGTGGCCCTGGCGCCAGTGGTCGGGGTGCAGGTAAAAGGCGCGGATCCAGGCGGTGGGGTACTCCCCCGTCGTCTCCGGCTGCCAGTAGAGCAGGCCGATGACCACTTCGTCCTGACACAGCAGCATGGGCCTGGGGCCCTCTTCCGCCAGCCGGCGCTGCCAGATCTGCAGATGTTCGGTCACCGCCAGCTGGGCCAGCATGTCGGCACCGAGCACGCCGCCGTATGCGGCGAGCCAGCTGGCCCGCTGCATCACCGTCATGGCGGCGGCGTCATCGGGCCGCGCCATGCGCAGGCTTATGCCTTGCATTGGGGTACCAGCCCGGAGGCGCGGGCCTGCTCGTAGAGCGGCACGGCTTCAGCCTGCTGGGCCTGCAGCTCGGCGATCCGGTTCTCGTTGCTGGGGTGGGTGGAGAGCAGCTGGGGCGGTGCATTGCCGCCCGCGGCCGCACTCATGTTCTGCCACAGCGGAATCGCTTCGGCCGGATTGAAACCGGCGCGGGCCATCAGATCCAGACCCAGCCGGTCCGCCTCGCTCTCCTGCTCGCGGCCATAGGGCAGCATGACGCCGACCTCCACCCCGAGCCCCAGCGCCGCCATGGTGGCACCGCGGTATTCGCTGCTGCCCATGGCGATGTCGGCCGCCGCCAGGCCAAGGCCGGTCAGCTGGCTGCGGGAGAGACGCTCGTTGGAGTGCTGGGCCAGCACGTGGGTCAGCTCGTGACCGATGACGGTGGCGAGCTGATCCTGGTTTTTGGCCACCTTGAGCAGGCCGCTGTAGACCCCGATCTTGCCGCCGGGCAGGGCGAAGGCGTTGACCTGCTTGGAGTCAAACACCACCACTTCCCAGCTGGTGATGCCGTACTGGCTCGGCACCTGAGCGGTCACCGCCTTGGCAACGCAGGAGACATAGGCGTTCATCTTCGCATCCGTGCTCACCTTCTCCTGCTTCTTCATCTCTTCGAAGGAGTCGGCCCCCAGCTTGCTCATCTGCTGGGGCGAGAACAGCAGCATCTGGCTGCGGCCGGTTGGAGACTGGGCACAGCTGGCGAGCAGGGTGGAACAGAGTGCCGCCAGGCCAAGCTTGAACAGGGGAGATGTCATGGAGGTGTCCTTCACCATAAAGATGCCCTATTTTCGGAAATGCGGGCGTCCGGTGCAAGTCGACAAATCACCCGGTCTGGCGAAAGCGGTCACATACTGCAATCGGATGGCGGCCAAAAAACAAAACGGGCCCCGCAGGGCCCGTCTGGCAAAGGAAACCGGCTTACATGATGCCCAGTTTCTTCAGGTCGGCTTCGACCACCTTGGCCGGTACCGGGACGTAGCCATCTTTGGCAACGATGTTCTGGCCCGCCTTGGAGAGCACCATCTTCAGGAACTCTTGCTCCATCGGAGAGAGCGGCTTGTTCGGGTGCTTGTTCACGTAAACGTACAGGAAGCGCGACAGCGGATACTTGCCGGTGATGGCGTTGTCAGAGGTCGCCTCGATGAAGGTCTTGCCATCCTTGGAGAGCGGTACGGCACGCACGCCGGAGGTGACGTAACCGATGCCGGAGTAGCCGATGCCGTTCAGGGAGGAGGAAACCGACTGCACCACAGAGGCAGAACCCGGCTGCTCGTTCACGCCGCTCTTGAAGTCACCGTTGCACAGGGCGTGTTCCTTGAAGTAACCGTAGGTACCGGACACCGAGTTGCGACCGAACAGTTGCAGATCCTTGGAAGACCAGTTGCCGTCCAGACCCAGATCAGCCCACTTGGTGGCGGCCTTGGCTTCGCCGCACTTGAGGGTGCTGGAGAAGATGGCATCCAGTTGCGGCATGGTCAGCCCCTTGATGGGGTTGTCCTTGTTGACGAACACCGCCAGGGCATCGACCGCGACGCGGATGGCGGTCGGCTTGTAACCGTAGCGCTTCTCGAAGGCCTCTTCCTCGCCGGATTTCATGGCGCGGCTCATGGGGCCGAACTGGGCAACGCCTTCGGTCAGTGCGGTCGGCGCGGTGGAGGAACCGGCGGCCTGGATCTGCACGTTGACGTTGGGATACATGCGCTTAAATTCTTCGGCCCACAGGGTCATCATGTTGGCCAGGGTGTCCGAGCCGACAGAGGACAGGTTGCCCGAGATGCCGCTGGTCGGAGTGTAATCCGGCAGGTTTTTATCCACACCGGCAGCCAGGGTGCTGACGGAAAACAGGGTAGCTGCGGTGAATCCGATTACACCAGCCAGTTTGTTGAGTTTCATCCAATCTCTCCAAGGTTGCAGAACGCAGTCCATCAAAACACGGGTTAACTTGGCTCACCGCCGGTCACGCCGAGCGATGCGCTGAGTGTCATTTCCTGCCCTCTTCCCCCAGTCCTGTGGTGGCAGAAGGCAAGCGTCAATCTGAGGCCGAAAGTGGTCACATCCCGAGCACTGCGATCGGCTGGTCGCGTTTCGTGCTCTCCCTGCGCCAAACCGGCGACAGGTCCGTTCTCAAGACGGCGCCAGTATCTGACCTGGCAGTGACAAATTTATGGATTTAATGTGACACTTTAATGACATGGCGGGCTTGTTTAACAAATGAAAAAAGGGCCGCCATCGCCGCCCTCTTTTGATGCCAACCCCTTGCCGGAAAAGACTATTTCACCACCACCATGCGGCCGGGGATGAGAAAGCTGAAGCGGCTGCCGAGGCCAACCCGGCTCTCGATGTCGAGCTGGCAGTCGTGGTGACTCAGGGCATGCTTGACGATGGCAAGCCCGAGCCCCGAGCCGCCGGTGTGACGGGAGCGGGCCTTGTCGACCCGATAGAAGCGCTCGGTGAGCCGCGCCAGGTGCTCGGGCGGGATCCCCTCCCCCTCGTCCTGCACCGCAAACAGCGCCATCGCCCCCTGCTTGCGCCACTCCACCGTGATCTTGCGCCCCGCCGGGGTGTAGTGGATAGCGTTGTAGACCAGGTTGGAGACGGCGCTGCGCAATTGATCCTGATCGCCACGCACCAACAGATTGGGCTGCACCATGAACTCGATCTGGTGGGCCCGCTCGCCGGAGAGCGCCCGCGCCTCCTGTTCCAGCAGCCCCAGCATGGCGGGCATGTCCACCAGGTGGGAGAGATCCACGCTCGGCGCCGCCTCGATGCGCGACAGGGTGAGCAGCTGATTGACCAGATTGTCCATGCGGATGGTCTGCTCCATCATCACTTTGTGCGCCTTGGCCCACATGGCGGGCGGCGGCGGCTCCTCGGTCATCTCCAGATAACCCTTGAGCACGGTGAGCGGGGTGCGCAGCTCGTGGGAGACGTTGGAGACGAAGTGCTTGCGGGTCTTCTCCAGGCTACGCAGCCGGGTCACGTCCCGCACCACCAGCATGGCCTGATCCTCGGCGTAGGGCATGATCCGAAACTCGAGAAACTTCTCCTCGTTGATGGGCGAGGTCATCTCGAACGGTTCGTCATACTGCCCCTTGCCGAGGTAGGCGCCGAAGGCGGGATTGCGAATGAGGTTGCCGATGTGCTGACCGGCGTCTTCCGGCCAGCGAAAACCGAGCAGCTGCTCGGCCAGCCGGTTGCACCAGAGGATGCTGCCGTCGGTGCGAAACACCACGGCCGCATCGGGCAGTGCCTCGGCCCCTTCCCGAAAGCGGCGGATCAGCCCCGCCAGCTCCCGGCGACGGGCCCGGTGGCGCTGCTGCAACTTGTAGATGCCGTTGAAAATGTACTCCCAGCTGCCGCTGCCGTTGGGGGGCACCAGGCTGCGATCGTGCCACAGCCAGTCCGACAGCCGCTTCTGGAAGCGATAGTGCCAGCCCAGGTGCAGCACGGTGGCCGCCAGCAGGCAGAGGGCGAGGGTATTCGTCAACCAGCCGACCAAGGCGAAGGGCGCATAGAAGAACGCCATTCGCCACAACTGGCGCCGCCAGGCATAAGGTTGCAACATAACTTCCTCTACAGACGGGTTGAGAAGCGATAGCCTGCGCCGCGCACCGTCTGGATCAAGCGATCGTGCCCCGTCTCTTCAATGGCCTTGCGCAGGCGACGGATGTGCACATCCACGGTTCTGTCCTCGACGTACACATTGGTACCCCAGACATTGTTGAGCAGCTGCTCGCGGCTGTAGACCCGCTCCGGGTGGGTCATGAAGAAGTGCAGCAGCTTGAATTCGGTCGGCCCCATGTCGAGCGCCTTCTCCTCGGCGCTGACCCGGTGGGAGACGGGGTCCAGTTTGAGCCCCTGCACCTCGATCACCTCGTCCACCGAGGTGGGGGAGACGCGGCGCATCACCGCATGCAGACGGGCGGTGAGCTCCTTGGGCGAGAACGGCTTGGTGATGTAGTCATCGGCCCCCGCCTCCAGCCCGCGCACCTTGTCCTCTTCCTCGCCGCGGGCGGTCAGCATCACCACCGGGATCTGGCGGGTCACCTCATCCTGCTTGAGCTGCTTGATGAACTGGATGCCGCTGCCGCCCGGCATCATCCAGTCCAGCACGATGAGTTCGGGGTAGGGTTCGCGCACCTTCGCCAATCCGTCGGCAAAATCTTCAGCTTCTACTGTTTCATATCCCTTCTGCTCGAGCACGAAGCAGAGCATTTCGCGGATCGGTGCTTCGTCCTCGACCACCAGAATTCGCTTAGCCATATCCCTTCTCTCTCCTCTGTGAAGATGGGTGCGCCAATTATTAGAACTTTCTGTGACACTTTTATGACTTTATGACAGGCGGGATGATAAACGTTTTCAGATTCAGTTGGCAGCAGTGAGTTGCAGCAGATCCCAGCGATTGCCACTGATGTCCTCGAATACCACCACGGTGCCGTAAGCCTCGATACGCGGCTGTTCACAAAAATGGACACCGTACGCCTGCATGCGCTGGTAATCGCCCCAGAAGTCGTCGGTCTCGAGGAACAGGAAGACCCGGCCGCCCCCCTGCTGGCCGATGGCGGCCCGCTGCTCCGGGGTGGCGGCCCGCGCCAGCAACAGCGCGGAACCGGGGGCCCCCTTGGGGGCAACCCGCACCCAGCGCTTGCCCGGTTTGCCCGGCTCGTCGAGGGGAGTGTCTTCCAGCAGCTCGAACCCCAGTCCCTGGGTAAAGAAGGTGATGGCCTGATCGTAATCGGCCACCAGCAGGGCCAGGGCGCCAATGTGTTGTGCCATGGGAAGTTCCTCAACAGATGAATGGACGGGGCGCATCATAACGGGGGACGGCCCCGGGCTCCAGCACCGGGGCAGATGAGAGGACATAAGGGTAGAAAGCGGGAGCATCCCGTCGGGCAGGCGCAACTTCCCCGCCTAAAGCAACCGGTTCAGCCCTGCCCGAGCCAGTCGCGCAGCACGCTATCCCGGTCCCCGTCCAGCGCCGGCGAGGCGCGCCCGTAGCGCACCGGGGTGGCCGACAGATGCAGCGGGTTGGCCAGGGTGGGCAAGGATTGTTCGCCACGCTGCACCTGCTGCACCCAGCCGCGCACCGCCCCCTGCTCGAGGGCAAACAGCGCATCCAGAGCGAGGATGGGGCCGCCCGGCACCCCGGCCGCCTCCAGCATGGCACTCCACTCGGCGCTGCTGCGCGCCAGCAGCCGCTCGGCAATCAGGGCATTGAGCCGGTGGCGCTGGCGCACCCGGGCGCTGTTGCTGGCAAAGTCGGGGTCCGTCGCCCACCCTGGTTCCCCCAGCAGGGCCGCCAGCGCGGCAAACTGGCCGTCGTTGCCCACCGCGAGGATCAGATGACCATCCCGGGTGGGATAGACGTCGTAGGGAACGATATTGGGGTGGCCGTTGCCAAGGCGTCCGGGCGCCTGCCCGGTGGCGAGATAGTTCATCGCCTGGTTGGCCAGCACCGCCACCGACACGTCGAGCAGGGCCAGATCGATCTGCTGCCCCTCCCCGGTTCGCTCACGGTGGCGCAGGGCCGCCTGGATGCCGATGGTGGCGTAGAGGCCGGTGAGGATGTCGACAAGCGCCACCCCCACCTTGACCGGCCCGCCGCCGGGGGCCTCGTCGGGCTGGCCGGTGATGCTCATCAAGCCGCCCAGACCCTGGATCAGCAGATCGTAACCGGGTCGCTGGGCCCAGGGACCGTCCTGGCCAAAACCGGTGATGGAGCAGTAGATGAGCGCCGGACGGCGGGCCTTGAGGCTCGGGTAGTCGAGGCCGTAGCGCGCCAGCCCCCCTACCTTGAAGTTCTCGATCACCACGTCGGCACAGTCCACCAATGCCAGCAGGGTGTTTCTGTCGCGCGCTAGATCCAGGGCGATGGAGCGCTTGCCCCGGTTGGCGGCATGAAAGTAGGCCGCCTCCCCCGCCACCAGCTCGGGCGGGCCCCAGTGGCGGGTGTCGTCGCCGCGCCCGGGGGCCTCCACCTTGACCACGTCGGCGCCGAGATCGGCAAGCAGCTGGCTGGCCCAGGGGCCGGCCAGCACGCGGCTGAGATCCAGCACGCGCACGCCGGCAAGGGGCCCCATCACTCAAACGCCTGCAGGTCGGTCTGGGCCCGCCCCAGGATCAGGGCGTGGATGTCGTGGGTCCCCTCGTAGGTGTTGACCGCCTCCAGGTTCATCACGTGGCGAATGACGTGAAACTCGTCGCTGATGCCGTTGCCGCCGTGCATGTCGCGGGCGACGCGGGCTATCTCCAGCGCCTTGCCGCAGCTGTTGCGCTTGATGAGCGACACCAGCTCCACCGGGCAGAGCCCTTCGTCCATCAGGCGCCCGGCCTGCAGGCAGCCCTGCAGGCCGAGGGCAATCTCGGTCTGCATGTTGGCCAGCTTGAGCTGAAACAGCTGGGTGGCGGCCAGCGGGCGGCCGAACTGCTGGCGATCCAGCCCGTACTGACGGGCGGCATGCCAGCAGAACTCGGCGGCGCCAAGCGCGCCCCAGGCGATGCCGTAGCGCGCCTTGTTGAGGCAGCCGAACGGCCCCTTGAGACCGCTCACTCCGGCCAGCCGGTTCGCTTCTGGCACGAAGACCCGCTCCATCACTATCTCGCCGGTGATGGAGGCGCGCAGGGAGAACTTGCCCTCGATCTTGGGGGCAGAGAGCCCGGCCATCCCCTTCTCCAGCACGAAGCCGGTGATCTCGCCATCCAGCTTGGCCCACACCACGAACAGATCGGCGATGGGGGAGTTGGTGATCCACATCTTGTTGCCGGTCAGCAGATAGCCGCCGTCAACCCGCTCGGCGCGGCTCTTCATGGAGCCAGGGTCGGAGCCCGCGTCCGGCTCGGTGAGGCCGAAGCAGCCCACCAGCTCGCCCCGGGCCAGCCCCGGCAACCAACGCTGGCGCTGGGCCTCGTCGCCATAGGCGTGGATCGGGTGCATCACCAGGGACGACTGCACGCTCATGGCCGAACGGTAGCCACTGTCGACCCGCTCCACCTCCCGGGCGATGAGGCCGTAGGCCACGTGATTGACCCCGGCGCAGCCATACTGCTCCGGCAGGGTGGCGCCGAGCAGTCCCAGCTCCCCCAGCTCGTTCATGATGGTGCGGTCAAACTGCTCGCGGCGGTTCGCCTCCAGCACCCTGGGCATCAGCCGCGCCTGACAGTAGTCGCGGGCGGCGTCGCGGATGAGCCGCTCCTCTTCGCCGAGCTGGGCATCGAGAAAGAAGGGGTCTTGCCAATCAAATCGGGTACGCGTCATAAAGCACTCCATGCCATGCAAAAGAATCATCAAAGGGTCTCTTGTGGACCCATCTTAACCACGAAAAAGCTCGGGTAAAAAACACCTCAGCCTGCCTCCCGCAGCGCCCGATAGAGGGTGGTACGGCTGATGCCGAGCCGGCGAGCCGCCTCGCTCACGTTGCCATCGCACTCTGTCAGGGTCTGCTGCACCCGTTGCCGGTTCTGCTCGCGCAATGTGCTGCCCGCCAGCGCTGTGGTGGCGGCCGGCGCCACGGCCACGGTCGGCAGATGCAGGTGGGCAAGCTCAATCCAGCCCTGCCCCTCCGCCAGCACGCAGGCCACCTCCAGCGCCTGCTTGAGCTGGCGCACGTTGCCGGGCAGCGGGTAGGCCAGCAGTTGGCGCTCGGCCTCATCGGTCAGGCGCAGGGCAGGATCCATCTCTGCCAGTAGCCGCCGAACCAGCGCCTGCCGCTCGCGGGGCGGCCAGTCGCGCAGCGGCGCCAGCTGCTGGCGCCAGCCGCAGATACGGTAGTAGAGATCTTCGCGGAAGGTGCCGGCCGCCACCATGGCCGCCAGATCCCGATGGCTGGCGCTGACCAGCCAGAAATCCACCGCCTCGGGTTTGTGGCTGCCAACCGGGGTGACGGCGCGCTCCTGCAGCACTCTGAGCAACCGGGTCTGGGCCAGCAGCGGCAGCTCGCCGATCTCGTCCAACATCAGGATGCCGCCGTGGGCGGCGCGCAGATACCCCTGGCTGCCCTGGCTGCGGGCACCGCTGAAGGCGCCCCCCACATAGCCAAACAGCTCGGCCTCCACCAGATCGGCCGGCAGGGCGCCGCAGTTGACGCACACCAGCGGTTGTGCCCGCCGGCTCGACTGCCCGTGCAGTTCGCGCACCAGATGCTCCTTGCCGCTGCCGGTCTCCCCCTCGATGAGCAGCGAGATGCCGCGCTCCAGCATCTTGAGCGGCACCTGCCGGCCGTGCGAATCGCCGGCATCGGCCGGCAGGCTGGGCAGGGTCGCCACGGGATGAGCCTCCGGCACCAGTCTCAGCCCGCGTCGATCCCGCAGCAGCTGCTTGCCGTCGAAGGGGTGCTGGCCGAGCCAGAGCCGACCGGCCCGGTTGGCTCCGAGCAGCTCGCCCTCCTCCCCCAGCAGCAGACGGGCGGACCAGAGACTCTGGGGCTCGAGATCCACCAGCCAGCCCGGCTGGCGTGCCAGCAACGCGTTTTCCAGGGTCATGGCCAACAGCCGCACCGTGCCCAGCATGTCACCGTCGTGATGAGCCGCATCGGTGGAGATGTCGAGCACCCCGAGTAGTTGCCCGTCTGGCCCGAGCAGCGGACAGGCGCTGCAGCTGAGAAAGCTGTGCTGGGCGAAGAAGTGCTGATTGCCGAGCACCTGCACCTCGCTCTGCTCGGCCAGCGCGGTGCCGATAGCGTTGGTGCCCTTGCTCGCCTCCCCCCAGCGGGCGCCGCTGCACAAAAAAATGCGCTCGGCGTGGCGGGCGAAGCCGTCGTCACCACTGGCGGCCAGGATGGCGCCCTCGCCATCGCACAGCATCAACCGACAGGGGCGCCCTGCCAGCAACTGGCCAAACAGCGGCAACACGAAACGCTGGAAGCTGGCGATCAGCACCCTGTGCTGCTCCTGACGGGCCGACAGCTCCCCCTGGGGCAGCAAGTCCAGCTCGGCGCTCTGCCGGCGGCTCAGCCCCTGATGCAGGCAGCGCTGCCAGGAACGCTCGATCGGGCTGGCACTGGATTGAGATAATTCGCTCACCATACCTCCTGTTCACAAACGGCACGCATGGGGCCGGCAAATGCGGATAACACGCTCATCACGCCTCCTGTTCACAAACGGCACGACTGTCACGGTCACTGTCCAGAATCGGCACAGTTTCCTCACCTTCGCCCTGGTCATTGGTTAACCAAGATACGCTGCCGCACCCCGTTTGATAACGTTTTTGTAACTTTTACTGTGCTGGTCAGACCCTCTGGCACGCCCCTTGCGATACACAGCAGCAACCGGGTTGCCCGCCAGCCCGGTCAGGACCACACACATAAAGGATGATGAGATGATTTATACCGCTCCCGGTCAGGCAGGTGCCCTGGTCAGCTTCAAGTCCCGTTACGACAACTTCATCGGTGGTGAGTGGGTGGCGCCACGCGCCGGCCGCTACTTTGAAAATATCTCGCCGGTGGACGGCAAGGTGTTCTGCGAAGTGGCCCGCTCCGACGCCGCCGACATAGAGCTGGCGCTGGATGCCGCCCACAAGGCATTTGCCAGCTGGAGCAAGACCAGCGTCACCGAGCGCAGCAACCTGCTGCTGCGCATCGCCGATCGCATCGAACAGAACATCGAGGTGCTCGCCATCGCCGAGACCTGGGAGAACGGCAAGGCGGTGCGCGAGACCCTGGCCGCCGACCTGCCGCTGGTGGTGGATCACTTCCGCTACTTCGCCGGCTGCATCCGCGCCCAGGAGGGCTCGGCCGCCGAGCTGGATCAGAACACCGTCAGCTACCACTTCAAGGAGCCCATCGGGGTAGTCGGCCAGATCATCCCGTGGAACTTCCCGCTGCTGATGGCGGCCTGGAAGCTGGCCCCGGTGCTGGCGGCCGGCTGCTGCAGCGTGCTCAAGCCCGCCGAGCAGACCCCGGTCACCATCATGCTGATGATGGATCTCATCAAGGACATCCTGCCTGCCGGGGTGGTCAACGTGGTCAACGGCTTCGGCGCCGAGGCGGGCCAGGCGCTCGCCACCAGCAACCGCATCCAGAAGCTCGCCTTCACCGGCTCCACCGAGGTGGGTGCCCATATCCTGCGCTGCGCCGCCGACAAGCTGATCCCCTCCACCGTGGAGCTGGGGGGCAAGTCCCCCAACATCTACTTCGCCGACGTGATGCAGCACGAGAGCAGTTACATCGACAAGGCAGTGGAAGGGATGCTGATGACCTTCTTCAACCAGGGCGAGGTATGCACCTGCCCCTCCCGTGCCCTGGTACAGGCCAGCATCTATGACGACTTCATGGACAAGGTACTGGCCCGCGCCCGCACCATAGTGCAGGGCAATCCCCTCGACACATCCACCCAGGTCGGTGCCCAGGCGTCGCGCGAGCAGTTCGACAAGATCCTGAGCTACATGGAGATCGGTCGCGGCGAAGGGGCCAAGATGCTGATCGGCGGCGGCCCGGCCAGGGTGAGCGGGCTGGAGGGGGGCTTCTACATCCAGCCCACCATCTTCTCGGGTCAGAACAAGATGCGGGTGTTCCAGGAGGAGATCTTCGGGCCGGCGCTCGGGGTCACTACCTTCAAGGACGAGGCGGATGCGCTGGCGATTGCCAACGACACCCAGTACGGGCTGGGAGCGGGCCTGTGGACACGCGACAGCAACCTGGCCTGGCGCATGGGACGCGGTATCCAGGCCGGCCGGGTCTGGGTCAACTGCTACCACGCCTACCCGGCGCACGCGGCCTTTGGCGGCTACAAGAAGTCAGGGATCGGCCGCGAGACCCACAAGATGATGCTGGACCACTACCAGAACACCAAGAACCTGCTGGTGAGCCACGACATCAATCCCCTCGGCTTCTTCTAAGCCCCTCTCATGATCAACAAGGGCGCCTGCGGGCTCCCTTTTCATTGCTGGAGCGCCGCCTGCCCGGCACCGATGCCCAGCTGCTGGCGATAACGCTGGGGCGAGCAGCCCAGCTCCCGGTTGAACATGGCGATAAAGGCCGAGGTGGAGCCGTAACCGAGCCGCCAGCCAATCTCCTGCACCGGCAGTTCGCCCTTGAGCCAGGCCAGCGCCTTGAGCAGCTTGAGGCGGGCCCGCCACTGGCCGAAGTTCATCCCCAGTTCCCGCACGCAGCGCCTGGCCAGGGTGCGCTCGGTGGTGTGCAGCTGCTCGGCCCACTGGGCCAGGGTGCGCGGGTCGGCGGGGTCGCTGTAGAGCGCAGCCAGCATGGGGGCCAGCAGCTTGTCCTGGCTCATGGGCAGGTAGCTGTCCTGGCAGCGGGTGCGGGTCAGCTTCTCCACCAGCAGCTCGGCCTGGCGCACGTCCCACTCATCCGCCATGTGGCCCAGCTTGCGATCGCAAAAATCCGCCAGCATGGCGCGGATCAGCGGGGTCATCTGCAGCAGCCTGGGCTCGGCCGGCAGCCGCGCCGCCAGGGCGTGATTGACGTAGATGGAGGTGTAATCGAGAGCCTGCTGGTTGTAGGAGGCGTGCTCCAGATCCGCCGGCACCCAGATGAGGTAGTCGGCCGGCGCCACCAGCCGGTGATCGTCCAGCACTATCTCCATCACCCCCAGACTGATGAGGCTGAGCTGGCCCCAGGGGTGGCTGTGGGGCGCACATGCGCTCTCGGCCTGAATCTGCTGATAGCGCAGATAGAGCGGATTGGGCGCTGGCAGATGCAGGTCCGTCGGATGGTAGTGACGTATGGCCATGGCGGGCGGATTGTCCTTTGCGCGGGATGATTTGTCAGTTTTACGTTACTTGATATCAGAAAGACAAGGGTAGACTGGTCACCTCGATAATAAGGAGTCTTTGATGCGTATCTTCTACCCGCTGATGTTTCCGCTGCTCGCCGTGCTGATCTGGGCCACCAATACCGTGGTGTCCAAGGCCGCCGCCGATGTGCTGGATCCCGCGGCCATCTCCTTCTACCGCTGGGTGATCGCCTCCCTGGCACTGACCCCCTTCTGCCTGCCGCAGCTGTGGCGCCGCCGTGGCGAGATCCGCCCCTGGCTCGGCAAGCTGCTGGTGCTGGCGGCCCTTGGCATGGTGCTTTATCAGTGCCTCGCCTACTACGCCGCCCACACCACCTCGGCCACCAACATGGGGGTCATCGGCTCCCTCATCCCGCTGCTGACCCTGCTGCAGAGCGCGCTCTTATTCGGCCAACGGCCGGGCAAACAGGCGCTGCTCGGCATGAGTATCTCCCTGTTCGGGGTATTCTGGCTGCTGAGCCTGGGCCAGCCGCTGGCACTGCTGCACGACGGCATCAATCAGGGGGACGGCCTGATGCTGCTCGGCTCCGCCAGCTACGCCCTCTATGGCCTGTTGATCCGCCGCTGGCAGCTGCCGTTCGGCCCCTGGCTCAACCTCTACCTGCAGATCCTGCTGGCGGTCTTGCTGCTGATCCCGGTGGCCCTCTGTGCCGAGTCGCTGGCGGTGCCGGCCGAAGGCTGGGGACTGGTGCTGTTTGCCGGCATCGCCTCCTCCCTCTTCGCCGCCTACTGCTGGATGCGCGGCCTTGCCTGCATGGGGGCAGAGCGCACCTCGGTGTTCATGAACCTGATGCCGCTGTGCACGGCGCTGATCGCCGTCATCAGCCTGGGGGAGCCGATACACGGCTACCACCTGCTGGGGGGCGGTCTCATCCTGGCGGGGGTCATGCTCTCCCAGTTCAAACCGAAGGCCCGCCCGGCCCTGCTGGAAGAGGCCTGAGCGGCCTTTTTACACCAACGACAGACACAAAAAAGGGAGCTCAGGCTCCCTTTTTGTTGGTATGCATCCGCATGCGGCAAGCGGCTCAACTGCCCCGCCGCCAGTGGTAGCGGCGCTCGGGCCGGCCACGCTGACCGTAGTTGAGGTCCACATCCACCCGGTCCTCCGATTCCAGATACTCCAGATAGCGGCGCGCCGTGGTGCGGCTGAGGGACAAGCGCAGCGCCACCGTGTCGGTGGAGAAGGCGCTGTCCGGCTCACCCGCCAGCAGCTCCAGCACCTGGCGCAGGGTGATGGCGTCGATCCCCTTGGGGGTGTCACGCACCTCGCGCCCCTGGGGCCTCACCTTGCCCATCAAGCGGTCCAGGTCGCTCTGCTCGAGGGAGCCGCGCTCGCAGATGCGCCGGTGCAGGGTGAGGATCTCGTCCAGGCTCTGCTGGATGCGAAACAGCCGCAGCGGTTTGATGATGTAATCCTGCACCCCCTGATTGAGGGCCTGCTGGATGGTCTCCACGTCGCAGGAGGCGGTCACCATGATGACGTAGGCTTCGCGGTTGTGGCTGCGCAGCCGGTTCACCCACTCCAGGCCGGAGCCGTCGGGCAGGGAGATGTCCACCAGCAACAGTTGCGGCTGGGCCGCGCGCATCATGAGATCGGCCTGGGTCAGGCTCTCGGCCCGACCCAGCAGGGAAAATCCGGGGGTGGAGGAGACCAGCTCGGCCAGAATGGATCCTATCCGTTCGTCATCCTCGATCACCAGAGTGAAAATGGGCTCCATAGATCACACCAATTGGTTTTTATTCAAGTAGATACCGAACAGCGTCGTCTGTTCGGCGGTGCGGCGCCATTCTATCACACCCCCTCGCCTGGCCACCGTCTCCTTGACCAGGAACAGGCCGACACCGTGATCGCCGGTCTGGCGACTGATGCCGTAATCAAACAGATGATCCGCCAGCGCCTCGTCCACCCCCTCGCCGCTGTCCTCCACCTCGATCACCAGCCGGCGCCCGAAGTCGTTGAGGGAGATGAGCACCCGTGGCGGACACTGCTTGCGCCGGGCCCAGGCGGCGCGAATGCCGTTGTCCAGCAGGTTGCCGATGAGGGTGATGAGATCCGCCGACACCGCCGCCGGGTACTCGCCCAGCGCCGAATCGGGATCCAGCACCAGCTCCACCCCGAGCTCGCGGGCCCGGCTGAACTTGCCGAGGATGAGCCCGGCCACCGGCTTGTCCTCGATGGCCCGCAGCAGATCGTGCAGCATGGTCTGGCACGCCTCGCTCTCCTGCTGGATCAGCTCCACCGCCTGCTCCACATGGCCCAGCTGCAGCAGGCCGGAGAGGCTGCTGAGCTTGTTGGCGAACTCGTGGGTTTGCATCCGCAGCATCTCGGCATACTGGCGCAGGTGAGTCACCTGCATGCCGAGGCTGCCGGTCACCTCGGGGCGGCTGAAGATCAGCAGCCGGCCGGGGATCTTGCCCTCCACCGCCTGCCAGCGCCCGATGAAGGACTCGCCGTGCACGGTGAAGCCGAGCTCGGTCTCGACCTGGGTCAGGGCGGGGGCGAGCGGCGGCGACAACTCCGCCAGCGGCTGGCCAAGCAGGGAGTGGCGACCGGTGCCGGGCAGGCGCAGCTGGTAAAAGGCGGCGCTGTTGAGCATGCGGATATGGCCGTGACTGTCGAGAGCGATCACCCCCTCCGAAATGTGCTCCAGCACCAGCTCCTGCAGCACGAAGCGGTTGACGATGGTCTCCGGCTCCAGATCCAGCAGGGTGCGCCGCAGCCGATGCTGGATCCAGAGCGCCAGCAGCAGGCCGCAGCCCAGCACGGCGCCGATGGCGCTGATGAGCAGGGCGATCCGATCCAGATAGATGCCCTCCACCGTCTGCATCAGATAACCCACCACCACGGCGCCGATGGCGCGCCCGTCCGCCCCGATCACCGGGGCAAAGCAGCGAATGGCCGGCCCCAGGGTGCCCACGTCCTTGGAGCAATAACTGCTGCGCTCGTTGAGGGAGGGCCAGATATCCTCACCGCGAAACAGGCCACCCACCAGCTCCGGGGAGGGGTGGCTCAGCCGGCGGGCGTGCTCGTCGGTCACTACCATGTAGGCGGCATCGGTACGGCTGCAGATCCCCTGCACATAGTCGCGCAGACCCGGATCGCTGCCCCACTCCAGCGCCTGCACTACCCGCTGGTCCGCCGCCAGCACCCGTGCCAGATCGCCCCCCTTCTCCTCCAGGTTCACTTCCAGCAGGTGGCGGATAAAAAGCGCCAGCAGGCTGCCCAGGATGACGATCAGGAGCAGTGACAGGCCCAGGGAGAGGGTGACCAGTTGGTGACGCAGTTTCATCGATTAGCCTTGCAACATCAGGACGCGGACCAATAGTGCGGGCGCCACCAGGTCTGGTCAATCAAAGGTGCGGGATCGCCGGCAAAATCGGCCAGCCCCTCGGCACGGGCACACAGTGCCACCGCTCTCGCCACGGCACGGGCCACTTCTCCCACCTGTTCGATGGGAGGCAGCAGCCGCCCTTCGGCCAGTGGATAGGCACCCACCGCCTGCACCGCCGCCCGCAGCATGCCGTCGCTGATGCGCCGCGCCTTGACCGCACAGGCCCCGAGGCCAATGCCCGGGAACACATAGACGTTGTTGCACTGGGAGACCACCCGCGCCGTCCCGTCCACCGCCACCGGCGGGAAGGGGCTACCGGTGGCGAGCAGAGCGCGCCCGCCGGTCGCCTGCCACACCTGGGCCGGGGTCGCCTCGGCGCTGCGGGTGGGGTTGGAGAGCGGCAGGATCACCGGCCGCTCGCACACCTCCCCCATGGCCGTCAGCACCGCCGCGTCGAACAGGCCACCCTGACCGCTTACCCCGATCAATACCCCGGGGCGCACCCGCTCGATGAGCGCGGCCAAGGAGTGGCACGCCTCCGCCGCCGGGCGGGCAAACGGCTGCTGGGCCGGGGTGAGCCCGGCCCGGTCCAGGCAGACCAGGCCATCCTGATCGAACAGCTGCACCCGCTCCGTGCTGCCCGCCAGCTGGGCCAGCATGGCGGCGATACCGCAGCCGGCCGAGCCGGCCCCGACGATCAGCACCGGGGTCTCGGCAAGCACACTGCCCGCCTGCTGCAGTCCCGCCAGCACGCAGGCCGACGCCACCGCCGCCGTGCCCTGGATGTCGTCGTTGAACATGCAAAGCTCATCGCGGTAACGAGCCAGCAGATTGGCGGCATGCTTGCCGGCAAAGTCTTCAAACTGCAGCACCACCTGGGGCCAGCGTTTGCGAATGGCGGCCACCACCTTGTCCATGAACTGGTAATAGGGCTCGCCATCCACCCGCGGCGCCTGCCAGCCGAGGTAGGAGTCATCTTCCAGCAGCTCGGGGTTGTTGGTGCCCACGTCCACGCACAGCGGCAGGGTGCGCGCCGGATTGATGCCGCCAGCGGCGGAGTAGAGCGCCAGCTTGCCGATGCAGATCCCCATGCCGCCGATGCCGAGATCGCCGAGCCCCAGCACCCGCTCGCCATCGGAGATGACGATGACGTCCACCTCCTGCTCCACCGCCGCGAAGATGTCATCCAGCTCGTCCCGGTCGTGCCAGGAGAGGTAGAGGCCGTGGCTGCGCAGATAAAGATCGCTGTGGCGCTGGCACGCCTCCCCCACCACCGGGGTGTAGATGATGGGCAACAGCTCGGGCAGGTGGTGGCGCACCAGCTCGTAAAACAGTACCGGGTTGTCCTCCTGCAGCTGGCGCAGCAGCAGGTGCTGATCAAACGGGCTCTGCATGGCCGAAACCAGCCGGTAGATGCGGCGCCGCTGCTGGGCCAGCGACTCCTCCTTGTGGGGCATGCGCCCCATCAGCCCCTGTCGCTTGCGTTCGGCATAGGGCAGGCTGGTGCCCATCATGATGTCGTTCATTATCTTGTTCCTTATGCCAGCAGCGAAATGAGCAGGGTGGCCAGGATCAGCATGACGGCCCCCCCGAGACGGGAAGAGATCTGGGCAAACGGCATCAATGTCATGCGCTGGGCCGCCGAGAGCACGGCCACGTCGCCGGTGCCCCCCATGTTGGCCATGCACAGGCCGCCGGTGATGGCCGCCTCAATGGGGTAGAAGCCGATCATTCGGCCCACCAGCGCCGCCCCCAGGGCACCGCCAACCACGGTCACCAGTACCAGCACGAAGTAGCTGACCGAGAAGGCGCCGATAAGCTCGGGGATGCTGGTGTAGGCGACACCGATCCCCACCAGCAGGGAGGGAGTCAGGTTGCTCACCACGAACTGGTACCAGTCGGCCGCCGCCTGCTCGTAACGGCGGGGCAGCAGGCCGCTCACCTTGATGACGGCCACCGCCAGGATCATCAGGGCGAAAGGATGCATGGGGATGAAGTTGCCGAGCAATGAGCCCAGCACGAACATGCTGGAGCTGATGAAGAGCCCGAGACCCAGGCTCTCCAGCGTCGGCGCCTGCACCTTCTCTTCGGCCACGCCAGCGGCACTCTCTTTTATCATCAGCTTGCCATTGCCGGTCAGGGAGGGGTAGCGGCGACCGAGGCGGGCCAGCAAGGTCCCCACCAGGATGGCCAGGGTGTTGGCGATCACCACCGCCGGCACCATGCGCGACAGCAGATCGGCACTCGACATCTGCAACGGCCCGGAGAGGATCTCCACCAGCGGCACGGCGCCGGCCCCCATGCCGCCGCCCATGATGGGCAGGCCGATCAGCAGCACCGCATTCTTGAAACCATACCCCATCAGGGCACCCACCAGACCAACGCTGAGCAGCGCCAGCGCGACGCCCCCCAGGATCACCGGCAGGTAGCGCATGGCGGCGTTTTTCAGCAGGGCGCCGCTCATGCCGAACACCGAGCCGGTCACCAGGCTGGCGATGAAGAAGTTGAGAAAGCCCCCCTCCTTCATGAAGCCGATGATCACCTGGCCCGCCTCGACGGGCAGGATCCGGTATTCAAACAGGGCGGCGCCGCCGAAGATGGCGAGTATGGTGCCACCCCCCAGGTATTCACGGATGGGGGTAATGCGCTCGCCCAGCTCGGTCAGCAAGGTGCCGAGCACGAACATCAAGGCCAGCGCACCGACCATGCCGAGTGGCAGAGAGCCGTTCCAGCCCGAGAAGAGAACGCAGGTGGCAAGCCCGAGGAAGATCATCATGGGCATGCCGGCAATCTGTCGGTCGCCAAACAGCGCGATCCGGGTTGGTGGGGTAGAGAGGTTTTTCATTGTTATGCTCCAGCGTGTGGTGTGGCGCCACTCTAGCTATCTCTCTCTCCCCTGTCGGTTAGCCTCTCTGCAAAGGCATATAAAAACATTAAATTCTTAAACGTTATGGCTGGCAGAGGATGCCGCCAGGCCTGTTATTGGCATTATTAAGACGCACTATTGTGCCGCGCCAATCAAACCGGTGGGCACTCATCTCTCAATGCCATCAGGCTCTTGATGGGGCCATTATCAAATAACGATTAAATAATGGGCGGCATGCTTCTCAATAATGGGAAACCATGCTTGCCCCGCTCCACGCTATTTCGATTGATCACCGGCAAGGATTGAGTAGTGATCTCAAGATCGGCAAATGCCAATCGGATAAACCGCCGCAGACCGGAAGAGACAACTGGAAGATTGCGGGCGGGCGATCACGACGAGGCCCACAAGGATGATCTGCCCATGGCAGGCCGTGCCTGCCTCAGGGAGCGTTTGAGCCGATACGAGCAGGCCCTGCAACAGACCGTCAGATGATGATGACGGTCTCATGACACCAACCGAAAAACTATTCGGCTAATAACAGTGGAATATTGGCAGGGTCAAATTCATGACAGGTTTCGGTACTTTCCAGGCTGAGTCCATAATGGCCATCGGCAACATATTCCACCTCCACCAACAGGCTCTCGATGGAGAAATGGGGGTCACCCGATTCATATCGTTCCACAGCTATCGTCTCCCTGTTTAGCTGACCCATCAATATTAGTGGATAAAAAACAGCCTGCCGAATTCAGATAATATTTTTCTGCTGCCAACATTATCGGCCATGGCTATTCCAAGACTATTTTCAGCACGATTGGTGAGATGATTTGGTTATTTCACCAGCCCATGGCGGGAATGATTCACCCAAATAGGCTCGCGGCAGACACGGGTTGCTGCCGGCGGGACGTTCAAACCCAGCAAGCAAGCTCCAAAAGAAACCTACCTACAATTTTCATAAACAAGATCGCGATCACACTATTTACTTAGCCTGCTAAACAACTACAATGCTTAGCAAGCTAAGTAAATGGAGAGCCTCATGATGAAGGATCTGGAAATGCTGCGCGAGCTGTCCCTCGCCGAACGGGTCGGCCGGCTGCATCGGCTGTGGCGCACCGTGGCCGATCTCGAGCTGGCCCCCCTCGGCCTCACCCATCCCCGCTGGACAGCGCTGTGGAAGCTGAGTCGGCTCGGTGGCCACCTCAGCCAGAAGACCCTGGCCGAAGCGTTGGAGATCGAACTGCCCTCCCTGATGCGCACCCTGGGCCAGCTGGAAGAGCAGGGGTTGGTGGAGCGCCACTGCTGCAGTCAGGACAAGCGGGCCCGCATCGTCACCCTGACCCCGGCCGGCAAGGCGCTGCTCGACCAGATTGAAGATCGCATCATGGAGATACGCCGGGAGCTGCTCGCCGGCATCAGCCAGCGGGAGCTGGAACAGTTTGAAGATATCGTGCACCGCATCTGCGCCAATGCCCTCGGCAAGATAGGTGCACAGAGTGAAGAGAGAGAGTGAAATGACCCCGGATCAACAATTCAAGCGCTGGATAAAATGGGCCATGGGCGCCTTCGTACTGGTCTTTGCCTACTTCCTGCTGGCCGACCTCAAGATGCCGCTCACCCCGCAAGCCATGGCGACCCGCGTCGTGACCAAGATGGCGCCCCAGGTCAGCGGCAAGGTGGTCGAGGTGGCCGTCGGCAACAACCAGCACGTCAAGCAGGGCGATCTGCTGTTCGTGCTCGATCCCGCCCCCTTTGAACTGGCGGTGGAGCAGGCCCGCCTCGCCCTGGCCCAGGCCGAGCAGCAGAATCGCCAGCTCGATGCCACCCTCAATGCCGCCAGCGCCGACTTCAGTTCGCTGCAGACCCAGGCCGCCCTCAAGCTGCGGGAAGCAGAGCGCATTGACGCCCTCTATCGCCGCCACATGGTCTCCGAACAGCAGAAGGATGATGCCGACAGCGCGTTTCGCACCGCCCAGGCCAACCTGCTGGCCAGCAAGGCCCGCATGACCCAGGCCCGGGTCAACCGCGGTCTGCCCGGCGACGACAACCTGCTGCTGCGCCAGGCCCGCAACCGCCTCGCCCAGGCCGAGCTCAACCTCGCCTACAGCCGGGTTCACGCCAGCCAGGACGGCATCATCACCAACCTGCAGCTCAAGCCGGGCAGCTTCGCCGCGGCGGGTGCACCGCTGCTGGCGCTGGTCTCCGAGCAGGTGGACGTGATCGCCGATTTTCGCGAGAAGAGCCTGCGTCACGTCAATCAGGACAGCCAGGCACTGGTCGCCTTCGATGGCGAGCCGGGTCGCCTCTATCAGGCCCGGGTCACCAGCCTGGATGCCGGAGTCAGCGCCGGCCAGTTCGATGCCAACGGCCTCCTGGCCAGCCCTACCGAGTCGGATCGCTGGGTGCGCGACGCCCAGCGTCTGCGCCTGCACCTGGCGCTGGAACAGCTGCCCGCCCATCTGCCGGCCGGTGCCCGCGCCACCGTGCAGCTGCTGCCCGACAACGCCCTGACCGGACTGCTGGCCCGCGCCCAGATCCGCCTGCTCAGCCTGCTGCACTACATCTACTGAGGTGACGGCAATGACTTTGTGGCACAGGCCCCTCACCGCCAACGAACTGCGCCAATGCCTGCGCATCGCCTTTGGCAGCACCACCGGCTTTCTGCTCTGCAAGCTGTTTGGCTGGAACTACGGCGTCTTCTACACCGTCACGCCGGTGCTGCTGCTGGGCATGGTGCCGGTGATGAACGGCCATGCCGCCCGCCAGCTGATCGCCGCCGCCGTGGTCTGCGGGCTGGAAGTGGGGCTGCTGGGGGGGCTGTTTGGCGGCCATCCCGGCCTGATGGTTCCCATCGCCTTCCTGCTGTTTCTCTACCGCTTCGCCGCCATGTCGCGGGGCAGCCTGTTCCTGTTCGGTGCCAACGGGGTGCTGAGTCTCAGCATCATGCTGCACTTTGCCAGCTACCCGCAGACCGATCTCAACGACCTCATCTTCAGCAACCTGTGGGCCAGCGTGCTGTCGGTGCTCATCGCCTACCTGATGACGGCATTGATCCCGGACGTGGAGGAGCGCCCCAAGCCGGCTCCCTCCCCCAAGGCACCGCACCGGATGCGACACGAGGCGCTGCTTGGCACCAGCATCGCCACCCTCTCCTTCATGGTGTTCCAGATCTTCGATCTGCGGGACTCCATGTCCGCCCAGGCCACGACCCTGCTGGTGCTCTTCCCCATGCACTGGGACGGCGCCCTGAGCTATGCCCGCAAACGGGCCATGGGCACCCTGCTCGGGGTGAGTTTTGGCCTGGTCAGCCAGCTGGTGCTCTACGACTGGTCGGGACTGCTGTTGCTGGTCGCCCCCATGCTCTGGCTCGGCGCCATGCTGTTCAGCCATGCCCACGTGAAGGAGGCGAGCGGTTCCGGGGTCGGCTTCGGCGCCCTCACCACCCTCGGCATCCTGTTCGGCCAATACCTGACGCCGGGCAACGATCTGGTGTTCAGCGCCCTCTACCGGGTCAGCAGCATCTTGTTTGCCATCGTCGCCACCCTGCTGGCCTGTTACCTCATCCACCGACTGCTTAACCGCTTCGAGGCCACTCGGTTCGGTTATTGACTCCCTGTTGTTAGCTCAAGGATGTGCTGCCTTTCGCCCCGTTATGCCTACCGGGGCGTTTTTTTGCCTCCCGTTTGGCGGCACCTGCGGCCAGCCCCAGCAACTATGCTTGCTAGGGCAGTCGGCAACAGGAGAGAGACCATGGCACGAGCAGCATACATCCACTGGTTGGCAATCACTCTGCTGTTGGGGATGACCTGTGCCCAAGCAGAGCAGGTGCTCATTGCCGCCGAGGATGACTGGGCCCCCTACTGCGCCCTCGACAAGCAGAGCGGTCAGCCGCAGGGACTGGCCCCCGAGCTGGTGAAGGCGGCCTTTGCCGCCGAGGGGGTCGACGTCGAGTTTCGCACCATCCCCTTTGCCCGCTGCATGCACGAGGCGCGCAGCGACAAGGTGCTCGGCTGCTTTGATGCCACCATCACCGAGGAGAATCGCTACCAGTACTTCTGGCACGAGACCCCCATGTTCGAGGAGGATCTCGCCATCTTCGCCCTGGCCCGCGAACCGCGCCGGGATCTCAAGCTCACCTCGCTGGAACAGAAGACGGTGGGCATCACCCTTGGCTACACCTACCCCACCGACTTCATGGAAAACCCCAGGATCACCCGCTTCCAGGCCAAGTCCGACGCCCAGATCATCGAGATGCTGGTGCGCGGCCGGGTCGACTACATCCTGATGAACGAGATGCCGGGCTACCTCAAGATCCAGCAAAAACAGCTGAGCGGGAAGGTGGTCAAGGTGGGCAAGATCTCCACCGACGGCTTCTGGCTCGCCTTCTCCCGCGCCCACCCCCAGGGCGAGGCAATGGCCAAACGCTTCGAAGAGGGGCTGCAGAAGATCCGCAACAACGGCACCTACGAGACGCTGGTGCGCGCCTTCGAGGCCAGACTCGGTCTGCATTGAGCCACTGCTCATTAGCGCTTCTTTTGACGCCCATGGACGCATATCGACGCAAGCCGGGTCGAGGCGCATTGCGCCCCTTTGGCAAGCTGTTAGGATCACGCCCGGATGACACCGATGGAGAATCAACATGAAGCACGCCAACCTTCTGCTGCTGGGCATCACGAGCCTGACCCTGCTGAGCGGCTGCGAACGCGGCGCCGGCACCCTGAGCGTGACCGGTGGCGACCCCGTCACCTATCTGTGTGAACAGGGCCAACGGGTGCAGGTACGCTACTTCGCCCTCTCCGATCAGAGCCTCAACTTCGTCAAACTGGCACTGCCAGATGGCAAGGACTACACCCTGCCGCAGAGCGTTTCCGCCTCCGGCGCCCGCTACACCGACGACCATGAGGCCGTCTGGTGGAACAAGGGAGATGAAGGCTTTGTCGAGATGCGCGACAAGGATGGCGAGTGGCAGAGCGTCTACAACGACTGCAAGCAGCAGTAAACAGCAACCCCGGCCAGGCCGGGGTTGTTCATTACTCCACTTCAATCTCGTAGCGACCCACCACTCGCACCGGAATGGCCTGCGGGTTCTGCTCCGACACGCGATAGCGGGTCTTGGCCAGCCCCGACAGGGCGATCAGGTCCAGCACGCCGGGCGGCTCCGAGGCCACAATCTCTGGGCTGAACAGATTGCCGTTGGAGTCGATGAGATAACGGATCTCCACATAGCCCTTGACGGGCAGCTTGGCTGGCGCGCCACCCACCGGTTCAAACGGGGGCACCTCGCCATCCTGCACCCAGTATTTGCCAAGCTCCGCCATGGTCACCTCCAGCGGCGGCTGGTTCAGTTTCACGGTGGGACTGGGGCTGGCACAGCCCCCCAGCAGACCGAGCACAGTGCCCAGCAGCAAGACCTTCAAACCCATTCAACACTCCTTGTTGAGTCAGATCAGAGGGATCGCCCCTCCCCGGCAGGGTTGCCGGCCCATTACTGTAACAATCGGAACCCGTTTGAGCAGCATAAAAAAAGCCAACCCCATCGGGTTGGCTTTTGGCAAAGCGGCTCAACGTCAACCGCGCTTGTCGCTCACCACCAGCCAGAGCGCATGCACCATGCCGGGCAGGCCGCCGAGCAGGGTCAGCACTATGTTGATCAGAAAATGCAGGCTGAAGCCCACCTGAAGAAAGGCACAGACCGGGGGCAGAAAGATGGCCAGCAGGATCTTGAGCAGATTGTTCATCTCGGATTTCCTCGTCAACGATGTCACAGGGATAGCAATGGGCTAACCATAAACATCCCTGGCTTCAACTGCAAACCAGACAGGGAATGCGCTCACCCCCTTCCCGCCAGGCGTTGAGGTCGTGGATGACCTGATTGCTGCTGCCGCGCCAGAGCAGGCCGGGATCCGCCAGCCCCTTCTCGAACTTGCCGTCCACCAGCACGTCCAGCAAGGCCACCAGCTCGCGCTGGGCCGGGCTGAGCTCGCCAAGCAGATAGCCGGTCCAGCACCAGATGTCCTTGCCGGGGCACTCGGCACGCACCCGCCGCACCAACGCCAGCACGTGGGGCACGTTGGCGGGGTGGAGCGGATCGCCGCCGGAGAGCGACAGCCCGCGCCGCTTGATGCGCGTGTCGTTGAGATCCGCGATGACGCGATCGCTCATCGCCTGATCGAACGGCTTGCCGCCATCGAGCCGCCAGGTGCTCTGGTTGTAGCAGCCTGGGCACTGGTGCTCGCAGCCCGAGACAAACAGGGTGGCGCGGGTGCCGGGGCCGTTGATCACATCGACCGGGTAGTATTGGTGGTAGTGCATCGCTTGTTTCCTGCCTCCTTCATGGGTGTGCAAACGGTCGCCACCCCATGAAAATGGCCCCTTGCAACAGGGGCCAGCGCTTCATCGTTACCGTACTTACATATGTTTGACGCGGCGCTTCACCTCTTCCTGCTTGCCCGCATTGAAGGGGCGCGCATCCGGGCTGCCGAGGTAGCCGCAGACACGGCGGGTCACCGACACCTTGGCCGGGTCGTGGTTGCCGCAGCGCGGGCAGGTGAATCCCTTGGAGGTGCACTCGAATTCGCCGGTGAAGCCGCACTCGTAGCACTCGTCGATGGGGGTGTTGGTACCGTAGTAGGGCACCTTGTCATAGCTGTAGTCCCAGACGTTCTCCAGCGCTTCCAGGTTGTGCTGGATGTTGGGGTACTCGCCGTAGCAGATGAAGCCGCCGCTGGCGATGGGCGGATAGGGCGCCTCGAAGTCCAGCTTGTCGTACGGATTGACCTGTTTCTCCACGTCGAGGTGGAAGCTGTTGGTGTAGTAGCCTTTGTCGGTCACCCCCGCCACCACGCCGAACTCCTTGGCGTCGATGCGGCAGAAGCGCGAGCAGAGGTTCTCGCTCGGGGTGGAGTAGAGGCTGAAGCCGTAGCCGGTCTCCTCCTTCCACTCGTCGGTGGCCGCCTTGAGCCGCGCAATGATGGCGATGGCCTTCTGCTGCAGTTCGGCGCTGTCAAACAGGTGCACCTGATCGCCAAACAGGGCGTTGATGGTCTCGTGTACCCCGATGTAGCCAAGGGAGATGGAGGCGCGGCCGTACTTGAAGATCTCGCTGACATTGTCGTCCGCCTTCAGGCGTACCCCGCAGGCCCCTTCCATGTAGAGGATGGGCGCGACCCGGGCCTTGACCCCGTCGAGGCGCTTGATGCGGTACATCAGTGCGGTCTTGGCTACCCGCAGGGCAGCATCCAGCTTGTCCCAGAAGTCCGCTTCATCGCGGGATTTCAGGGCGATGCGTGGCAGGTTGAGGCTTACCACGCCTAAGTTGTTGCGCCCTTCGTGGACCAGCTCGCCGTGCTCCTCGTAGGCACCGAGGAAGGAGCGACAGCCCATGGGCGTCTTGAAGGAGCCGGTCACCTTGACCACCTGGTCGTAGTTGAGGATGTCCGGGTACATCCGCTTGGAGGCGCACTCCAGCGCCAGCTGCTTGATGTCGTAGTTGGGATCGCCCTGCTTGTGGTTGAGGCCATCCTTGATGGCGAACACCAGTTTCGGGAACACGGCGGTCTTCTTGTTCTTGCCAAGGCCGGCGATGCGGTTGCTCAGGATAGCGCGCTGGATCAGGCGTGACTGCCAGCTGTCGCCGAGGCCAAAGCCGAAGGTGACGAACGGGGTCTGACCGTTGGCGGTGTGCAGGGTGTTCACTTCGTACTCCAGCGACTGGAAGGCGTCGTAACACTCTTTCTCGGTGCGGGCCATGGCGTAGGCATCCACATCGCTGATGCCCCACTCCAGCGCAACTTCCCGGTGCTTCTCCCAGCTGATGGTCACATAGGGAGCCAGCACTTCGTCGATGCGGTTGATGGTGGTGCCGCCATAGATGTGGCTCGCCACCTGGGCGATGATCTGGGCCGTGACCGCGGTGGCGGTGCTGATGGACTTGGGAGTGTCGATCTCCGCGTTGCCCATCTTGAAGCCGTGGGTCAGCATCCCCTTCAGGTCGATCAACATGCAGTTGAACATGGGGAAGAAGGGGGAGTAGTCGAGATCGTGGAAGTGCAGATCGCCGCTCTCGTGGGCCTGTACCACATCGCGGGGCAGCATGTGGCTGGTGGCGTAGTGCTTGGCGACGATGCCCGCCAGCAGGTCACGCTGGGTCGGGATCACCTTGGAGTCCTTGTTGGCGTTCTCGTTGAGCAGGGCCGCGTTGGTCTGCTCCACCAGGCCGCGGATCTCCTGGGCCAGCCGGCCGCGGGCCTCGCGGGCCTGATCCCGGTCGTGACGGTATTCGATGTAGGCACGGGCGATCGCCTTGTCGTCGGAGGCCATCAGGTGGTTCTCGACCCGGTTCTGGATCTCGTGGATGTCCACTTCCCCTCGTCCTTCCAGCTCCTGAGTGACGGCGGCGGCAATGCGCTCGGCCAGCGCCGGACTGGCCTGATTGACCGCTTCTGCCGCTCGGCCCACCGCCTCGGCAATCAGCTGGGCATTGAATGGTGCGCGACATCCATCACGTTTGATCACAACCGGTTTCATGGATTTTCCCCGTTAAAAAGGCCAGGCTCTCGCCCTCGGCTTACCCTTGTTTGGCCCCCTTCTCCACGCCTCGTCCTCGGCGCAAATAAATTCAGCCGAGGCTTGACAAGCCTGGGCTGACGATGAGAAGGGAACAGCTTGTACACAGCTTAATAACACAACATATAGGGATTAAAAACGAATGCAGCCCTATATGTGGTGTCTATTAGGCACCAAAGCGTGACCGTATTTCTTGATCCAGAACAGGTTTTGAGGCGAGTGGCGCAGTTCCCGACCAGTCACAAACGGCCCCATACAAGACCCAATTCAAGCCTGATGCGGGCTGGCGCCCGATACCGGCCAGAGGGAAAAAGATTTCCCTTCCGACAGTAATTGACCGGGACAGGTTTGCACCAAGATGGACATAATGAATGACAACTCCTCTTGTTCGATGGGAAGCGACATGACCAACCCGCTATTGCTGCTACTGCTGCTGTGTGCCCTCCCGTTGCGGTTGTGGGCGGCCGAAATTCTGGTGATCAGCAGCTACCACCCTGAATACCTGTGGGATCAGAGCTACAACGCCAGCCTGGCCGCCAATCTCAAGGGCGACCACCACATCAGCCACTTCTACATGGATACCAAGCGCCGCCCCGCCGAGGAGTTTGATCAGATAGCCGAGCAGGCGCTCGCCTACTATCGCCAGGTGAAACCGGATCTGGTGGTGCTCGGCGATGACAACGCCATCAACTACCTGGCCAGCGACATCGCCTCCCTCGGCACCCCGGTGGTGTTTCTCGGCATGAACGAGAACCCGCGCCACAAGGGGCTGGTCGGCCACCCCAAGATCACCGGCGTGCTGGAGCGCCCCTTGCTCAAACGCAACATCAGCGAGATGAGCCAGGTGATGGGGGGGATCAAGAAGGCACTGGTGCTGTTTGACTCGAGCAACGTGGCGCTCACCGCCATCGAGGATGAATTCAAGACCCAGACCGAGCTGCGGGTCGGCCAGACCCGGGTCAACAGCCAGCTCATCGGCGACTACAGCCTGTGGCAGGAAGCCGTGCTCAATGCCAAGCAGAGTGGTTATGAAGCCATCTTCATCGGCCTCTACCACACGCTGGTGGACGATGATGGCAAGCACGTGAGCGAGCAGACTGTGCTGGAGTGGACCAGCGCCCACAGCCCGGTGCCGCTGTTCTGTTTCTGGGAATTTTCGGTGGGCAAGGGCAAGGCCATCGGTGGCCTGGTGCTGGATGGCCGCGATCAGGGGGCCAAGGCGGCCGAGCTGGTCAACGCCATCCTGGCGGGCGCCCAGCCCAAAACCCTGGCACCGCGCGCCGCCCTGCGTGGCGAGTACGTGTTCAGCAAGAGCGAGCTGGCCCGCTGGCAGCTCACCCTGCCCGACAAGTGGCGCTACAAGATCCTCTGGCGCGATTGAGCTCTGATCAGTGCCCCCATAACAAAGAACCCGGCCATGCCGGGTTCTTTGTTTCTCTTTCTGCGTGAGCTGCGTGAGCGACTCAGCCCTGCAACGCCTGTTGCAGTTCTTCTTCACTCCAGACGGTGATGCCGAGCTCCTGAGCCTTGACCAGCTTGGAGCCTGCCGCCTCCCCCGCCACCAGCACATCGGTCTTGGCCGACACCGAGCCCGCCACCTTGGCCCCCAGCGCCTGCAGCGCCGCCTTGGCGTCGTTGCGCGACAGCGTGGTGAGGGTGCCGGTCAGCACGAAGGTCTTGCCGGCAAAGGGCTGCTCGCTTGCCTCCTTTTTCTCGATGGCCGGCCAGTGGATGCCGGCAGCCAGCAGGGCCTCCAGCACCTCGATGTTGTGAGGCTGGCGCAGGAAGTAGTAGACATGCTTGGCCACTATGTCCCCCACGTCGGCCACTTCCAGTAACTGCTCCACCGAGGCGGCGCGCAGGGCGTCCAGGGTGAGGAAGTGGTTGGCGAGATTCAAGGCGGTCGCCTCCCCCACTTCGCGGATCCCCAGCGCAAACAGGAAGCGGGGCAGCGTGGTGCTGCGGGCCGCATCGATGGCCGCCACCAGATTGAGGGCCGACTTTTGCCCCATCCGACCGAGCCCGGCCAGCTGGATGGCGTTGAGGCTGAACAAGTCCGCCGGGGTCTTCACCAGCCCCTTGTCCACCAGCTGCTCCACTATTTTGTCGCCAAGGCCGTCCACGTCCATGGCACGGCGGGCGGCGAAGTGCTTGATCGCCTCCTTGCGCTGCGCCTCGCAGAACAGGCCGCCGGAGCAGCGGGTCACCGCCTCTCCCTCCAGCCGCTCCACCGCCGAACCGCACACCGGGCACTCGGTCGGGAACAGGATCGCGCGGGCATCTGCCGGGCGCTGCGCCTCCACCACCGCCACGATCTGCGGGATCACGTCCCCGGCCCGGCGCACGATCACGGTATCGCCGATCATCACGCCAAGGCGCTCAATCTCGTCGGCATTGTGCAGGGTGGCGTTGGAGACGGTGACACCGCCGACAAACACCGGTTTGAGCTTGGCCACCGGGGTCACGGCGCCGGTGCGGCCGACCTGGAACTCGACGTTCTCAAGCTCCGTCATCTCCTCCTGGGCCGGGAACTTGTGGGCGGTGGCCCAGCGCGGGGCGCGGGCCACAAAGCCCAGCTCCTCCTGCAGGGGGATGGCATCCACCTTGTAGACCACGCCGTCGATCTCGTAGGGGAGCTCGCCACGGCGCGCCAGGATGTCGTCGTGGAACGCCTGGCAACCGGCGGCCCCCTCCTTGATCTTCACTTCGGGGCTGAGCGGCAGCCCCCACTCTTTGAGCTGATTGAGGCGACCGAAGTGAGAGCCACCGAGCTGCTCGCCGCCCACCCCCACGCCATAGGCGTAGAAGGCCAGCGGGCGGCTGGCGGTGATGCGCGAGTCGAGCTGACGCAGGCTACCGGCGGCGGCATTGCGCGGGTTGACGAACACCTTCTCGCCGGCGGCCAGCGCCTTGGCGTTCATCGCCTCGAACCCCGCCTTGGGCATGAACACCTCACCACGCACCTCCAGCCTGGCTGGCCAGCCCTCGCCGCGCAGGGACAAGGGAATGGCCTTGATGGTACGCACGTTCTCGGTGATCTCCTCACCTGTGGTGCCATCGCCCCGGGTAGCGGCCTGCACCAGCTGGCCATCCACATAGAGCAGGCTCACCGCCAGACCGTCCAGCTTGGGCTCGCAGCAGAAGGTAAAGCTCACCTCCCGCTTGAGGCGATCGCGCATGCGCTGCTCGAAGGCCTGCAACTCCTCGCCGCTAAACACGTTGTCCAGGCTCAGCATGGGGATCTCGTGGCGCACCTGTTTGAAGGCGGTCAGCGGCTGGCCGCCCACCCGTACGCTCGGCGAGGCTGGCGTCTTCAGCTCGGGGTGTTCGGCTTCCAGCGCGATCAGCTCGCGCATCAGGCGATCGTATTCGGCGTCCGGCACCGTGGGGTTGTCCAGCACATAGTACTGATGACCGTACTCGATCAGCAGCTCACACAGTTGACGGTGGCGGGAGAGGATATCGCTCATGAAAAAGTCTCGAAGTGTGATGGAAAAACCGGCCAGCGGACCAATAAAAATGCGGCACCTGGGTACCGCACTTTTTATTCATTCGACCCGCATGGCGTATTAGTCGCGACTGGCCTCGTAGGCGGCCAGCTCATGCCGGTAACGGGCGATGGTCTCGTCGCTCAGCGGGCTGCGATCCATATCCGTCAGCATGGCATCGAGATCGCTGGCCAGCTGATCGGCGGCCTGCAGCATGTCCTCAAAGGCAAACGCAGCGTTGCTGCGCAGCGGCAGCTGCATGAAAAGCGACACGCCCGGGGTGGCGAACTGCTCCATCCGGTACGGATTGAAGGTGCCCGGCTTGACCATGTTGATCATGGAGAAGAGCACTTCTCCCTTGCCGTTCGGGTCTTCGTGACGGTGGAAAATATCCATCTCGCCAAACTTGAAGCCCAGCGCCAGCAGGGAAGAGAGCAGGGTGGCCCCTTGCAGATCGTGACCCGGACGGCCCATCAGGTTGATGACATAGACATCCTGCCAGATCTTCTCGACCGGCGCGGCACGCACCGGCTCTTCATAGACGGGCTCCTCGTAGGCAGGCTCGGGGGCTGCATGACGGGGCTGCGCCTGGTATTCGGGAGCGGCAACCGGGGCCGGCTCGCGGGCACCGAAAGTGGGTGCGGTCGCGTAGGCGGGCTCGACCAGCGGCTCTTCGTCCAGCGGTTGCAGCAGCGGCTCGCGCTGGGGACGGGAACGGTGGACCGGGGTACGGCGAATGACCTGGGCGGGCTTGCGCACCGGCGCGGCAGGCACTTCCTCGACGGTTGCGGCAACCGGCTCCTCGAACTCCTCCTCGTCTTCTTCATAGACGGGGGGCGGCGGCACTGGGCGGGCGGCAGGCTTGCGTACCACGGGCGGCGGCAGATCGGCGTCGTCATCTTCATCATCGAAGGCGGGCGCAGGCGCACGACGGCTGACTTCCGGCTGGCGGGGCTCATCATGGTGGAGTTTGGGCTCGGCACGACGGCCACCGCTGACCACTCGCACCTGACCGATGCCATCGCTGTCGAAGGCGTCGTTGTCACGATCCCGTGATTTGGATTCCATCCGGCCCAGAGGTTTCTCTTTGATCGGTGCCTGACGATTCTTTCTGTTGCTCCACAACCCGTGAATGAGCAATGCCGCGATGGCAATACCGCCCAGGGCAACCAAGATGTAACGCAATTCCTGCATTAGCTGCTTCTCTTTCTAGTTTTGCTCAGCCAAAGCGACGGCTTCACCGATATCGACCGACACTATGCGCGAAACCCCGGGCTCTTGCATCGTGACGCCAACCAGCTGCTCAGCCATCTCCATGGAGACCTTATTATGACTGATGTAAACGAACTGTACTGTGCTCGACATCTCTTTGACAAGAGAACAGAAGCGACCGACGTTCACTTCATCGAGCGGTGCATCCACCTCATCCAGCAGACAAAATGGTGCTGGGTTGAGTCTGAAGATGGCAAAAACCAGCGCAAGTGCGGTTAACGCCTTCTCCCCCCCGGAAAGCAGGGCAATGGTAGCATTCTTCTTACCCGGAGGTCTCGCCATGATGCTCACTCCGGCCTCCAAAAGATCATCGGAGGTGAGCTCAAGCCAGGCACTGCCCCCCCCGAACACTTTCGGAAAGAGGGATTTTAAATCTTCGTTGACCTTATCGAAAGTATCCCGGAACCGTATTTGTGTCTCTTTATCAATTCTTTTAATGGCTTGGCTCAAGGTTTCCAGCGCCTGTTCCAGATCCTGACACTGGTTTTCCAGGTAGCTTGAGCGGGTTTTCGCCTCTTCATACTCCTCGAGGGCCGCCAGGTTGATGGCGCCAAGCGCCTCCACCTGTGCCTCCAGGGTCTGGATCTCCTGGCGCAGCTTGCCGCGATCAGCGGCAATCAGCACCGCCTGATCGAGATCCACCAGCCGCACGCCCAGCTCTTCGAACTGCTCGTGCAGCCCCTGCCGGCGCGTCAGGTTGCGTTCACGCTCAAGGCGCAGGGTCGCCAGCTTCTCCTGAATGTGCACCAGCTGCTTGTGATCGGCGCTTCTGGCCTGCTCCAGTTCGGTCAGCTGACGCTCCAGCTCCGCAAGCCGCTGATGACAGGCAAGCTGCTGTGCCTCAAGATTGCGCTGCTCGGCCAGCAGGGGCGACAGATCCTGACCCGGCGTAGCGCCCGGCTCCTTGAGCTCGGCCAGCTCCAGCCCGAGGCGGGCCAGCTCCTGTTCGCGCAGGGCGATGAGCTGACGCAGGTTCTGCTGCTCCAGTTGCAGGCGCTGGCAAGCGGCCTGCTGCTGCTCCCGGCGCAAGCGCGCCTCCTCCAGCGCCCGCTCCGCCCCGCTTGCCTGCTCCTGGGCGAGCAACAGCGCCTCGGCGAGCGCCTCGCCCTGCTCCTGCAACTCGCCAAGGGCCGCCTCGCCCTGCTCAAGCCGCTCCCCGGCCGACGCCAGCCGCTTGGCCTCCTCGGCCTGATCCTGGTCGAGCCTGATCAGCTCTTCCACCAGCTGGCCGAGGCGCTGCAACCGCTCCTGCCGTTGCCCCTCGCGCAGGCTCCAGGCTTCACGCAGCTGCTGCCACTGCTGCTCCTGCTCGCGCAGGGTACGCAGAGCCTGCCCATGGGCGCCGTGCAACTGGGCCCGCGTCGCATCGGCGGCAGCAAGCTGCTCATCGCGCCGGCGCAGCGCCTCCCGGCCTGCGACCTGCTCGGTGTGCAACCGCTCACGTTCGCCGAGCAGCGCCAGGGTACCGAGGGCCATGCCCTCCCCCAGATCCGCCCAGTTGGGACCAAACCAGTCGCCCGCAGGAGTGAGCAGCGACTCACCGGCCGCCAGGCTCGGCTGGCGGGCCAATGCCGCCTCCCGGCTCTCCACCAGCCAGATGGCATTGAGGAAAGAAGGAATGTGCTCGCCGCCCAGCTGCGCCGCCAGGGTACCGGCAACCGCCGGTTGGGCCGGGCCGATCCAGAGCCCGGACTGCGTCAGATTGCACTCATCCGCCGGGGTGGCGGTGAGCCAGCGGCCGAGCACCTTGTCCAGCCCTCGGGCCCACTCGGGGGGCACCTGCAGCCGATCCGCCAGGGTGGCGCCCGCCATCTGCTCCCCCAGGATCTGATCCAGGGTGGCGAGGCGAGCCTCCAGCTCGCGCAGCGAGCCCTGCTGGTGACCCTGCGCTGTCTTGAGTGCTTCGTGACGGGCCACAGCGGCCTGCCACGCCGCTTCGGACTCCTCATGACGGGCGCGGGAGAGCGCGAGCTCCGCCGCCAGCGCATCGAGCGCCGGTTGCAGGTTCTCCCCTTCCCCGCCAAGGGGCCCGGCCTGTTCATCCTCCAGCTTGAGACGGGCCAGCCGGGTCTTGGCCTGCAGCTCCTGCAGACCGTTCACCTCGGCGCGGGTCTGGTTGAGCCGCCCCTGCAACTGACCCAGCTGCTGCTGCCACTGCTGCTGGCGCTGGCGCGCCTGCTCGAGCCGCTCGGTCGCCGCCGCCCGCACGCTCTGCTGGTCGGTAAGCAACTGCTCACACTGCTCCAGACGCGCTGACGCCACCTCGCCCTGCAACGTGCTTTCGCTCAGCTGTTCCAGCTGGCCGGCCAGCTGGGCCTTGAGCCCCTCGATACGCTCGCCGAGGGCTTGCCGCCTCGCCTGCCAGTCGCGGCCGAGCTCGCTCTGATGCAATTGCTGCTGCTCGAGGCGGGCGATGGCCTGCCCGCCGAGAAAAATCTGTTGCTGGCGGCTGGCCTGCTCGGCCTGCGCCTCCTGGCGGGCCACCGACAGGGTGACGTGACGCCCCTCATCGGCGGTGCGCTTGGCATCGAGCGCCGCCAGCGCCTGCTCGGTCTGGGCCAGTTCGGTCTTGGCCTCGCCGAGGCGCGTCTCCAGCGCCCACAGTTCCGAGCCGATCAGCTCGGCGCGGGCGGCGCGCGAACGGCTCTTGAGCTGCTTGTAGCGCTCGGCGGTCTCGGCCTGGGCCTTGAGATGCTCGAGGCGTGAACCCAGTTCGCCGCGGATGTCGCCGAGACGCTCCAGGTTCTCCTGGGTATGGCGGATGCGCTGCTCGGTCTCGCGGCGCCGCTCCTTGTAGCGGGAGACCCCGGCAGCCTCTTCCATGAACAGCTTGAGATCGGCGGGGCGGGACTCCACCAGCCGGCTGACGGTGCCCTGTTCGATGATGGCGTAGCTGCGGGGCCCGAGGCCAGTGCCGAGGAAGAGGTCGGTCACGTCCTTGCGGCGGCACTTCTGGCCGTTGATCTGGTAGTGGTTGGAGCCGTCGCGCAGCACTTCGCGGCGCACCGAGATCTCGGTAAAGCGGCCGAACTCGCCGGGCACCCGGTTGTGAGGGTTGTCGAACACCAGCTCCACCGAGGCACGGCCGTGGGCGCTGCGGTTGACGGAGCCGTTGAAGATGACGTCGGTCATGTTTTCGCCGCGCAGATGGCGGGCGGAGCTCTCCCCCAGCACCCAGCGCACGGCGTCGATCACATTGGATTTGCCGCAGCCGTTGGGGCCCACCACGGCGGTCATGTCGGCGTTGAGTTCGATGCGGGTCGGCTCGACAAACGACTTGAAACCGGCGAGTTTGATCAATTTCAGACGCATGGCGGCCTATGTGGGTAACGAAATAAAGAGGAGGCGGGCAGGCGACTTTACCAAATCAAAAGCTTGTTTGTAATATGCAGGCAGTTTCCCATGAACAGATGGAGCTCAGATGAGCCACTCACCCCGTATGGTAAAAGACTCGATCAGCGGCGCAGACTACTTCCTGCGCGGCTTCTCGCTCATTCGCCAGCCCGGCATCCGCACCTTCGTGCTGATCCCCCTGCTGGTCAACTTCGTGCTGTTTGCCGGGGCCTTCTACGCCCTGCTGCTGCAGCTGGACGGCCTGTTCGGCTGGCTGCACCAGCAGATCCCGAGCTGGCTCGACTGGCTGGACTATCTGCTCTGGCCCATCGCCCTCATCACCATCCTGGTGGTCTTCTCCTTCCTGTTCAGCTCGGTGGCCAACTGGATAGCGGCCCCCTTCAACGGCCTGCTGGCGGAGAAGGTGGAACAAGCCCTCACCGGCGAGACCGTCAGCGATACCGGCATGCTGGACATCGTCAAGGACGTGCCGCGCACCTTCGGCCGCGAGTGGACAAAGCTCAAATACTACCTGCCCAAGGCCATCGGCTGCCTGATCCTGTTCCTCATTCCGGTGGTGGGCCAGACCCTGGCGCCGGTGCTCTGGTTCCTGTTCAGCGCCTGGATGATGGCGATCCAGTACGTCGACTATCCGTTCGACAACCACAAGATCGACTTCATCACCATGCGCGATGCCCTCAAGCAGCGCCGCGGCAAGTGCCTGAGCTTCGGCGCTCTGGTCACCCTCTTCTCCGCCATCCCGGTGGTGAACCTGTTCGTGATGCCGGTAGCCATCTGCGGCGCCACCGCCATGTGGGTCGATCACTACCGCGCCGAACAGCTCAGACGCTGAGTCGGTTGGCGGTGACAACGGGGCTCCCTTGGGGGCCCCGCTTCATTTTTGCATTATAAAAAATAATGCATAGCCTTCATTGCTTGTCCCCTATAGCGCGAGTTGATAGGATGCGGGGCTTTCTCGCACCCTGGGATATCTCATGTTACATGCACTCTTCTTGCTGGGCCTGGTGGCCGAAGGGATGACAGGCGCGCTGGCCGCGGGCCGGCGACGGATGGATCTGTTTGGCGTGGTGATCATCGCATCGGCGACCGCCATCGGGGGCGGCACCATTCGCGACGTGCTGCTGGGCCATTACCCCCTGCTCTGGGTCGAGCACCCAGAGTATGTGCTGCTGGTCGCCGGCGCGGCCATGGCCGGCGTCATCTCGGCGCCGCTGATGCGCTACCTTGGCAAGCTGTTCATGGCGCTCGATGCCCTGGGGCTGGTGGTCTTCTCCATCTTCGGTGCGGCAAGGGCGCTGGAGATGGGTCACGGTGCAGGCATCGCCTGCATCATGGCGGTGGTGACGGGGGCCTTCGGCGGCGTGCTCAGAGACCTGCTCTGCCAGCGCATTCCGCTGGTGTTTCGCCGCGAGCTCTATGCCGCCATCTCGCTGGTGACGGCCGCCATCTACTGCCTGGCGCTGGATCAGGGCCTGCCCAACGACTGGGCCGCCTTCGGTGCCATCGGCATCGGTTTCGTGCTGCGGCTCCTGGCGGTGCGCTTCAAGTGGGGGCTGCCAACCTTCCACTACCAGTACGCCACGCACTGAGCGCGCCAGCTTCTGGCAAGCCGGTACGGATTGCAGCCAACAAAAAAGCGCCGATCAGGCGCTTTTTTATATGGGCAACGGGGCTGTGACTGCCTCAGTTGATCCCTTCCGAGCTGAAGAAGGTCGCCTTGTCGGCGATGAAACGGATTTTGATGTTCTTGCCCTCGTCACCCCAGATGCAGCTGGTGGTCCCCAGCGCATCGTCACAACGCTCGGCCTTGCCGAGGATGCTGCTCGCCTCGGCGTAGCTGATCCCCATCTTGAGCTTGTCATAGTTTTCACGGTTGAGCTTGCCGCAACCGGTCAGCAGCAGGGCAATCAGCCCGCCAAGCAAAATATGTTTCATCTGGTTCTCCTCTGCATGGTGTCCAGAGCCTACCAGCTCGGCCACCCCGCTGACCAGTCACCCGCCGGGCAGCTGTGGCCGGCAGCCAGCCGTTACCAGCTGCGCACCGGTCCGGTGTCGAGGTGCACGAAGTTGTCGCTCGGGTAATAACCGACGCCGCCCACCTTGAGATGGAGCGCCGCCTTGCGCAGGTGCGCCAGCTGTACTCCGGGAATGCGCACATCCACCGCCTGCCCCAGGGTATGGTAGCTGTGCTTGGCCACGGCGCGGCTGCGGCTGCGCTTCTGGCGATTAGTCACAGGCGAGCGATAGCCCGAGATGAGCTGGATTTCACCGTGACGACCCAGCTTGTGCTGCAGCAGGTAGAGCTGGTCGAACAGCTTGCGGTCGATGTTGAACACTTCGTTGCGACGGTAGTCGCGAAAGATGTGGTTGAGCTCGGCCAGCCCGTCTTTCAGGTAGCGGCCGTCTTCCCAATAGCTGGCGCGCACCCGCTCGCCGGTATTGAGATTGAAGAAACTGAGTTCACGTCCTGCCGTACTGCGGCTCGCCATGGCGGGGAAGGACAGCAGCGAGCCCCCCAGCAGGCAACCGGCACCCAGCAGCAGGCGACGTCGGCTTATCTCTTGATCAAGCATCCCTTGTCCGTCCATCGCTATGTTGAGGTGAAACCGTTGAATGAATTTGATACAGGCGCTTGAAACTACCCGCCGAGCCGGCCGCTGTCAAACCGCAAGGGGCCATGAAAAAGCCCGGCGCAGGCCGGGCTTTTCACTCTGTGGCGAGGATCACAGCAAGCGACTCTGGTAGCTGACTCGATCAAATCCATAGATGTCGTTGCGCAGTTGCTGACGTCCGTCCTCGTCGATCCAGCTGCTCCAGTAGACGGTGAACACCGGGATCGGGGTGGTCAGCGGCAGCCACTTGGTCTGGGTCTCTTTCAAGATGCTGGCCACCTTGTCCGGCTGATAGCGGGAGTCCGCCAGCAGCAGCTCGGCCAGATCGTCGGCATGCTCCACCCGGATGCAGCCGGAGCTGAAGGCACGCGCGCCCTGCTCGAACAGCGCCTTGCGCGGGGTGGAGTGCAGGTAGATGGCCTCGTTGTTGGGCAGATAGAACTTGTAGCGACCCAGTGCGTTGTGATCGCCCGGCTTTTGCCGCAGCCGGTAGGGGAAGCCGGACGCCAGCGCCTGCTGCCAGCCCTCTTCGGTGAACTGTACCGGATTGCCCTCGCCGTCGATCACCTCGAACTGCTCGCGATTGAGGTAGGCGGGATCCCGTCCCAGCTTGGGCAGAATGTCCTTGCTCAGGATGGAGCGCGGCACGTGCCAGGCTGGGTTCAGCACGATGGAGCGGATCTCGCTGGCGAGGATCGGGGTCGCCCGCTGCTCCTTGCCCACGATCACCCGGCTGGTGAACACCTCGTTGCCGGACTCCACCACGCTCAGCCGATAGTCGGGGATGTTGACCAGCACGTAGCGGGCGCCGGAGAGCTGATCCACCAGGTCACGTCGCCACAGGTTGCGCAGCAGCAGGCTGGCGCGCACCTCGGGCCCGGTATTGAGCCAGCTGCGGGTCTGCCGGCCTATGATGCCGTCGGCGGTCAGGCCGTGGCGGCGCTGGAACTGCTTGACGGCCTGCAAAGTTTCGGCGTCGTAGGTGGCGTCATCATGGCGCGGGGCCGTGTCGCCCAGCTCGTTGAGGATGGAGCGGATCTGGCCCAGCTCCGGGGAGACTTCACCGGCCCGCAGGGTCGGCATGGTCAGGGTCGGCCACTTCTTGGCCATGGGCAGCGCCAGCAGCTTGCGCACTTCTTCGCGCACCGCGTCATATTCCACGACCTGGGGTCTGAGCTGCCTGACCTGCTCCAGCAGGTTGTCGCCGGCCGGCTCATGGGCCAGCGGCTTGCTGAGGTTGAGCTTGAGGGTCTGCATCTGCTCGCGGGAGACCAGATCCATGGCCCGCCACGCCTGCTGGAACCGGGCCAGCTTGCCGAACGCCTCGTCATAGAGGGCGCCACGCTGATCCGCCGGCTTGGCCTGCAGCTTCTTCCAGAGCGTGTAAAAATCCGGGTGCAACTGGGCCAGTACGGCCTCCTGCAGTTGCAGTTCCAGCTCACGCCTGGCCTGCTCCGCGGTGCTGTTCTGATACCAGTCGTGCTGCATCGCAGCATTGCTCACCACCACCTGGCCCTCGCTGGCCTGTACCATGGCCGCCGGCCAGCAGCCCAGCCAGATCAGGTTTGCCAATGCCAGCCAATACTTCTTCCCCATGCTTACCTCAAGATCGGTTCACTTCAGCCTGTCAGACCCGGCGGTCAAGGCGCTCATGATGCGTGAATGCCCGCGACTTTACTAGCTGGCGGGCGCGTAGCGCCGCCAGATAATGTCATACTCATTTGTTGCTTTAAATTCAGCCAGTTCGCGATTGAACGCACTGACAAATTCGGGTGACAGCCGCTTCTTGCTGAACATGAAGAAGGTCGGCGCTTCATATACGGCCATGGTGTGGGGGACGATCAGATCGCTCAGCCCCTCCTCCTTCAAGCCCCAGGGGGTGGCCAGCACATCGCCGAGAAAGCCGTCGATGCGCCCCAGTACCAGCTTGCCATAGTTTTGCTCGTCATTGACCACGCTCACCTGAGCGGCATAACGGCGCAGCAACTCGCTGATCTCGGCCCCATAGTAGTAGTCCTTGGTGATGCCCAGGGTATGGCCGCTGGCCAGCCAGCTGGCCAGATCGGTTTCGGGGTAGGAGGATGACTTGCGGATCCAGAGCGCGCTGCGACCCGGATTGTAGGCATCGGAGAACCAGGCATAGCGGGCGCGATCCTCGTTGAAATAGGCCTCCATGGCGATGTCGACCGAGCCCAGCGACAGACCGTGCAGCACCCGCTTCCAGGGCATCTCCACGTAGCTGGCCCTGCAATCGAGCCGCTTGAGCATGGCGGTGAGCGCTTCAACGGCAAAGCCGCGCAGCTCTTTCTGTCCGGCCGCCGTGCCGGCGTAATAGTGATAAGGCGGCCAGTTGTCAAAACCGACCCGCAAGGGCGAGGGACACAGACTGTTTGCCGAGGCCAGCGGCGCCAGCAAGCAGAGCATCCAGCAGCAGAGTTTCAGCTTCATGGGTCATCCTTGACTGCGTGATACGCCATCATAAATCGGCCTAGGCAAAATGGCGACAGATCCTGCCACAGCGATGCAGGCTCCCGGCCGTGTGAGCGGCGCCCTCATTTATGCTTGTCAGAGCCGGGCCTGAAATGCCCCCGACCTGCGCCGGATCTCCGGCTCGCCAGGGCAGGTAAAATACGGGAACAGCAACATTTGGAACACCGGCCGGAAAGGGGTTAATATGTGACCAAATATATTTTTGTGATCCACTATGCTTTTTTTGCAATTGGATTAGCATATGCGCGAAATCAGCCTACAAACCGTGAGGCGCAGAGAGTGATATGACGTACAAAAAGTTTGGTTTTCTGACCGCCATCATGGCGCTGAGTGGTTTCTACCTTTATACCCTCTATCTGGCCGCCCACCCCAACGTGAGCCTGGCCTACAAGCTCTATTACCTGGAAGGCAAGACCCGCTTCTGGGAGCACAACTCCAGCATGACCTACCAGCCCGGCAACGAGCTCAATCTGACCAAGCCGAGCCGTTTCCTCTCCAGCGAAGGCTGGGCCAAGAAACCGAGTGCGGACGGCACCGAACTGAGCGGCCAGGGTGGCCTCTACTTCGTGCTGCCCAAGCAGCAGGCGCAGCCGGAACAGCTGACCATCCAGGCCCGGGTCAACAGCCCGCAGGCCGGTGCTCTGCTGAAGGTGGCGCTGGGTCACGATTTCACCACCACCGTCAAGCTGGCCAAGGCCGGCATCAACGAGATCCGTCTCAGCCTGCCGGGCGAGTCGCTGACCTCGGACCCCAAACGTCCCAACTTTCTGGCGCTCTCCGCCCCGACGCCGCTCAATGTCCAGTCGGTGCGCTTGACCGTCGCCCAATAAGACGTATTCTCCAATACGCTGTTTTATAAAATAATTTTCCAAATAAGGAAGTTTTCATGTCGCATGCCGATTTTCGACTCTCTCTGATCGTTCCCGTTTACAACGAGGAAGAGAGCATAGATGCCTTCATCAACGCGATAGATAACGAACTGGCGCCGCTCAAGGATCAGCTGGAAATTGTATTCGTCAACGACGGCAGCCGCGACCGCACCCGTGAGGTGGTCGAGCAGGCCATTGCCCGCGACCCGCGCGTCACCCTGGTCAACCTGGCCCGCAACTTCGGCAAGGAAGCGGCGATGACCGCCGGCCTGCATCACGCCAAGGGTGATGCCGTGGTGCCGATGGACGTGGATCTGCAGGATCCGCCCGCACTCATTCTCGAATTCGTCAAGCTGTGGCAGACCGGCGACTACGACACCGTCTACGGCATCCGGGTGGATCGCAGCGCCGACACCCCGATGAAGCGCCTCACCGCTGGCGGCTTCTACCGCTTCTTCAACGCCCTTTCCACCAGCACCAAGCTGCCGGAGAACGCCGGTGACTTCCGCCTGATCGACCGCAAGGTGGTCGAGGCGATCAAGCAGCTGCCGGAGCGCAACCGCTTCATGAAGGGGCTGTTCGCCTGGGCCGGTTTCCGTGCCGTCGGCGTGCCCTACGAGCGTCCCGCCCGCCACGCCGGCGAGACCAAATTCAACTACTGGAAGCTGTGGAACTTCGCCCTCGACGGCCTGATGAGCTTCTCCAGCTGGCCGCTGCGGGTATGGAGCTACGTCGGCGTCGGCGTCTCCTTCGTCGCCTTCCTCTACATCCTCAAGATCGTCACCCAGGTGGTCTTCTTCGGCATCGACGTGCCGGGTTACGCCTCCCTGATGTCGGTGGTGCTGTTCCTCGGTGGCATCCAGCTGCTGTCGCTCGGCATCATCGGCGAGTACATCGGCCGCATGTTTGTCGAAGTGAAGCAGCGCCCCGTCTACCTCATCGAAGGGGTATACGGCCAGTATGCCAAACAGGATGAAGAGCCGAAGCAAGATGCAGCCACCGGCAGCAAGAAGAGCGCCGGCAAGAAGGCTGCTGCCGCGAAAGCCGCTGATGACCAGCAGGAGCAGGCTTCTCAATGATCTCCCGCGAGGAATTCTGGCGGCTGGTACGTTTCGGGTTTGTCGGCGGGGGGGCCACCCTCGTCGATCTGGGCACCTCCATCGCCCTGTTTCACAGCTGGCCCACCATCTCGGAGCACCTGGTGACGACGCTGGCCTTTGCCATCGCCTTCTGGTTCTCCTTCTTCGGTCACCGTTACATCACCTTCCAGAAGCAGGGTGCCGCCAGCAAGTTCTTGCTGGTCGCCCTCTTCTCGCTGGCGGTGCGTAACCTGATATTGAGCGGTCTGCTGTTTGCGGGTCTTTCCGGTCTGTTGCCGGTGGTGATCGCCACCCTGACGGTCACCGTGCTCACCTACCTCCTCTCCAGGATCTGGGTATTTGCCTGATGAATGACATGACTACCTCCATCACCCCTGACAATGCGGGCCCCTATCGCCCGTCACTGGCCATCAGCAGCCGTGACTGGCTGATGATCATCGCAGCCTTCGTGCTGAGCCGGGCCGCCCTCTACGGCATGGGCTATTTCGGCGTGCAGCTCTACGGCTCCCCCGACATAGGCCCGCTGCAGGCCTATTGCCAGTTCGACTGCGTCTGGTTCCAGCGCATCATCGAGAACGGCTACGATCTTTACCCACGCTGGCTGAGCAAGGGCAATGCGGCCAACTGGGCCTTCATGCCGCTCTACCCGATGATCTCCGGCACCATCTCCAACCTGCTCAACGTCGAGAGTCTGATCGGCCTGATGCTGGTAGCCAACCTGGCGTTCTTCATCAGCCTGCCGTTGATGCTGCTGGTGCTGCGCCAGCTCAAGCTGGGTGACGACACCGCCCGCTTCGGCGTCTGGCTGCTGGCCTTCTCCCCCTTCTCCGCCTACTTCGTCTCCGGCTATACCGAGTCGATGTTCATGGCGCTGATGCTGGGGATGTTCCTGTTCGCCTATCGCCAGCAGTGGCTGATGGTGGCGCTGCTCGGCGTGTTCATCTCCGCCACCCGCAACCTGGGGGTGATGATGGTGTTCCCGGTGCTGATCCTGGCGCTGCAGGCCTACGGCTGGCGCGAGTTCTTCCGCTTCACCGAGCGCGCCTTCAAGGTGGTGTTCACCCTCTGGATGATCCCGCTCGGCCTGTTCGCCTACATGTTCTACCTCTATCACCTCACCGGTGATGCGCTGGCGTTCAAGCACATCCAGGTGGCTTGGGGCCGTTACATGGACAGCCCGCTGGACTGGTGGCTGAGCGGCTTCGAGCTGGGCGGACGCAAATCCTACCTCTCCATCATGGTGATGTTCGGCTGGGCTCTTAACCTCTATCTGTTCAGCCAGAAGCGCTGGGCCGAGGCAACCCTGATGTTCATCTGCTGCACCATTCCGCTGATGACAGGGCTCAACGCCATGCCGCGCTACATGTTCGGCCTCTATCCGACCATGCTGGCGATCATCCTGCTGACCCATCGCTGGCCGGCCATTCGCCCGGCCGTGCTCTGCCTGAGCGGCATGGTGGCCTCCTTCATCGCGGTGGCCTTCGTCAACTTCAAGTTCTTCACCGTGTGACGAAAGTGGCAATGCAACAAGCCGGTCTATCGACCGGCTTTTTTTATGGGCGCGACACCCCGCTCACACTTTTCCATTCTTGAAAACGTAACCATTTGAACTGATGTCACAAATCGACGGTTTGCCTGTCCAAGCCCGCCCTCATGCCTCCTAGAATGAGCCCCATTGACGGCAATCTGGTCCGCTTAACCCCAGCAAGGAATGGCTTATGCGTCGCACTCCCTCGGTTTCTTCCCTCTGGCTCGCCCTGCTGGCCAGCCCCCTCTTCCTCCATCAGGCCATGGCCGCCGAGGTGCGCCTCTACGTGGATGACCAGCCGGTCGGCACACCGCTGACGCTGGACAAGGGGGCGGTGCAGCTGACCCATCCGCTCACCAAGGGGAGTCACCAGATCCGCATCAGCGACGCAGGCAACAGCTGCGGCACCAGCTTCGGCCCGAGCGAGGCCAAACCGCTCCCCTTCGGCACCGCCCAGCCCATGGACAAGTGCAGCAAGGGGCAGCACTTCAACCTGCGGGTGATGCTGGCGGGGGACTATCAGTTCACCTTCAACCCGGATACCCCCAGCCTCAAGGTGCTGCGAGCCACCAAGAAGAGCGAATTCAAACGTCAGCCGCCAGCGGAGCCCTGCATCAGCTGGGATGGCGGCCCGGTCACGGTATCCCTGAAAGGAGTCTGGCCCGACGGCACCCAGCTGCGGGACGCCTACTCCGGCCAGCAAGGGGTGATCAAGGGCGGCAAGCTGACCCTGACGCCGAGTAAAGAGAGCGGCGGCCTGCTGCTGCTCGAGCCAATCAAGGCGGCCACCACGGCCCCCTTCAGCTGGGATCAGGCGAGCGTCTATTTCCTGCTGACCGACCGCTTCAACAACGGCGATCCCGCCAACGACCACAGCTTCGGCCGCCAAAAGGACGGTCAGGATGAAGTAGCCACCTGGCACGGCGGTGACTTCAAGGGGCTGACCGCCAAGCTCGACTACATCAAGCAGCTTGGCATCAACGCCATCTGGATCACCCCCATGGTGGAGCAGGTGCACGGCTTCATCGGCGGCGGCGAGCAGGGCAACTTCCCCTTCTACGCCTATCACGGCTACTGGGCACTCGACTTCACCAAGATAGATCCCAACTACGGCGACGAGGAGAGCCTCAAGACCCTGGTGGACGAGGCCCACAAGCGCGGCATGCGCATCATCCTCGACGTGGTGATGAACCACGCAGGCTACGCCACCCTCGCCGACCTGCAAGATCTGGGGCTCACCGACCTCACCCAGAACACCGGTAAACTGCCGGCCCGTTGGAACCAGTGGCGCCCGAGCGGCGGCCTAAACTGGCATGGCTACAACCAGTTCATCGACTACCAGTCGCCGAAGTGGGACCAGTGGTGGAGCGGTGACTGGGTGCGGGCCGGCCTGCCCGGCTACCCGCAACCCGGTACCGACGACGTCACCGGCTCGGTGGCGGGACTGCCGGACTTCCTCACCGAATCCACCAAGCCGGTGGGGCTGCCGCCGCTGCTGACGGCCAAACAGGACACCAGGGCCAAGGTGCTGCCCAACGCCACCGTGAGCGACTATCTGATTGCCTGGCACACCGACTGGGTGCGCCGCTTCGGTATCGACGGCTTCAGAGCCGACACCGTCAAACACCTGGAGCCCGAGGTGTGGGCCCGCCTCAAGCAGGCCGGCACCACCGCCCTCAAGGAGTGGAAAGCCGCCAACCCGGCCAAGAAGCTCGACGATCTGCCCTTCTACATGGTGGGCGAGGTGTGGGATCACGGGGTAGCCAAGGATTTCTGGTACCAGAACGGCTTCGATTCGCTGATCAACTTCGACTATCAGCGCGAGTTCGCCCTGCCCCAGGCCCAGTGTCTGGCCAGCGCCGAGCCCACCTATGCCGGCTACGCCAGCCGCATCAATCAGGATCCCGAGTTCAACGTGCTGAGCTACATCAGCTCCCACGACACCAAGCTGTTCTTCGGCGACTATCAGGACGTGCCGTTGCAGCGCCGGGTCGCCAGCAGCTTCATGCTGCTGCCGGGCGGCATCCAGATCTACTACGGCGATGAGTCCGGCCGCGGACTCGCCAAGGATGGCGGCGTGTTCGATCAGGCACTGCGTTCTGACATGAACTGGCAGGAGCTGGCCGGCGGCGAGAAGGCCGAGCTGGTCAAGCACTGGCAGCGACTCGGCCAGTTCCGTGCCGCCCACCCGGCGGTGGCGGCGGGCAGCCACAAGAAACTGGCCGACAGCCCCTATGCCTTCGTGCGGGAGAAGGGGGATGACAAGGTTGTGGTGGTGTTCGCCGGCCGCCAGCCATAATCCAGCTTAAGGAATCAAACCCAAACAGAGAGGGGAGCCAGTGGCTCCCCTCTCTGTTTACACCTACCGTTCAGACAGGCTGTTGCGCCCGCAGGTTCACTGCGGCTGACGGGCGGCCGCCGGCCACTGCAGGCGTGCCTTGACCAGGGTCTGCTGCCACAGCGGCCAGGCCAGCAGCGCCTGCTGATAGGCGCCGGCCTGCCCGGGCAGCTGGATGCCGTAGCTCGCCAACCGGTAGGCCATCACCGCATAGAAGGCATCGAGGATCCCCGCCTCGCCAAAATAGAAGGGGCCACGCGCCTGGGACCAGATGGTCTGCAACCGGGCCAGCTCGCCGATGGCCTCCACCGGCGGTTCACTGCGGGTCGGGGCGCCGAGGAAGAAGGGCAGCAGGGTGCGGATTTGGCGAAAACCGGCGTGCAGCTCGGCGCAAAGACTGCGGGCCAGCGCCCGCTCGGCTCGCGCTTCTGGATAGAGCTGGCGCGCGGGGCAGAGCTCGTGCAGGTACTCGGCGATGGCCAGCGAGTCGTGTACCCGCACGCCGTCGTGATCGAGCCAGGGCACCAGGCCGGCGGGGGCCAGCCGCTTGAGCCGCTGCAGCTCCTTGGCATCCTCCAGGTCGAACACCTGCTCCTGCCACTCCAGTCCGCTCATGGCCAGCACCAGCGCTGCCCGCATCGCCCAGGTGGAGCCCGTGCCCACCGTCAATACCAGAGATCCCATCTATTGCCTCCTGCATGGGTTGTTCTTGACCATCCCATCTGCCCCAATGGCACGACATCCGACGGTCGCTTCACATTTGCGCGCCGGCAGGTTTGACCCTCTCCGGGAGCGGTGCTAGTTTGATTTTCCAAAACAATTAGTTAGCAACAATGTGAGCAATGGACAGCCAATTTACCATCGTCATCGCAGATGACCACCCCCTGTTTCGGGGCGCCCTCTATCAAGCGGTGCACATGGCCATCGACGATGCCCAGCTGCTGGAAGCAGACTCCATCGACAGCTTGGCCCACCTGCTGGGTGAGCACCCGGAAGTCGACCTGCTGCTGCTCGATCTCAAGATGCCGGGGGCCAACGGCTTCTCCGGTCTCGCCCACCTGCGCGGCCAATATCCCGACCTGCCCATCGTGGTGGTGTCGGCTTCGGAAGAGCCCGCCATCATCCAGCAGGTGCTGCGGCTCGGCGCGCTCGGCTTTATCCCCAAATCGGCGCCGATGAAGGAGCTGGTCAACGCCCTCAATACGGTGATCGGGGGTGACAACTGGGTGCCGGCCGGCATCTCGCTCCACCCCGAGCCTTGTGAGGGCGCCGATTTCGCCAGCAAGCTGGCCAGCCTCACCCCCCAGCAGTACAAGGTGCTGGTGATGCTGCGCGACGGCAGCCTCAACAAGCAGATCGCCTGGGAGCTCAACGTATCCGAGGCCACCATCAAGGCCCACATCACGGCGATTTTCCGTAAACTGGGCGTCAAGAACCGCACCCAGGCGGTCATCGCTCTGCAGCAGATGGATATCAAGGAGAGCTGACCCCTCCCAGCAGGCCTGCACATCATCTGCCGCTCGACAAATAGCACGGTCGTACTTTATGCTGCTCCAGTTAATGAAGGAGAGTGCGATGAGCAAGGGCCGGCTGACCCGCGACAACATTTTGCAGACTGCGTTCGAGCAGGCGAGCCAGCAGGGGCTGGAGAGCCTCACCATCGGCTCCCTTGCCAGCGCCTGCGAGATGTCGAAAAGCGGCCTGTTTGCCCACTTCCAGTCCCGCGACAACCTGCAGATTGCCGTGCTGGAGTACGCCGCCGAGGTGTTCCGGGAGCGGGTGATCCAGCCGGTGCGCCAGCAGCAGCACGGCAACCAGCGAGCGAAGCTGACGGCCCTGCTGCAGGCCTGGCTGGCCTGGAACCAGTGCTTCGCCGGTCGCTGCATGTTCCTCGACGCCTGGACCTCGGCCCAGGAGGGGGAGGTGCAGCAGGCTGCCCGCCAGCTGGTGCGCTTCTGGCTCGACTACCTGGCCCGCCAGGTGGTGCAGGGACAGAGCGAGGGCGAGTGGCGCAGCGACATGGATCCCTGGCGCGCCGTCCATCGCCTCTATGGCCTCTATCTGGCGGATCAGGTGTTCAATGCCCTCGATCTGTGTCAGGATCCGGCCCGCCACTTCTGGCCAGAAGTGGAGACACTGCTGGATGGCTGGCGCTGATGGATTGACCTCTCTTTTTTAAAACCGACAAAAAAGCACGACCGTTCGCACATAAAAACCACAGGATGACCATGAGCAGCAAGATCTACTTCAACACCCGCCGCTTCAGCCCGAGCAAATGGCTGCTTGGCCTTGGCACCCGCTTGCATCACACCCTGGCCCCCGCTCATGCCAAGCGCACCGCCAGCAAGCTGCTGCTCACCCCCCAGCGCAACCAGCGGGATGACGCGGCGCCGGCCGGACTGGTCAAACAGGCCGTGCACACCAGCGAAGGCACCCTGATGAGCTACCGGCTCGGCCAGGGGCCGGTCTGGCTGCTGATGCACGGCTGGTCAGGCAGCGCCGGCCAGTTCTACCCGCTGATGAGCCACATCGCCGCCCTGGGCTTCACGGCCATTGCCTACGATCACCCGGCCCACGGCCACAGCGCCGGCCATACCGGCCACCTGCCCCGCTTCGTACGCGCCTTCGACGAACTGGTAGAGAAGATGACGGCGGAGTACGGCCCGCTGCAGGGCGTCATCGCCCACAGCATGGGGGGCGCCGTCACCCTCTCCAGCCGCCGACGCGAGCTGGATGCCCTGCCGCTGCTGCTCATCTCGCCGGTGCTCGACTACGTGCCCCAGCTCTACGGCATGGTGGCGCGCTCCGGCTACTCCATCCGGCTGTTCGATGCGGTGGTCAAGGAGATTGAACAGGAGTACCAGCACCCCTTGAGCACGGTCGACCCGCTGGGGCGGCTCGCCGGCCGCAGCGGGCCCGCCATCATAGTGCACGACGAGGAGGATCGCTTCGCCCCGCACGGCGACTCCCTGCGCGCCACTCAGGATGGTCGTACCCGGCTGGTGAGCACCCGCGGCCTCGGCCACGGCCGCATCCTCGCCAGTGCCCCCGCATTCGCCTCGTTCGATCAGCTGAGCGCCGCTCGCCACGCCAACTAAACAGCCTCAAAAAGGGCCTGCAAAAAATGGTTGGCAGGCCTGTTTTTATATTTGATACAGCGTCTTATAGTTAAATTGCTCGGTGGCAACACCCCCAGTGGCATGCATAAGGCGCAGTATCATGGCCAAACCCAACACAGCTCTTCTGTTGACCGGTGGTGGTGCCCGCGCCGCCTATCAGGTCGGCGCCCTCAAGGCGATCGCCGAGTTCTATCCCCGCAATCTCGGCATTCCGTTTCCCATCCTGTGCGGCACCTCGGCCGGCGCCATCAATGTCACCGCGCTGGCCTGCTACGCCTCCTGCTTCCATCTGGGGGTACGCAAGCTGGAGTGGGTCTGGCGCCGCTTCGAGACCCACCACATCTTCGACTTTCACCCGGGGCGTCTGTTGTGGCGGCTGATGTATGAGGGCTCGGCGGGGCTCATCAATCCCCACACCAACCACGCCTTTCACCTGTTCGACAACGCGCCGCTGCGCCGCCTGCTGGATCAGCTCATCGACTATCACCGCATCGACGACAACATCCTCTACGGCAGTCTGGAGGCGCTGGCCATCACCGCCTCCGACTACGACGACGGCCTCTCCACCACCTTCTTTCAGGGGCGAGCCGAGCACCTGCCGTGGGAGCGGGCCAGACGGCGCGGGCTGCGCACCCTGCTCACCTCGGATCACCTGCTCGCCTCCTCGGCGCTGCCGTTCGTCTTCCCGGCCACCCACATCGGCGACAAGTTCTACGGCGACGGCTCCATCCATCAGTTGAGCCCGCTCAGCCCCGCCATCCACCTGGGGGCGGAGCGGATCCTGCTGATCACCCTAGATCCACCGGCGCACACGGCGCCCACCTTCCACCATGGCCACCTGACCAGCTCCAACATCGCCAGCCACCTGCTGGACACCGTCTTCACCGATACCCTCAACTCGGACCTGGAGCGGTTGTGGCGCATCAACCAGACCCTGGATCTCATCCCGGAGCGGGAGCGCAACCGGTTGAAACTCAAACGGGTGGAGACCTGCGTGCTCAAGCCGAGCCAGGATCTCGACCTGCTGGCGCTGGCCTATCTGCGCAAGCTGCCGGTGCACCTGCGCCGCCTGCTGCGGGTACTGGGCGTAACGGGGGATGAGACCAGCAGCCTGGCCAGTTTCCTGATGTTCTATCCCGGCTACTGCCAGCAGCTGATCAAGCTGGGCTACCTGGATACCCTGAACGAGCGCCGGCGGGTCGAAGCGTTTCTGGGGATAGAGGAGATGGTACCGGTCGAAGCCTGAAATGGCCTCTTGAGGGTGAACCGGCACGCCAGCCAGCAAGCGGCTCACTCACCTTCGGCGAGGATGAATACACCTTGAGCGAGGACTAACGCCCCTCCAGCAGGCGCTGCTCCGCCTGCTCCACCGCCACCCCATTGCCGAACAGCACCAGCCGATCCCCTGCCGCCAGCACCAGCTCTGGCTTGGGCTCCAGCCGCAGCTCGCCGCGCTGTACCTCCTTGATCCGCACCGTCTCCAGCGCCAGAGCCTGCACGCTGCGACCCACCGCCCAGGCCTGCTCGTGCAGCAGCACGGGGTGCAGCCGCTCGAGCAGTTGGTCCGTTTCCAGATTGCCGGCGCTTTGATCCCCCCAGTAGAAACCGTGCAGAAAGCGGTACTGGCTGCTGCGCTCGTGCTCCATGCGCCGGATCACCCGGCCGATGGGGATGTCGCAGTTGAGCAGCAGGTGGGAGACCAGCATCAGGGCCCCCTCCTGGGATTCGGGGATCACCGCAAAGGCGCCCGCCCGCTTGAACGCCTCCAGAAAACTGTCATCGCGGGTGCGCACCAGCACCTTCACCTCCCACGCCAGCTCCCTGATCAGCGCCAGCATGGCCTCAACCCGCTTGTGATCGTCAAAGGTGATGATCACCAGCCGAGCCCGCAGCAGGCCGGCGGCCAGCAGGATGTCGCGGCGGCTGGCATCGCCGAACGCCACCTGCTCCCCCGCCGACTTGGCCTCGCTCACCCGCTCCGGATCGAGATCCAGCGCCAGGAAGGGGATCTCCTCCTGCTTGAGAAAGCGGGCGCAGGTCTGACCGGCCCGACCAAAGCCCGCGATGATCACGTGCTGGCTCTTGCTCAGGCCCGACTGGGCCACCTCGGAGCGGGTGAGCAGGGCAGGATCTGTGAGGGAGCGGGCCAGATGATGGGCCTGCAACACCAGCCAGGGCGTCATGGCGATGGAGGTGACGCCGATACCGATAAGCAGGGAGACCAGCCGATGGTCGAGCAGACCGTGGTGGTTGGCCAGCGCCAGCAGCACGAAGCCGAACTCCCCCACCTGGCTCAGCATGATCCCCGCCGCCATGGCATCGCGCTTGCGCTCCCCCATCAGCCGGCCGGCCAGCAGCACCAGCAGGGATTTGAACAGGATCAGGCAGAGCACGCTGGTGGCCACCAGCCACCAGTCCTGCGCCACCCGCTGCCAGTCCATGGTCATGCCGATGGTGATGAAGAAGAGCCCCATCAGCACGTCCCGAAACGGCCGGATGTCCACCTCCAGTTGATGGCGATAGTGGGACTCCCCCAGCATCATGCCCGCCAGAAAGGCCCCCAGCGCCATGGAGAGCCCCATCCACTGGGTCAGCGAGGCCGCCAGCAGCGCCACCAGCAGGGCGCTCAGCACGAACAGCTCGTCGGAGCGGGCCCGCGCCACCTCGTGAAACAGCAGCGGCAGCAGCCACTTGCCCACCGCCAGCAGGCTCAGCAGGGCAAACAGCCCCTTGAGGGTGGCCCAGGCGATCTCCGCCAGCAGGGCGCTGCCCTGGATCTCGGGCCTGGCCAGGATGGGGATCATCACCAACAGCGGTACCACCGCCAGATCCTGAAACAGCAGCACGCTCACCCCGAGCTGGGCGCGGCGGGTGTGCAGCTGCTTCTGCTCTCCCAGCTGCTTGATCACCACGGCGGTGGACGAGAGCGCCAAGGTGCCCGACACCACCAGCGCCTGGGGCAGGCTCAGGCCCCACCACCAGGCGATGGCGAAAAACAGCAATGATGTGAGCAACACCTGCAGGCCGCCCACCCCGATCACCAGCCGACGCATGGCGATGAGCCGGGGCAGCGAGAATTCGAGCCCAAGCGAGAACATCAGAAAGACGATGCCGAGCTCGGCGATGGTCTGCATGATCGCCTGGCCGGTGATCACGGCGACGCCATAGGGGCCGAGCAGTACCCCGGCAAGCAGGTAAGCGAGGATCACCGGCTGGCCGAGGCGCCGGAAAATCGCCACCAACAGCACGGCGGCAAGCAGCAGGATCAACACATCTGCGTACAATATTTCCTCCCTTTTTATCTACTTAAGCCTAGCCAGCCACTCTTGTTCGCATCGAACATATTTTGGGCACAAGGATTGCAGGTAAGTGTCAGGAAGTAGGTTGTTTGAGGGCTGTACCGTGGAAAACACATCATCATTGAATGGTCTGGGACATGGCATCGAGCAGTGGGTTCGCCAGATGGAGCGGCTCACGCCGCTGGCCAGTCAGGATCGCAACCAGTTGCTCGAGTTGTTGTTGGTGCAGATGGACCTCGGCAGCCTGCTGGCAACCTTTGCCGATCGTGCGGCAAGAATTGTCCGGATCCACAGCCTGCACTTCGACTGCGGCCAGTCTCACACCTTGATCCAGCATCCGCCCCAGGCCAGCCTGACCCTGCACAGCTACCCGTTCGAGCTGCGCGGCCAGCATGGCCAGCTGATCGGCCAGTTGCACTACACCCTGGAACATACCCTGAGCGGCAGCCAGCAGCGGATCCTGCAGCAGTATCACCAACTGCTCTGCCTGCCCCTGCCCCTCTATCTGCGCCTGTCACAGCTGGAGCTGCAGGTCAGGCTCGATCACCTGACCGGGCTCGGCAACCGCTCCTACTTTGACGAAGCCATCGGCCGGGCGGTAGAGCAGCACAGCCGGGAATCCCACGGCCTGGTGCTGGTGCTGCTGGATCTCGACCGCTTCAAGCAGATCAACGACACCTGGGGCCACCCGGTCGGCGATCTGGTGCTGAGCCGCTTCGCCCAGCTGCTGACCCACTGCATCCGCAGCACGGATCAGGCGTTTCGCCTCGGCGGCGACGAGTTCGCCCTGCTGCTGCAACCCGCCGAACCCGAGGCCTGGCGCCCGGTCTGGCTGCGCCTGCAGCACATGTTGATGACCAACAAGGAACTCAGTACCTTCTCGGTCGGCTGCAGCCTGGGAGCCGCCAGCTGGCAGTCCGGGGTGGACGTGCACAGCCTGTACGAGGCCGCCGATGCCCACCTCTATGCCCGCAAGAAGGCGGGCAAGGCCGGCCTGCTGGACTGAACCGGCCAGCCGCTGAATATGACAAGGCCGGCATATGCCGGCCTTGTCATTTGCAACGGATAGGATCAGGCAGGAGGCTGACAGGCCGCCGCCGGCAGCCAGTGCCAGTCCAGACCGGCGCCCTGCGTCATGAATCCGTCACAGAGGAACAGCTCACCCACCGCCGCCACCTGCTCGCCGTAATAGAGAATGGGAATGCGGCCACGCTGCCAGGAGGGAACCCCGTACTCCTGCAGCAGCTTCTTGAGGCGCCGGCTGCCGCCACGCCCTACCGGCTTGAGCATGCTGCCGGCGGCCACCCCGAAGCGCACCGACAGCGGCTCGTCCGCCCTTGGCTGTCGCAGCCCCTCGCCTTCCACTCGCGGCAGCAAGCGCACCTCCCCCAGCCCGTCCGGCAGGATCCGCGTCTCCCCCACGGCCAATGTCAGCTGTTCGTGGCGAGGCTGCAGCCCGGGTCGCACCAGATGGAGCCGCCCCTGAAAGCGGCGGCAGCTCTGCCCGCCCCAGTTGAGCTGAGGATTGGCGTCTTCCCGTGCCAGCGCCACCTCCTGCCAGAGCAGACCGAGCTGCTCGCGGGAGGGCATCTCGCCTCCCTGGCGGCGGATCCAGTAACGCAGCAGGTTGTTGCGCCGGGTGCCTGACAGAGCCAGCAGCGGCGCGATCTGCAGCGCCTCTCCTGCCGCTGCCAGCCGCCAGTCGGCCTCTGCCAGCTCCTCCAGCAGCGCCTCCTGCTCGGCGCACAGCGCCATGCTGCGCGCCGCCGTCTGGGCCATGGTGGGCCAGCGGGCCTTGAGCTGGGGAATGAGCCGTTGGCGCAGGAAGTTGCGGTCATAACTCACATCCTGGTTGCTCTCATCCTCCACCCAGCCATAGGGGAGGCTGGCCGCCGCCTCGGCAAGCTCGGCCCGGCTCACCTCGAGCAAGGGGCGCAGCAACAGGCCACCGGCAAAGGGCTGGCTCGGCACCATGCCCGCCAGCCCGCGCAGGCCGGCGCCGCGCTTGAGCGCCAGCAGCAGGGTCTCCAGCTGATCGTCCTGATGGTGGGCGGTGAGCAGCCACTCCCCCTCCCCCAACTGAGCGGCGAGACGCAGATAGCGGGCCTCCCGCGCCTGCGCCTCCAGGCTGTCGCCACTATCCCGCTGCAGTTGCACCCGCTCGACCAGCAGCGGCACCGCCAGTTGCTGACACACCTTTTCGCAGTGTGCTACCCACTCGTCGGCATGTGGGCTCAGGCCGTGATGGACGTGCAGGGCGCGCAGGGCAAGGCCGTGGGCGCGGGCAAAGCGGGCCGCCAGCACCAGCAGCACGGTGGAGTCGAGTCCGCCGCTGAAGGCTACCAGCAGGCCACGGGAACCTTCCGGCGCGGGCAGAGTCTGACAAAAACGAGAATAAATACGAGAAATCATAGGCTTCCCCAATACGACCAGGCCGATCTTAGCAGACTCGGGCTTATCAAGCGCTAACCCGACTGCTAGAGTGAGACGCTCCCTGCGTGGGCAAGGAAGCCGCATAACCCGAATTGGAATCCAACATAATGAACAACAAAAAAAGCATACTGGCCGCCCTCGTCGGGCTGGCCCTGCTGGCCGGCTGCAGTCAGGCCCCGGACGGCGCAGACAAACACTCCGGCCTCGCGCTGGCCAACATGGACACCAGCGTCAAACCCGGTGACGACTTCTTCCGCTACGTGAACGGCCACTGGCTCTCCACCGCCAAGATCCCGGACGACAGGCCCGCCGACGGTGCCTTCTACATGCTGCGCGACAAATCCCTGGCGGACGTGCGGGTGCTGGTGGAAGGGCTGGACGGCAAGGCCGCCGCCGGCACACCGGCCCAGCAGATCCACGACCTTTACCAGAGCTATCTGGATCAGACGACCCGCAACGCCAAGGGCACGGCGCCGCTGATGCCGATGCTGAGCGAGATCGAGCAGATCCGCACGCCGCAGGATCTGGCCCGGGCCTTCGCCCAGAGCGGTCGCAACGGCGGCGGCGCCCCGTTCGGTTTCTGGGTCGATGCCGACGCCAAGGCGCCGGACAGCTATGCGGTCTACCTCTACCAGGCCGGGCTCGGTCTGCCGGATCGGGACTACTACCTCAAGACGGATGCCGCCAGCCAGGCGCTGCGCCAGAAATACGAGCAGCACATCGCCACCATGCTGGGCCGCTTCGGCGAGGCGGATGCGGGGGCCAAGGCCAAACGCATCCTGGCCCTCGAGAGCAAACTCGCCCGGATCCAGTGGGACAACGTCACCCTGCGGGATCGGGAGAAGAACTACAACAAAGGGCCCCAGAGCGAACTCAAACGCCTCGCCCCCGCCATCGACTGGCATGCCTACCTGACCCAGGCCGGCCTCGCCGGCCAGAGCAGCCTCATCATCGGCCAGCCCACCTATCTCGCGGCCCTCAACGAGGTGATGCAGCAGACCCCGGTCGGCGACTGGCAGGCCTACCTCAAGTGGCATCTCATCACCGATTATGCCCCCTACCTCGACAGCCAGACCGATGCCCAGAACTTCGCCTTCTTCGGCACCACCCTGAGCGGCACGCCCAAGCAGCGCGCCCCCTGGGAGCGGGCCCTCGGCGTACTGGACGATCACCTGGGCGAGGCGGTAGGCAAGCTCTACGTGGAGCGCTACTTTCCGCCAGAGGCCAAGGCCCGCATGGAGCAGCTGGTGGAGAACCTGCGCACCGCCTACGGCCAGAGCATCGAGGAGCTGGACTGGATGTCGCCGGCCACCAAGGCCCAGGCCCAGGCCAAGCTCGCCAAGTTCCGCCCCAAGATCGGCTACCCGGACAAGTGGAAGGATTACAGCGCCATCGCGATCCGTGCCGACGATCTGGTGGGCAACCTGCAGCGGGCCCGCGCCTTCGAATACGCCGACAACCTGGCACGCCTCGGCAAGCCGGTAGACAGAGACGAGTGGCACATGTCGCCGCAGACGGTGAACGCCTACTACAACCCGAGCAATAACGAGATCGTCTTCCCGGCCGCCATCCTGCAGCCCCCCTTCTTCGACATGACGGCGGATGACGCGGTCAACTACGGCGCCATCGGCGGGGTGATCGGTCACGAGATGGGCCACGGTTTTGATGATCAGGGCGCCAAATCCGACGGGGACGGCGTGATGCGCGACTGGTGGACGCCCCAGGATCTCAAGGAGTTTCGCTTCCGCACCAGCCGGCTGGTAGCTCAGTACAACCGCTTCGAGCCCATCAAGGGGCAGTTCGTCAACGGCCAGTTCACCCTGGGGGAGAACATCGGCGATCTGGGCGGCCTTACCATCGCCCACAAGGCCTACCTGCTGTCGCTGGATGGCAAAGAGGCCCCGGTGCTGGACGGCTTCACCGGCGAGCAGCGCTTCTTCCTCGGCTGGGCCCAGGTGTGGAAAGGCATGTATCGCCCCGAGCTGATGCAGATGCTGCTCGCCTCGGATCCCCACTCGCCGCCGGAATACCGGGTCAACGGCGTGGTGCCGAACATCCCCGCCTTCTATGAGGCGTTCAAGATCCAGCCGGGTGACAAGCTCTATCTGGACCCGGCCAAACGGGTCAAGATCTGGTAATGACCGCCCCGATGAGGGGCGGATGACGCGAACCGGCGGGGATTGCCCGCCCGGTTCGCACAGTGACACAGGTAGCGGGCAACCGCCGCCGCAGTAACAAGGGTCAAACCGATGAAAGCCTTGCTCATGACACTCGGCCTGCTCACCCTGCCCCTCGCCAGCCAGGCGGCGGACGGGTTCTTCAAACAGCTGACGCTCCCCTCAGGCCAGGTAGTGACCGTCAGCGAAGGGCGCGGCGAACCTGCCTCCACCGGCAGCTACGACGTGCGCCTCTACTCCGGCGCCAACCCCCAGTTCCCGCTGGATCAGTTCATCGACGGCAAGGTGCTGCCGCGCGATGGCAGCATCAAGGAGCTCAAGCTGCTGGATCTCAACGGCGACAAGCAGCCCGAGCTCATCGTCGTGGTCGAAAGTGCCGGCAGCGGCAGCTACCTGAGTGCCGACGCCTTCACCATCAACCCGCAGGAGGGGCTGGACAGCTTCAACCACGTGGAGGGGCTGGCCCCCAATGAAGATGTGATCCAGGCGCTCAAGACTCCGCGCGACTGACCCCCATCACCACGCCCCGCCCAGCGGGGCGTTTTTTTGTCCCGCCGCTGACAAAGCGCCTTCCCGCCTCACCCGCAGGGCACCGCCATGGATAGACGGTTATTTTTTCTGCGCTTATAATCGCCGCACCGTGCCATCACGAAACACAAGGAGGTAAAAAATGGTTATCCAAGCGTGTCCGATGTTCTCGGCTCGCCTGTTCGGCACATTCGCGTGCTCTTGCCTGCATACCATCGCGCTGCGATAGCGGGTTCGAGCAAAGCCGACTCCCTTCCATACCGAGACCTTTCTCGACTCTGCCGTTGTCGCCAGCGCTCCTGATGACAGGGATCTTCGATCCCGCGATTTAAGAGAGCAAGAGCATGACAATCCTGATGAGTACCCATTCCCTGCAGATGAGTGCGGGGCACCTTCCGTTATTTGACCACCTCGAACTCGGCATCCGCGCGGGCGACCGGCTTGGCCTTGTCGGTGCCAACGGCTGCGGCAAGAGCACATTGCTGGCGCTGCTGGCGGGCGAGCGCACGCCCCAGGCAGGCCGGGTCGTGCAGGCCGCCGCCTGCCGCTGCGAGTTTGTGGCCCAGCAACTGCCGGCCAGGCTTTCAACCCTCAGCACCCGAGCCGTGCTGCTGGATGCGCTGGGCAACGACACGAGCGCCGAATGGCAGGTGGACAAGCTGCTGGCCGAGTTGCAGCTGGAGGCCCAGGCCGCACTGCCGGTCAGTGCGCTGAGCGGCGGCCAGCACAGCCGGCTGCAGATAGGCCGCGCCCTGCTGCGCCAACCCAACCTGCTGCTGCTCGATGAACCCAGCAACCACCTGGATCTGCCCGCCCTGCTCTGGCTCGAGCAGTTTCTGCTGGGCTGGCGCGGTGCCTTCGTGCTGGTCTCCCACGATGGTCGCCTGCTGGACCGGGTCACCGAGCAGACCCTGATCCTGCGCGATGGCCAGCTGCACCGCTTCGCCCTGCCCTGCAGCCAGGCGCGGGCGGCGCTGGCCGCCGAAGATGAGCAGGCCCGCCTGCGCCGGGCCGACGAACAAAAGGAGATCGACCGCCTGAGCGCCAGCAGCAAACGCCTTGCCATCTGGGGGCGGGAGCATGACAACGAGAAGCTGGTGCGCCAGGCCAAGTCCATGGAAAAGCGCATCGCCCGCCTGCAGGAGGAGCAGAGCCAGGTCGCGGCGCTGTCCCCTTGGCGGCTCGAGCTGCGCGGAGTGAGCCTACCCGCCGACACCCTGCTGCGGCTGGAGGCCCTCGACGTGGCACCGGCGCCAGCATTGCCGCCGCTGCTGCACGCCGAAGGACTCTGGCTGCGGGCAGGAGATAAGGTCGCCCTGCTCGGAGCCAACGGCACCGGCAAGTCCTCCCTGCTACGCCAGTGCTGGCGCGAACTGGCCGCGCAGAGCCCGCAGGCAGGCTGGTACTGCCACCCAGGTGCCAGCATCGCCTATTACGATCAGTCCCTGCAACAGCTGGCTGACGATGCCACCCTGAGCGACGCCCTCTACCCCCTGGCCCCTCTGCCTGAGGTGACGCGGCGACAGGCGCTGATCCGGGCGGGCTTCCCCTATGTCCGCCACGGTCAGCAGGTGCACAGCTTGAGCGGGGGCGAGCGGGCACGGCTGCTGTTTCTCGCCCTGTCGCTCGGCAGCCACCACATGCTCTGGCTCGACGAGCCCACCAACCACCTGGATCTGGCGGGCAAGGAGGAGCTGGCCGAGGCGATTGCCGCCTTCCCGGGGGGGGTGCTGCTGGTCTCCCACGACCGGGAGCTGATCGAGCGCAGTTGCAACCGCTTCTGGCTGATCAGGGATGGTCGCATCCAGGAGGCTCACAGCGCCGAGCGGGCCTATGCCGAGCTACTCGGCGATGCGCCCTCGCCGACAGCAGACAAGGCAAGCCTGGCCGCCCCCGCCATGGGGCAGGCCCCGGCCGGCCCGGCGGATGACGAAGAGACGCTGCTGGCACGCTGGTATGAACTCGATGCCCTGCTCGCCGCCGACCTGGCCCGCAAGCCCAGGCACCAGACCCCGCGCCTGCAGCAGCAGTGGCGCGACGAGCTGACCAGGCTCACCGACCAGCTCGGGCTGGTCGGATCATGAGCACTGCCATAAACCGGCTTTGCCAGCCATCCCTGTTTGACTCACCACTCGCGGCCAACTCCGGTTGGCCGCAAGGAGCCACCATGACATCAACGCAACAACCCCACATCAGGCTGGATCCAGTCAGCGACGCCGATCTGCCCCACATCTTTCGCGGCCTGTCCGATCCGCGGGTCGTCGCCTACTACGGCGTCAGCTACGACAGCCTGACGGCGTGCCAGGCCCAGATGGCCTGGTATGCCGAGCTGACCCGCACCGGCCGTGGCGCCTGGCACCTCATTCGCGACCAGAACACGGACGAACCGCTCGGCGCCATCGGCTACAACGATGCCGACCCGACTCACCGGCGGGCCGAGCTGGGCTACTGGCTCTATCCCGAACACTGGGGCAAGGGGGTGATGAGCGCGGCGCTGCAACTGTGGCTGCCGCTCACTTATTGCACCAGCGAGCTGCACCGGCTGCTGGCGGTGGTGGAGGAGCCCAACCTCCCCTCCGCCCGCCTGCTGGAGCGGGCCGGCTTTCACTACGAGGGCACCGCGCGGGAATGCGAACGCAAGGGGGATGGCTTCATCTCCCTGCGCCACTACGCCATCTTGCGCAGCGACCTGCCCACCAGCCTGTGACCTGCAACAAAAAGCCCCGCACTGCGGGGCTTTTTTTCGGGTTACTTGATGGCGCAGACACCCTCATCGGATGCCGAGCGGCGGCGTCTGCGCCGCCACAACGAGAAGCAGCCATACCCCAGACTGAGCACCACGGCATAGAGCACCTGGGAGGCGAGCGCCACCAGCACCAGGGCACAGAGCAGCACGCTCACCCCCGCCAGCCCCTTGCCCACCCCGCCGAGCAGGCGCCAACCCGCCGCCATGCAGAGCAGGTAGACCAGCACGAAGTTGCCGTTGGCGTAGCGGATCAGCTCATCGAGGGGCAGCCGCAGCCAGATGATCAGGGTGATGCAGACCAGGCAGATGGCGAGCACCAGACTCAAGGCCCGCAGCGGTGCACCGCGAGCGGTGAGGCGGGCCAGCGAGACCGGCAGCTTGCCTTCACGCGCCATGCTCCAGATCAGCCGGGCAAACCCCTGCAGGTAGACGTTGATGCTGGCAAAGCAGGAGAGATAGCCGAGCACCGCCACCAGCCACTTGGCGGTGGGGCCGAACAGCAGCGAGAGCAGGGCCGGAATGGCGGTGGCGTTGGTCGCCTCATCGCCGTAGAGGCCATATTTGAGCACCACCAGCGAGTGCACCCAGTAGATGAGCCCCGCCAGCAGTACCCCGCCGAGCAGGGCCAGCGGATAGTCCCGCTCCGGTCGCTTGAACTCCTCCCCCATGTGGGCGAAGGCCTCGAGCCCGACGAAACACCAGAACATCACCGCCAGCGCGGTGGCCATGGCGGGCCACTCGTCCATCGTCGGCAGCGGCCGGGCGGCGTCGCGCCAGCTGATATCCCCCTTGAACCAGATGAGCAGGGTGAGCCCCAAAATGGCGAGCGCGATCAGCAACTGCAGGTTGCCGGAGGAGCGCGCCCCACGCAGCCCGAGCAAAAATACCCCGAGCAGGGTGAGCAGCTGGATACCCCACAGGGTCCACTCCCCCAAGTCGAACAGGGCGTGCCAGAAGCCGGCGGCGATCATCAGGGCGGCGGGCAAGCCCACCGGCAACACCGCCAGAAACAGGAAGGCGGAGAAGCGCTCGGCGCCGTTGCCAAAGGCGAGGCCAATCAGGTGCGGTGCCCCGCCGGCGTGGGGATAGCGGCGGCCGAGGCGAGCGAAGGTAAAGGCAATCGGCAGTACCAGCGCAATCAACAGCAACCAGGCCCACAGCGAGGCCCCACCCGCCAGCGAGGCGGCAGTCGCCGGTACCACGAAGATCCCAGTGCCCAGCAGCGAGGTGGCGAGCAGCCCCATCCCCTGCCAGAGCCCAAGATCCTTTTTCAACCCAGACATATCCTTTTGTCCCGACTAGAAAAACATCCCGCCATGTTAGGCCTCCCTCGCCCCTTTGTTAAGCAGGATGGCAAGAATATGCAGTGCTTTATTCAGGCCGGGAGGCTCGCGGGTGAGTCGAGGTCAGCTGCGGTGGCGCAACGCCTCCAGCAGCAACGAGAAAGCGGGCGAGGCCTGCAAGCGGCTGGTGTAGTAGAGGTAGTAACCGGGGTGCACCATGTTGTAACCGGCCAGCACCTCCTCCAGCCGGCCATCCGCCAGATAGGGCTCAGCCATGCTCTGGGGCAGGTACGCCAGCCCGTAACCGTCGAGCGCCGCCTCAAGCACGTTGCCGATGCTGTTGAACACCAGTTGCCCTTCGCCACGGATCTTGAGCTCCCGCCCCCCTTCCAGAAAACTCCAGGAGAAAAATCCGCCCTGGGTCGGCAAGCGCAGATTGATGCACTGATGGATGCTGGCGATCTCCTGCGGCCGGCTCGGGCGGCCATGAGCCGCCAGATAGCGGGGGGCGGCCGCCACCAGCATCCTGATCTCGGGGCTGATGGGAGTGGCAATCATATCCTTGGCGATCAAACCGCCGCGACGCACCCCGGCGTCGTAGCGCTCGACGACGATGTCCACCAGGCCGTAATCGGTGCTGAGTTCGACCCGGATATCCGGATAGTGGTGCAAAAAGGTGCTGATCTTGGGCCAGAGCACGGCGCGAATGGCGTATTCATCCGCCGTGATGCGGATGGTGCCGGCCGGTTTGTCCCGCAGCGCTGTCAGCTGGCTGAGGCCGCTGTCGATCTGCGCCAGCGCCGGTCCCACCAGCGCGATCAGCCGCTCACCGGCTTCAGTGGGGGTGACGCTGCGGGTAGTGCGTGACAGCAGCTTGAGGCCGAGTCGCTGCTCCAGGGTCTTCACCGTCTGGCTGATGGCGGACTGGGACGTCCCGAGCTGGGCAGCCGCGCGGGTGAAGCTTTGCTCCCTGGCCACCACCATGAAGGTCGTCAGCTCGTTGAGGTTCTCTTTCATCATTGATTAGTCATGGTGATAATACTGCCCCGATTATACGCGCCATCCAGATAAGTTTTCTCACCGCTGCTACCCTGCTGTGCCAGCGTCCATCCGCGTCCCGCTCGCAACGTCACCCGATTCTTGCCGCTATTCATAAGAAATCAGTATTAAAGCATTCGGATTGGGCCATCTAATCAAATCAAAGGTGGCGGCATATGCTCTCTTCGTCGCCGCATCCTGGCGCCCCACTCCCAAGGAGCACACCATGTACCCCGTTCGTTTTGCCAATCAACACCTGAGCCTGGCCGGCCACCTTCATCTGCCTGCCGATCTGCAAGCGGGCGTACGCTACCCCGCCATCGTCTGCGTTCACCCTTCCGGTGGCGTCAAGGAGCAGACCGCCGGCCTCTATGCCGCGCACCTGGCAAAGGCCGGTTTCATCGCGCTGGCCTTTGATGCCAGCTATCAGGGAGAGAGCGAGGGTGAACCGCGCCAGCTGGAAAATCCCCATGTGCGCGTGGACGACATCAGCGCCGCCGTCGATTACCTGACCACTCTGGCCGAGGTCGACCCTGAGCGCATCGGCGTGCTCGGGATCTGCGCCGGAGGCGGTTACGCCGCGGCTGCAGCCATGATGGACACCCGGCTCAAGGCGATCGGTACCGTGAGTGCGGTCAACTACGGTCAGATGTACCGCCAGGGTTGGGACAAGCGCGGCACGCCGACCGAGTGTCTGGCCTTGCGCGACCTGGCGATGGCCGCACGCACTGCCGAGGCGACCGGAGCAGCCATCCAGTACCTGCCCACCACGCCGCTCAGCCGTGAACAGGGAGAGCAGCTTCATCCGGATTGGGCGGAAGCCTTCGATTACTACCGTACGCCACGGGCCCGGCATGACAACGCCCCGAGTCGGCTCACCACCCGCAGCCTGGCCCAGCTGGTGACGTTTGATGCCTTCCACCAGGCTGAACTGTTCCTGACCCAGCCCCTGCTGCTGGTGGCAGGCAGCGAAGCCGGCACCCGCTGGATGAGCGAAGTGCTGCATCAGCGGGCCGCCAGTGCGCACAAGGGGTTGTTCATCGTCGAGGGAGCCACCCACATCGGTTTGTACGACCAGCCCCAATGGGTCGACGGCGCGCTCACCGGCCTCATCCCCTTCTTTCGTACCCACCTTTGATTCTTTGTGAGGAACAACAGATGACACAGCAACAATCGGTCCGCTTTGCCCACCACCACTGGGACGTTGCCGCCACCCTGCGCCTGCCTGAGGGATTTGATGCCGGTAAACACTATGCGGCCATCGTCTGCGCCCACCCCATCAGCAGTTGCAAGGAGCAGACTGCCGGCGCCGTCTACGCCGAGGCCCTGACCCGGGCCGGCTTCATCACCCTGACCTTCGATGCTTCCACCCAGGGAGAGAGCGGCGGCGAGCCGCGTTTTAGCGAAGACCCCGCCACCCGGGTCGAAGATTTTCGCTGCGCCGTCGACTACCTGGTGACCCTGCCCTTCGTGGATGCCGACAGCATCGGCGTACTCGGGGTGTGCGGCGGCGGTGGCTACGCGGTCAACGCCGCCATGACCGAGCGCCGCTTCAAGGCGGTGGCCACCGTGGTGGCGGCCAACTACGGCCGCATCCTGCGCCAGGGGGATCTCACCCCGGATGCGGCCCTCAAGACTCTGGAGGCCATCGCCGCCCAGCGCACCGCCGAGGCGCGCGGCGCCGACACCATGGTGACGGGCTATATCCCGGGCTCGGAGGCAGAACGCGAGCAGGCGGGGCTGCACGACATCGACATCGTCGAAGCGGTGCAGTACTACACCACGGCGCGCGGCCAACAACCCGGCTCCCCCAACAAGCTGCGCATGAGCAGCCTGGGGCCGGCCATGAACTGGGATGCGTTTGCCTTTGCCGAACTGCTGCTGACCCAGCCCCTGCATATCGTCATCGGTGGCGGAGCGCCCGGGGCCTTCGGCTCATATCGGGACGGGTTCGAGCTCTTTGGCCGTGCCCGCTCACAGCAAAAACGCTTGCAGATTGTCGAGGGGGCCAGCCATTACGATCTCTACGACCAGCCCGACGCCACCGGCCAGGCACTGGCACAGATAGTCCCCTTCTTCAGGCAACACCTGGCGCAGGCATAACCCAATCACCGCAGCCGGCTCATGCCGGCTGCGGTGATTTGTCGGCCAGCGCCTCGGCCAGGAAATCCCCCAGCAGGGTGATCTTGAGCACCTGCCGGCGCGCCGCCGGGTAGATGAAATGGAGGGTCTTGTCCGGAATGCGGTAGGTATCGAGCAGGGGCAGCAGCCGCCCCGCCGCGATATGCTCTTGCACCTGATCGGCAGGCTGCAAGCTGATGCCGGCCCCTGCCAGCGCTGCCGTCAACAGCGCCGGCCAGTGGTTGATACGAAGGCGCGAGACCACCCGCACCTCCTCGCTCTGGCCATCGCCCCCGACAAACTGCCAGCGCTCGTGCTCGCCCCAGTTGCCGTGCAAGCACTGGTGGCTGGCGAGATCGGCCGGCTGACGGGGCACGCCGTGGCGAGCGAGGTAGGCGGGCGCGGCGCAGAGGCGGTAGTGCTGGGTCAGCAGCGGGCGGGCGATCAGCGCCTCATCCTGCGGGCGCAGGGTGCGGATGGCGGCGTCGAACCCCTCCTCCACCAGATCGACCCAGCGCGGGGTGAGTTGCAGATCCACCTCCAGCTTGGGGTAGCGGTCGAGAAAGGCGGGCAACAGCGGCACCAGCCGATGGTGGCCAAAGCTTAAGGGAGCGGCGATGCGCAGCCGCCCGGCCGGCTCGGCCAGCAGGTGCTGGGTCAACGACTCGGTCAGCGCCAGCTCCTCCAGTACCCGCTGGCAGCGGGCCAGAAAGAGCTGGCCCAGTTCGGTCAGGGTCTGCTGGCGGGTGGTCTTGTGAAACAGCTTGCCCCCCAACCACTGCTCCAGCCCCTGCACATGCTTGCCCACCATCTGGGCGCTGATCCCCTGCTCGTTCGCCACCGCGCTGTAGGAGCCGAGATCCACTACCCGGGTGAAGATGCGCATGCTGGTCAATCGGTCCACAACCCCTCCTTTGCCCACGTTTCTAGGCCATTTGGCCCGCAGCAAGCGACTAACATTCACAACCAAAAGTTTATTAAGAAATGGTTTTTAGCCAATTTATCTCATTTTTGGTTACCAATATAGTGATCAGCAGCCTCACCCATCAGGACATACATCCATGAAAAGTACCTATCTGGCCGCCCTGCTGGTCGGTCTGCTGGCCACCGGTGTCAGCCAGGCTGCCGAGAGCCGCTTTATCAACCCGCAGCAGAGCGCCCCCGTCAGCGCGACACTGGCCGTGACACAAGCCCAGCCCGATATCTTCCGGGTCAGCCTGCTTGGCACCGGCACCCCGGTGCCCCAGATCAGCCGCGGCGGTTACAGCACTCTGGTCGAGGCGGGCAACCAGAAGCTGGTGTTCGACTTTGGCCGCAACTCCGCCACCCGGTTGTGGCAGCTGCATATCCCCATCGGCCGGGTCAACGCCTTCTTCCTCACCCACTTCCACTCCGACCACACCAACGGACTGGCGGATCTCTGGCTGACCGGCTGGCTGCAACCTGCCTATGGCCAGCGCCACGTGCCGATGGAGCTTTACGGCCCCAAGGGCACCGATGCCCTCGCGAGCGGCCTGCAGCAGGCCTACACCACCGACATCGCCACCCGGGTCAAGGATGAGGGAACGCCGCTGGACGGGGTGAAGATCAACAGCCACGAGGTGACTGCCGGGGTGGTCTACGACCGGGATGGGGTCAAGGTAACCGCCTTTGACAACGACCACGGGGTCAACATCAAGCCATCGTTTGGCTATCGCATCGACTACCACGGCCACAGCGTGGTGCTCTCCGGCGATACCCGCTACAGCCCGCAGGTGGTGAAAGAGGCCAAGGGGGCAGATCTGCTGGTGCACTGCGTCTCCATGACCTCCGCCGCCCGCATGAAGGCCAACCCGGGCTACCGGGCGATCGCCGGTCACCTCGCCTCCCCCGAGCAGGCCGTCCGGGTGATGAACGAGGCCAAACCGGCCCTGACCGTGTTCAGCCATATCGGCCTCAACGGCCAGCTCGGGGTGAAGGATCTGGCGCAGAGCCTGCGCGCAAGTTACTCGGGCCCCTTCGTCATCGGCAATGACCTGATGCAGATTGACCTGCCCACCACTGCCTCCGGCAAGGGCTACGCCCTCTGGCAGGCGGAGAACATCGACAACGCCCAGCCCTGAATCCCGGCCATAAAAAAAGCCGCCTCTTGCGAGGCGGCTTTTTCATTCAAGCGGGTAACCCGTGTTATCAGGCAATCAGCTTGTAGATGATACCGGACATGGCGATCAGGCCGATGATGGTCACGAACACGTTGCTGATGTTGCCAGCGTATTTGCGCATGGCCGGCACCTTGGTGATGGCGTACATCGGCATCAGGAACAGCAGCATCGCGATGATGGGGCCGCCCAGGTCTTCAATCATGCCGAGGATGCTCGGGTTGATGGTGGCGATGGCCCAGGTGGTCAGGATCATGAACACCGCGGTCACTTTGTTCAGCTGCTTGACGTCAACGTTCTTGCCTTTCTCACGCAGGGACTTGGCCATCAGACCGTTCATGCCCTCTTGTGCACCCAGGTAGTGACCCAGGAAGGACTTGCTGATGGCGACCATGGCGATCAGCGGAGCCACGGTGGCGATAACCGGGTTGTCGAAGTGGTTGGCCAGGTAGGACAGGATGGAGATGTTCTGTTCCTTGGCAGCAGCCAGGTCAGCCGGGGAGAGGCTCAGTACGCAGCTGAATACGAAGAACATAACGGTCATCACCATCATGACGTGGGCGCCCAGCAGGATGTTGCTGCACTTCTTCTCGGCACCTTCACCGTAACGACCCTTGTTGTCCACCGCGAAGGAGGAGATGATCGGGGAGTGGTTGAAGGAGAACACCATGACCGGGATGGCCAGCCACAGGGTCTTCAGGAAGTCGCCGTTGAAAGCGTCACCCAGCGCCGGAGCTTCAGTGATGATGGCACCGTTCCAGTGCGGGATCAGGTAGAGCGCCAGGCCCATCAGGGTGATCACGAACGGGAATACCAGCACGCTCATCGCTTTGACGATAACCTGGCCGCCGAGGCGAACGATCGCCATCAGACCCAGGATCAGCGCCAGAGACAGGATGGCACGGGGAGGTGCAGTCATGCCCAGCTGGTGCACCATCAGGCTCTCGACGGTGTTGGTGATGGCTACCGAGTACATCAGCAGGATCGGGTAGATGGCGAAGAAGTAGAGCAGGGTGATGAACTTGCCTGCGGTCTTGCCGAAGTGCTCTTCTACTACCTCGGTGATGTCGCCATCACGGGTGGAGCCGGACAGCACGAAGCGGGTCAGGCCACGGTGTGCGAAGAAGGTCAGCGGCAGGGCCAGCACCAGCATGGCAACCAGCGGCCACAGACCACCTACACCGGCGTTGATCGGCAGGAAGAGTACACCGGCACCGATGGCGGTACCGTACAGACCCAGCATCCAGACCACATCGGCCTTGTTGATGCCACGGGAAGACGCATTACTGGCTAAGCTGCCTTCTACTGCAATGTTCATGTCAGACATAGGGGTGTTCCTGTCATCAAGGAAAATAGAAAATTTCTAGTCAACCGGGCGCAATGCCCTGTTCCATCTCCCTGGAACTCCTGCAGTCCATCCCTGTTATTCTCATCCCGTCGGCCCGGCAAGCTGGTCATCACTCCATGTAACAACCAAATTGCAACAAACAAGCCGGCGGGTCATAGGCCCGAGGGCCACAAACGCGTCAGACTTTACAACTCGCTAACACGCTTTTGTTCCGATGCGCTGACTCTAATTAAATCCCCTTAGCGATCACAGTGTTTTTTTGAATTAATCAACCAAAGTTTGACTGGAATCGCCTTTCTGGCGTCAGAGATCACGTTACGAGCCCAATTTTGTGAACAGCCGTTAACAAATAGAGGTAGTTTCACCCGTATCTATATCCTTGTGGGTACAACAAATCGCTTACATTCGCCCATTTATTGCTCATGTTGTGCCCCGCCGTCCGCTGACGTACCCTGTTGCTCAACATTTTTTCGCTGAATTAATATGGCCATCACCCGTACCGATCTCGCCGAACTGGCGGTGTTTGCCGCCGTCGCCCGCCACCAGAGTTTCAGCAAGGCCGCCCTCGAACTCGGCGTGTCTGCCTCCGCCCTGAGCCACAGCCTGAAAGGACTGGAGACCCGTTTGGGGGTACGTCTGCTCAATCGCAGTACCCGCGCCGTGGTGCCCACCGATGCGGGTCAGCGCCTGCTGACCCAGTTGCTGCCGACCTTGAGCCATCTGGAGAGTGCACTGGGTGAACTGGCCCGTCACAGCGACGAACCAGTAGGAAGGCTGAAGATCAGCGCGCCACGCGGCGCCATCGATGAGTTGCTGGCCCCGGTGCTGATCGATTACATGGTGCGTTACCCGCGCATGCAGGTGGAGGTGGTGGAGCAGGAGTTGATGCCGCGTCTCATCGAAGATGGCTATGACGCCGCCCTCTTTTATGGGGATCTGCTGCCCAAGGAGATGATCGGGGTACCGCTCGGCCCGCCCCAGCGCTATCTGGTGGTGGCCGCCCCCGCCTATCTGGCCGAGCACGGCACCCCGCAGCACCCGCGCGAATTGACCCGGCACGCCTGCATCGGCTATCGGCTCACCCCCTCCCATCACTATCGCTGGGCCTTTGCCGGCGAGGAGGGCGCCATGCTGGAGATCGAAGTGACCGGGCCGCTCACCACCAGCACGCCGGCCCTCTACCTGGGAGCGGCCGAGGCGGGGCTGGGGCTGGCCTACTGTCTGGAAGAGGAGGTGAGCAGGCAGCTGGCCGAGGGCACCCTGGTGAGCGTGCTGGAGCCCTGGTGCCCCACCTTCGTCGGTTTCTCGCTCTTCTATCCCAGTCGCCATCAGCTGGGCAACGGGCTGCGCGCCCTCATCGACATGCTCAAGGGACACTACCAGTCGCACTAATTGATGAATATGGCTCATCAATTCATCAAGTAAAAACCGGATTATCGACAAAAAAATATTAATCTAGACTATCTGCTCGATAATCGAACTCCCCAAGAGAACAGATATGTCTGCCTACTTCACTCTGCGCCAGCGGGCGATGACCCGCCGTTTCTGGGGCTATGCCCTCCCCTCCATCATGGCCATGCTGGTATCCGGCGCCTACTACCTGGTCGATGGCATCTTCGTCGGTCACTACGTGGGGGCCGCCGGCCTTGCCGGCATCAACCTGGTCTACCCGGTCATCATGGTGCTGATCGGTCTCGCCGCCATGATCAGCATGGGGGCGGCCACCGCCATCTCCTTCCAGCAGGGTGCCAGAAATTTCGGCCTGGCCCGCCAGGCGCTGGTCAATGCGCTCTGGCTGCTGGGGCTGCTGGGCGCCGTGGCGCCGCTGCTGTTGCACTACTGGCACGTCGACATCCTGCTGGCACTGGGCATTGAACAGGGTACCGACACCTGGCAACAGGCTAGCGACTATCTCTACTGGATTGGCGGCGGCACCCTGCTGCTGGCCTGCAACCTGGCGGTGCCCTATCTGCTGCGCAACGACGGCCGCCCCCGTCTCGCCATGCTGCTGGTGAGCAGCGGCGCCATCCTCAACATCATTCTCAACTACATCATGGTGGGCCGGCTGGGGCTGGGTCTGATCGGTACGGCGCAGGCCACCCTCATCTCCGAAGGGGTCGTCAGCCTCCTCGGGCTGGGTTATTTCTTTACCCGCCATGCCAAGCTGCGCATAGAGTGGCGCCACCTGGTGCCCGACTTCCCGGCCATGCCGAACCTGCTGTTCACCGGTCTGCCAAGTCTGATCGCCCAGTTCAACCTCGGCCTGCTGCTGCTGCTGCACAACAGCCAGCTGATGGTGCACGGTTCGGTCAAGGATCTGGCGGGCTTCACCGTGGCCGGTTACACCGAGGCGGTGTTCATCGTCATCCTGCAGGGGCTGGCCTTTGGCATCCAGCCGCTGGTCAGCCAGGCGGCCGGCGCCAAACGCCATCGTGACCTCAAGTTCCTGATGGAGATGGGGCTCAAGATCACGCTCATCTACGGTCTGGCGGTCTGGCTGCTGATCCAGCTGCTGCCGCGCCAGGTGGCCATGCTCTACACCGGCGATCAGGATGGCGAGCTGCTCGCGGCTGCCATCAGCAGCCTGACCCTCAACCTCGGCGCCATTCCACTGGAGGGGATCATCATGTTCGGCATCGTGCTGCTGCAGTCCATGGCCCGTACCCGCCAGGCGCTGCTCATCTCGGCCGCCAAGACTCTGCTGCTGTTGCCGCTGATCTTCATGCTGCCGCTCTGGTGGGGCCGGGACGGCGTGCTGCTGGCCCAGCCCACTACCGTGGTGTTGCTGACCCTGCCGCTGTGCTGGTTGCTGTGGCGCGAGTGGCGCCGCCTCAAGCTGGCCTGTGCCCCGCTGAGCCGGCCCAATCGCAAACCGCTTGGGGCGCGCCAACAAGTGCAACTGGCCAGGCGCGCCGGCTAAGCGCCGCCATCAGGCCGGCAGCCGGCGGGCACAGGTGCGGATCTCGGGCTCGACCATCGCCTGCTGGGCGGCCACCAGCTGCAGCTCGTAGGCGCCCGCCAGCCAGGTCTGGGCCAGCACCGCATCCACGCTGGCATTGGTGCGCTCGAACGCCGCCACCGGCGTGAAGCCTGCCAGCAGGTTGGCCAGCATGGTGGCGCTCAGCAGATCCCCCACCCCGATGGGCTGACGCTGAAACTCATAGAGGGGGCGCGAGATATGAAACGCCCCCTCTTCGCACACCAGCAGCATCTCGAACCGGTCCAGGCTCAAGCCGGCGCGGCCCAGATGCTTGACCATCACCAGCTCCACTCCCCCTTCACGCAGTTGCTGGCACGCCGCCAGCGCCTCGCTCAGATTGCAGATCTCGCGGCCGGTCAGCTGCTCCAGCTCCAGCAGATTGGGGGCCAGCAGGTCGGCGCAGGCCAGCGCCCGGTTTTTCAGAAAATCGGCGACGCCGGGAGCGACTATGCACCCCTTGTCGGGATGCCCCATCACGGGGTCGCAAAAATAGCGGGCATTCGGATTGAGTGCCTTGAGGTGGGCCACCGCCGCCAGGATCTCCTCCCCCTGCTCGGCCGAGCCGAGATAGCCGCTCAGGATCGCATCGCACTGCCCCAGTACGCCGATGTCGGCCAGCCCCGCCATCAGCTGGCGGATATGGCCGTTTGGCATCACCATCCCCTGCCAGCCTGCGCTGTACTGGGTATGGTTGGAAAATTGCACCGTGTTGACGGGCCACACCTCCAGCCCCATGCGGCGCATGGGAAACACGGCGGCGCTGTTGCCGGCGCAGCCGAACACCACGTGGGACTGGATGGAGAGAACTCGCTTCATGCTGACTCGCAAAAAAATGGATGAACCCAGATGGGAAAAACGGGCCTTGCGGCCCGTTGTTGTCACTCTCGCTTAGCGCAGCACCTTGACGGTGTAGCTGCCATCGGCCTGACGATAGAGGCCGTGGATGTCGGTCTCGAAGCCCGGGTAGTGCGCCCCGATCTCGCACAGCATCTCGAGGAACTCGAGCACCGGCAGGGAATCCTGGGTCACCATCTCGCCCGGCAGCACCAGCGGTACTCCCGGCGGGTACGGCAGGATCATGTTGGCGCTGATGCGGTCCACCATGTCACGCAGCGGCACTTCCACCACGCTGCCGGCCAGCTCTTGCTGCCAGGCGGCGTGCGGGGTCATCTTCATCTCCGGCAGCACGTCGAACGCCTTGAACATCAGCTCCGGCAGGCGGTACTTGCTGGTCAGCTCGTGAATCCGCTGCGCCAGCTCCTGGATGCGCATGCCTTCGTAGAAGCTCGGGTCTTCACGATAGAGGCTCGGCAGTATGCTCTTGATGGTCAGGTTCAGATCGTAACCACGCTTGAACTCGGTCAGGGCACGCAGCAGCTGCATCGCCTTGGACTGATCGATACCGATGGAGAACAGGAACAGCAGGTTGTAGGGGCCGGTCTTCTCCACCACGATGCCGCGCTCGTCCAGGAACTTGGAGACCAGCGAAGCCGGGATGCCGTTGTCCAGCAGCTGACCATTGCGGCCCATGCCCGGGGTCAGCAGGGTGACCTTGATGGGGTCGAGGTACATGTGGTTGTCATCGATGTCCTTGAAACCGTGCCAGTCATCTTTCGGATCCAGCTTCCAGCACTCGACGGTGTCGATGTCGTCCGGCTGCCATACGTCGAAGAACCAACCTTCGCTCTGCTCGCGCAGACGCTTGATCTCTTTGCGGAAGGAGATGGCGCGATCGATGGAGTCCTTGATCAGCCGCTTGCCGGTGTTGCCACGCATCATGGCTGCGGAGATCTCGGTGGAGGCCACGATACCGTACTGCGGCGAGGTGGAGGTGTGCATCATGAAGGCTTCGTTGAAGGTCTCTTCCTCCACGTCGCCCTTGATGTGGATCATCGAGGCCTGGGAGAAGGCCGCCAGCAGCTTGTGGGTGGACTGGGTTTCATAGAACACCTTGCCCGGCATGGCTTCGCCGCTCATGCCGCACTTGCCTTCGTAGATCGGGCTGAAGTTGGTGTAGGGCACCCAGGCACTGTCGAAGTGGATGTAAGGGGTGTCCAGCGCCTCCTTGATGAAGCCGGTGTTGTAGAGCAGGCCGTCATAGGTGGAGTTGGTGATCACGGCGTAGCGCGGCGCCTGGGCACCCGGAGTCGCGGCAACCTTGGCGGCGATGGTGTCGCGGCTGAATTCGCTCTGCGGGATGCCGCCCAGAATGCCGTAGGCGTTGCGGGTCGGACGGAAGTAGAGCGGGGTCACGTCGTTCATCATCATCAGGTGGGTGAGCGACTTGTGGCAGTTGCGATCCACCAGCACAGTGCTGCCGGCCGGCGCCGAGTACATGCCGACGATCTTGTTGGCGGTGGAGGTGCCGTTGGTGACGATGTAGGAGCGATCGGCGTTGAAAGTACGGGCGATGTACTCCTCGGCTTCCTTGTGCGGACCTGAGTGGTCCAGCAGGGAGCCCAGCTCCGGCATGGAGATGGAGACGTCGGCCTTGAAGGCGTTCGGGCCATAGAAGTCATAGAAGATGCTGCCGGCCGGGCTCATCTGGAAGGCGGTGCCGCCCATGTGACCCGGGGTACAGAAGGTGTACTTGCCCTCTTCCACGTACTTGAACAGCGCCTTGGTGAACGGCGGCAGGATGGCGTCCTGGTACTCCTGGGTGGCCTGACCCATCTTGAGGGCGATGTCGTCGGCCATGCCGAGACGGTACTCGAAGAAGTGCACGTTCAGACGCAGGTCGGTCAGGTGAATGTCCAGGGTGGACTGGTCGTTGGCGAAGGCGAAGATCGGCAGCTTCTCGTTGCGATCGTGGATCTCCTTGCACAGGCCCAGCGAGTATTTGTCCCAGTCGAAGATGGCGCCACAGACGCGGGGGTTCTTCTCAATCAGCTTCAGCAGATCGGCCACGTCGACCGGATAAACGACCTCGAAACCCTTGCGCTCGAGGGAGGCTTGCAGCTGGCGAATGGGTTCTTCTTTGAAGAAAACGCCCAGGTGGTTGAGGATGGCAATGATGTTCATCGTAATGCTCCACACGTGATGGGACGCTCTCCATCAGGGATGGTGAGTGAAGAGCGCTCGGAAAAGGAAAACGGAATTAGTGGCTGGTCTGCTCTTTGAGCAGGGCGTCGTGCTGACGCAGACCCTGTTTCTTGGCGTAGAACATCAGGATGATGAGCGACACCACGAAGGTAGCGGTGAGGTTGGAACCCTTGGCACCCATCAGGGCTACCAGGCAGAACACGCAGGCGACACCGGAGAAGATCATGGCGCCGATGCTGCGGGAGGTCATGCCTTCAAAACGGATCAGGTTAATGCTGGAGTAGAAGTAGGGCAGCATGGTCAGCAGCACTGCATCTGTGGTCAGCACGTTGAAGAGATCGGCGGCGTGGGCGGACTGGGAGGTGAAGGCGGTCAGGCCAACCATCAGCGCAGTCATCTTGAGGGAGCCCAGGATCAGACCCTTCTTGGCGACGCCGTTCTTGTCCACTTCGCCGTAGATTTTCGGGAAGTTGCCGTCGTGGGCGGCACGCTTGCCCGCCTCGCCCACCAGCATCATCCAGGAACCCAGCGAGGTGAAGCAGGCCAGCGCGGTGAAGGCGGAGACGAACGGCGCGGACCAGCTGCCGAAGATGGCGGAGGAAGCCATGGCAAACGGGGCGCCGGAGGCAGCCACTTCACCGGCCGGGAACATGCCGCTGATCACCTGGGTGGAGAGGATGTAGATGACGCCCGCGATACCGGTACCCAGCATGGTGGCCAGCGGTACGGTGCGCTTGGGGTTCTTCACCATGCCGGAAGAGACGGCGGCAGACTCGACGCCCACGAAGGACCACAGGCAGATCAGCACGGCGCTGATGACCGCATGCAGGTCGCTGCCGCTGGTGGTGTTCCAGTTCTGGCTGTAGACGGTGGCATCAAAATGGCCCCAGCCCATCACGGCAGTACCCACTACCGGCAGCAGGATCAGCACCAGACCCAGAGTACAGAGCCGGCTCACCCAGCTGCCGCCAAGCAGGTTGACGAAGGTGAAGATCCAGACGGCGGTGATGGTGGCCGCGGCGGCCGGGATCGGGCTGTTGAGAATGGGGAAGAAAACGGAGAGGTAGGAGACGCCGGTAATGGCGATGGCCAGGTTGCCGATCCAGTTGGCATGGTAGTAGAGCACACCGGTCTGGAAACCGAACACCGGAGAGATCTCGCCGGCATAGGCGATGGGGCCACCCTCTTGCGGGTTCTTGGTGGCGAGGCGGGCAAACACGAAGGCCAGCCCCATGGCGCCGACCAGGCAGATGGCCCAGCTGAACACAGAGATGGAACCTATGGTGGCCAGGGCCGAGGGCAGCAGTGCAATACCGCTCCCCATCATGTTGCCGGCCACCACACCTGTACAGGCGACAAGGCCGATCTTCTTGCTCGTATCTAGGGACATAAAATCTCCGGGTCGATATTAAGGCATCAAACACACGCTTGGCGGAGCCTCCCGCCAACCAATGGCCACAGACTAGGCTCCTCGGCCCCGGAAAACATAAAGACCAGCTAAGGGATAAAAACATGAGTGAACTTTTTCGACCGGTCAGCCTGGATCGATAAAAACACTTTAAAAACAAATGACTGGCTGATACGCCATCGAGCACCTTGATAAAACCTTGATATCCGCCGCCCCCCTTGATGCGGCCGATAAGTGCCAGTCGACACGCCTTGATATTTTTCTGAGGGGCGCCGCGGCATAAAGCGCGTCATTCATAACCCACCGAGTCTGAGCATGCCCGGCAGACGGGTTCGCACGGCCCCTTTTGCTGGATGTTTTTGATCCTCCCTCGGCCGTGGGCACGCTCTCGCCTTCGGCCGGTGGTGCTGGGTCGCCGCAACAGGCACCGGCTGGCGACCACAACCCTGCCGCGCTCCTGACTCAAGACAACTCAAGACAATATCAAGGCTGAGGTCGGGCACCTTGAGTGCCACAGGACGGTACACACCGGCACCAACTCGGCTGGTTCAGCGGTTCGGCGGGGAGACAGAGAAACAGTTCGATGCTGGCGCCAAGGATGGCAACAACCATGGCTTATGCCTGCACGGGGCAGACCTGGGATGGGGAGGGCTGAGAGATGATGTCTGGCGGCGCACCCGCCGGCGCCCCTAGGCAACCGGCGGTGAGCGCCGCCTTGGCGACAGGGCCAAGATGGCCCCGAAAGAAGTCAGAACAGCTTCACCTTGCTCTGGCCAAGGGCATTGAACAGGGCCGGGGTGAGGGTTTCCATATTGCTGTAAAAACCGAGCTGCTGGCAGAGCAGATAGGTCTGCTCGGTCGCCTCCATCAGGAAGGCCTGGCTGTAGGCATCCCCCGCCGCCTCGGGGCGGCCATCCAGCTCGGCCAGCTTGCCGCGCAGAATGTGATAGAGCACGGAGCGGCCCCGGCTGGCGGCCTCGGCCAGCAGGCGGGTAGCCTCCTGCTGCTGTCCGTTCAGGATCGCCTGCAAGGTGAGGGCCTCCCAGACCCGGGCCGGCAGGGCGGCCTGATCCCGTACCACGCTGGCCAGATGGGTGCCTATGCCCTGCAGGCGCTCGCTCTGGGGAGTCCCCGTCAGGGTCGCCAGCGCCTCCCCGGCCAGATAACGCTCCGCCAGCAGCAACGGCTGATCCGGCTGACTGGCCAGCGACTTGTCGAGCAGCTCGACGCCGCGTCTGAGGGCCACCGGATCCTGGCTGTTGATGTAGTAGTGCGCCTCCATCATGGCCATCAGCGCCCCGTCATCCGTCGGCCAGCCCATGCCGGGCAGCACGTCCGGCTGATCGAGGGCACGCAGCAGATCCTGACTGCTCGCCTGCAATACCCCGTGCACGTTGTGACGGCTGAGCTGGTACTGGTGGCTGAACAGCACCCGGTTGGTATTGATGTTGCGGTACTCCAGATCGAGATAGGTGCCCCCCGGCTGGCGGGAGACCCGCACGCTCAGCTCCTTGCCGGGCAGGATGCCCCCCATCAGGGTGTTGGCACCATACTGCACCCGCAGCGGCGTGGCGGCGGCCACCTCCCCCATCAGGGCGCGGGTGATGCCGTCGGCCAGGCGCACGTTCTCGTTGCTGCCATCCATGCCGGAGTGAAAGCGAAACACCAGCAGGTCGGGATCCAGCATGGAGTGCACCTGGGGGCTGGCGTGCTGATAGCTGAGCAGGCTGACGATGGAGACCAGGATCACCGCCACGAAGACATCGAAGCCGATCATCTTCCAGCGGCTGCGGCCATCCTGGGCGTGACTCGAGATGGCCCGGGTCAGCGGGCCGGCCGGGAAGGGGGCTGCGGTGACCACGGCCTCGGCGTCCTCCTCCGCCAGCGGCGGGCTCAAATCGCTCTGGATCTCGTCGCCGGCTGGCGCCATCACCACCGACACCACTTGCAGCGGCCGCACCGGCGCCACCAGCTTGTAGCCGCGCTTGGGCACGGTGACTATGTAGTCGGCGGCATCGTTGCGACCGTCTTTGAGGATCTTGCGCAGCTCGAAGATGGACTGGGTCACCACCTGATCGGTCACTTCGGCGCCATCCCACACCTCGTTGATCAGGCAGTCGCGCCCAAATACCGTGCCGGCGTTGCTGGCCAGGAAGCGCAACAGATTGACCAGCCGGGGCTCGAGGTAGACTTCGCGGTCGGGACGACACAGCATGTTGTCGTCGACGCTCAGGGTCCAGTCATGGATCTCAAAAACCGATTCGCTCATGATTCACTCGCTGCAGATGGAGACGATGCACGATGAGAGTGACGTAACACCGGGGCGGCTGGACGCAGCAGGGTGCTGCACAAGACTGGGCCACCGGGAAGGTGAACATTCCTGTGAGTCAGGCCGGGCTGGCCTGTTTACGTCCGCAGAGCGTCCTTGCGGGCATGCCGATCGGGTCGATCGGAAACAATCACTTTAAGCAAAACGGGAGCGGGATCCCACTTTTTTTGGCCACAAATCGCCGTTGAATTGATCCAACAGGGGGGTTTTGGCAAACATCGTGCCAACAGGTATCCATATGAACAGGATTTTTCACTGCCCCGCTCTCGCCCAAACGCTCGCCCAAAAAAGAAGGCCCCCGCAGAGCGGGGGCCTTCCAGCATGGAGCGACGCCGCAGCGGGCTTAGCAGTAGCCGTAGCCCAGCAGGCGCTGGTAACGCTGCTCCAGCAGCTGCTCGGTCTCGAGCGGGCGCAGGGCGTTCAGATCCTGCTGAATGCGGTCTTTCAGGCGCTTGGCCATCTTTTCCACATTGCGGTGGGCGCCACCGAGCGGCTCCTCGACGATGTTGTCGATGAGTTTCAGCTCCTTCAGGCGCTGGGCGGTGATGCCCATGGCGTCGGCCGCGACCGGCGCCTTGTCGGCGCTCTTCCACAGGATGGAGGCGCACCCTTCCGGCGAGATGACCGAGTAGGTGGAGTACTGCAACATGTTGACGCGATCGCCGACACCGATGGCCAGGGCGCCGCCGGAGCCGCCTTCACCGATCACGGTGCAGACCACCGGCACGGTCAGACCGGCCATCACTTTCAGGTTGCGGGCAATCGCCTCGGACTGGCCGCGCTCTTCGGCACCCACGCCAGGGTAGGCGCCCGGGGTGTCGATGAAGGTGATGATCGGCATCTTGAAGCGCTCGGCCATCTCCATCAAGCGCAGGGCCTTGCGATACCCTTCCGGGCGCGGCATGCCGAAGTTGCGCTTGATCTTCTCCTTGGTCTCGCGCCCCTTCTGGTGGCCGATGACCATCACCGGCTCGCCGTCGAGACGGGCGATACCGCCGACGATGGCCTTGTCATCGGCATAGGCGCGATCGCCGGCCAGCTCGTCGAAGTCGGTGAAGATGTGCTCGATGTAGTCGAGGGTATAGGGGCGCTGGGGATGACGCGCCATCTGGGATACCTGCCAGGCCCCCAGATCGCCGAAGATCTTCTTGGTCAGCTCTTCGTTTTTCTTCTCCAGCCGGCGAATGTCTTCGTTGAGATCCACGGCACTGTTGTGCTCGCTCACATGGCGCAGTTCATCGATCTGTGCCTGCAACTCGGCGATCGGCTGTTCAAAATCCAGAAAAAGACTCATAGGGACTATAGATCCTCTAATCAAAAACCAATTCAACCCGCTCTCGTCCAAGCAGGACGCGCAAGTCATCTATCAGTTGATCGGTGGGCGTCACCCGCCACTCGGTACCGAGCGTCAATCGCACCCGGGAGCCGGGGCGACGATAGTTTACCTGAACCGGACAAACTCCGGCACGGGCGGGTTCCAAAATCTCGCACAAACGCGGGAAAAAACGATCATCAATCTGCTGTTCATCGAGAGAGATGCGGATCGCCCTGGCAAAACGCTCTCTCGCATCGTTGATATCCAGTAATTCACGGGCCGACATTTTAAGGCCACCGGAGAAGTCATCAAAGCTGACCTGTCCAGAAACCACCAAAATACGGTCTTTTTGCATCAATTCTTCATACTTTTCCAGCGCTTCACTGAACAGGGTCACATCGAGGCGACCGGAACGGTCGTCCAGGGTAAAGATCCCCATCTTGTTGCCACGCTTGGTCACCATGCTGCGCGCCGCAATCACCAAGCCTGCGGCCGTGGTCACGGTATCGCGGGAGGTGGGGTGCAGATCGCACAGCCGGCCCGAGGTATAACGACGCAGCTCGCCGCTGTACTGGTTGATGGGGTGACCGGTGAGGTAGAGCCCGAGGGTCTCGCGCTCCCCTTCCAGCCACACCTTGTCAGGCCAGTGCGGCACGTTGGCGAACGCCTTCTTGACGTCGTCTATCTCTTCGGTGAGCACGCCGAACATGTCGACCTGACCCACCGCCTGCGCCTTGGCGTGTTGCTCGGCGGCGCGCATCGCCTCCTCCAGAGTCGCCATCAGGGCGGCGCGGTGGGGGCCGAGCCGGTCCATGGCGCCGGAGAGAATGAGCTTCTCCATCACCCGCTTGTTGAGCTTCTTGATGTCGACCCGGTTGCAGAAGTCGAACAGATCGCGGAACGGGCCGTCCCGATCCCGCGCTTCCAGGATCGCATCGATGGGGCCTTCCCCCACCCCCTTCACCGCGCCGATGCCGTAGACGATGTGACCATCTTCGTTGACGCTGAAGCGGTAGCGACCGGTGTTCACATCCGGCGGGATCACGGTCAGCCCCATCCGCTGGCACTCGTCCACCAGGGTCACTATCTTGTCGGTGTTGTCCATGTCGGCGGTCATCACCGCCGCCATGAACTCCGCCGGGAAGTGGGTCTTGAGCCAGAGGGTCTGGTAGGAGACCAGCGCATAGGCGGCAGAGTGGGATTTGTTGAAGCCGTAGCCCGCAAACTTCTCCACCAGATCGAAGATCTTCATCGCCAGTTCGCCGTCGACACCGTTCTTGACCGCGCCCTCCTCAAAGCCGGCCCGTTGCTTGGCCATCTCTTCGGGTTTTTTCTTGCCCATCGCCCGGCGCAGCATGTCCGCGCCACCCAGCGTATAACCCGCCAGGGTCTGGGCAATCTGCATCACCTGCTCCTGATAGAGGATGATGCCGTAGGTGGGCTCCAGGATCGGCTGCAGGCTTTCGTGCTGCCACTTCTCGTCCGGATAGGAGATGGCCTCCTTGCCGTGCTTGCGCTCGATGAAGTTGTCCACCATGCCCGACTGCAGCGGGCCCGGGCGAAACAGCGCCACCAGAGCGATCATGTCTTCGAAGCAGTCAGGCTGCAGCCGCTTGATGAGATCCTTCATGCCGCGAGATTCCAGCTGGAATACCGCGGTGGTCTCGTAGCGCTGCAGCAGGTCGAACGAGCGCTTGTCGTCGATGGGGATGGCGGCGATGTCGACCGGCGGCTTGCCCTCTTTGGCAAGGCGCGGGTTAATCATGCCGAGCGCCCAGTCGATGATGGTGAGCGTGCGCAGGCCCAGGAAGTCGAACTTCACCAGCCCGGCGTACTCCACGTCGTTCTTGTCGAACTGGGTGACCGGGTGATGGCCTTCGTCATCGCAGTAGAGCGGCGCGAAGTCGGTGATCTTGGTGGGCGCGATCACCACGCCACCGGCGTGTTTACCGGCGTTGCGCACCACCCCTTCCAGCCGGCGGGCCATGTCGATGAGGTCCTTGACCTCCTCGTCCTGCTCGTAGAGCTCCGGCAACTTGGGCTCGGCTTCGAATGCCTTTGCGAGCGTCATGCCCGGATCCGGCGGGATCAGCTTGGAGATGCGATCCACAAAACCGTAAGCGTGGCCCAGCACCCGGCCCACGTCCCGCACCACCGCCTTGGCCGCCATGCTGCCGAAGGTGATGATCTGCGATACCGCTTCCCGGCCATACATCTCGGAGACGTGGTCGATCACCTCGTCCCGTCTGTCCATGCAGAAGTCGACGTCGAAGTCGGGCATGGATACCCGCTCGGGGTTCAGGAAACGTTCGAACAGCAGGTCAAATTCCAGCGGATCCAGATCGGTGATCTTGAGTGCGTAGGCCACCAGGGAACCCGCCCCCGAGCCCCGGCCCGGGCCGACGGGAATGCCGTTGTCCTTGGACCACTGGATAAACTCCATCACGATGAGGAAGTAACCCGGGAAGCCCATCTGGTTGATCACTTTGAGCTCGATGTCGAGCCGCTCGTCATACTCGGGACGGCGCTCGGCCCGCACGGCCGGATCCGGGAACAGGAATTCAAGTCGCTCCTCCAGCCCCTCTTTCGACTTCATGACCAGGAAGTCTTCGGTGGTCATGTCACCGGTCGGGAAGTTGGGCAGGAAGTATTCGCCGAGGCGCACCGTCACGTTGCAGCGCTTGGCGATCTCCACCGTGTTCTCCAGCGCCTCAGGGATGTCGGCAAACAGCTCCGCCATCTCCTCCTGGCTGCGCAGGTACTGCTGTGGGCTGTAACGGCGCGGGCGGCGCTTGTCCATCAGGGTATAGCCGTCGTGGATGGCGACCCGGATCTCGTGGGCGTCGAAGTCATCGGCGGTGAGGAACACCACCTCGTTGGTGGCCACCACCGGCAGTGCGAACTCGGTGGCAATGGCCACCGCCATGTGCAGGTAGACCTCTTCATCGGGGCGGCCGGTACGCAGCAGCTCCAGATAATAGGCGTCGGGGAAGTGGCCCTGATAGAAGGCGAGACACTGCTCGGTCATCTGGCGGTTGCCCTTGAGCAGGAACTTGCCCACGTCCCCCTCGCGCCCGCCGGAGAGGACGATCACTCCCTTGGCGTGCTCGGCCAGCCAAGCCTTGTCGATGACCGGGCGCCCCTGCACGTGACCGCGCTGATAGCCGCGGGAGATGAGCAATGTGATGTTCTGGTAGCCGTCGTTGTCCATGGCAAGCAGGGTGAGGCGGAACTGCTCGTCGCCAAGCTCGTCACTCTGCACCCAGAAGTCGGCCCCGACGATGGGCTTGACGCCCTTGCCGTGGGCGGCACCGTAGAAGCGCACCAGGCCACACATGTTCATCTGGTCGGTCAGCGCCAGCGCCGGCATGTTGTTGGCCGCCGCCGCGCCGACGATGGGATTGATCTTCTGCAGGCCGTCGACCATGGAGAAGTCGGAGTGGACCCGCAGGTGGATAAAACGGGGTTCAGCCATCGTCATCCCCTCTCGTTGCTCGGACTAAATTGCATGGTCTATTCGATCCCCAGTGCGCGACGCACCGGTTTGAAACTTTTGCGATATTCGGGCAGCGGGCCGCGCTCGGCCAGGATGGCGAGGTGCTCCGCGGTCGGATAGCCCTTGTGGCGGGCGAAACCGTACTCGGGATGACGGCTGTCCAGCTCGGTCATCTCCGCATCGCGAGTCACCTTGGCGAGGATCGAGGCGGCGCTGATGGCAGCCACCAGGCTGTCGCCCTTGACCACGGCGCGGGCCTCCATCGGCAAGCTTGGGCAGCGGTTGCCGTCGATGAAGACCAGCTCGGGCGCGATGGAGAGCCCCGCCACGGCGCGCTGCATCGCCAGCATGGTGGCGTGCAGGATGTTGAGCTCGTCGATCTCCGCCGGGCTGGCACGGCCGACGGACCAGGCCAGCGCCTTCTCTTTGATCTCGTCAAACAGGGCGAGCCGCTTCTTCTCGGAGAGCTTCTTGGAGTCGTTCAGCCCGATGATGGGATTGGCCGGGTCAAGAATCACCGCGGCGGTGACCACGTCACCCACCAGCGGGCCACGGCCCACCTCGTCCACACCGGCAACCAGCCTGTCGTCAGGAATATCGATCATCATCTTGTAGCCTTGAATCAAAACAGGCCCCGCAGGGCCTGGCGTCACGTTGGCGCAGCCCCTGCGGCCGCCCGGAAGTTATCTGCCGAGCAGCTCGGCCACCGCTTCGGCCGCCTGCTGATCCGCGTTGCAGCGGATGAGCTGGTGCAGCTCGGTGAAGGTGTTCACCAGCGCGCTGTTGTCGTGCTCGAAGAACTTGCTCACCTCGACCACCAGATTCTCCGGGGTGCATTCGTGCTGGATGAGCTCGGGCACCAGCATGCGACCGGCCAGCAGGTTGGGCAGGGAGACGAATTCGGTCTTCACCAGCCGCTGGGCCAGCCAGTAGCTGAACGGCTTGAGCTTGTAGCCCACCACCATCGGCTTTTTCACCAGCATGGCTTCAAGCGCCGCGGTGCCGGAGGCCAGCATCACCACGTCGGCGGCGATCATCGCCTCACGGCCCTGCCCTTCCAGCAGCACCATGTCGAGATCCGGCGCCAGCTCGGCCTTGATGGCCAGGAACTGCTCGCGCCGCTTCTGGTTGACCAGCGGCACGATGAAACCGAGATCCGGATAGCGCACCGTCAGGTGCTTGCAGGCCTCGAGAAACAGGGGCGACATAAAGCCCACCTCGGCGCTGCGACTGCCCGGCAGCACCGCCAGCCAGCGTCGGTTGGCGTCGATGCCGAGGGTTCTACGCACCGCAGCCTGATCCGGCACCAGCGGGATGTCGTCCGCCATGGTGTGGCCGACGAAACGGCAAGGGGCATCGAAGCGGTCGTAGAAGGCTTTCTCGAACGGCAGGAAGGCGAGCACCATGTCGGTGGCGGCCTTGATCTTGTGAATGCGGTTCTGGCGCCAGGCCCACACCGAGGGGCTGACGTAGTGAACCGTCTTGATACCGGCGCGGCGCAGTTTGAGCTCCACCCCGATATTGAAATCCGGAGCATCCACCCCGATGAAGATGTCGGGCGGATTGGCGATGAAGTGGCGCAGCAGTTCGCGGCGGACCTTGAGAATGCGCGGCAGACGGCCCAGCACTTCGGTGATCCCCATGACGGAAAGCTCTTCCATCTCGAACAGCGCCTTCACGCCGAGGGCCTGCATGCGCGGCCCGGCGATCCCTTCGAACTGAGCGTCCGGGTAGCGGGCCTGCAGCTCGCGCACCAGGCCGGCAGCCAGAATGTCGCCGGAAACTTCTCCGGCGACGATACCGATGCGAACGGGATCAGGCACGGATGATCCCGCGCTCGTTGTCTTTGAGGAAATCCACGTAGAGCTGGATGGCCGGCTCGGCTTGCGCCATCTCGATCAGCACCGGCAGCACCTCTTCGATGGTCTTGCCGGAGCGGAAGATCTCTTTGTAGGCGCGCTTGACGGCGGAGATGGCCTCAGGCGTATAACCGCGGCGACGCAGCCCCTCGGAGTTGACCCCGAACGGTTTGGCGTAGTTGCCGGCGGCCATCACGTAGGGCGGCACGTCCTTGTTGAGAGCGGCGCAGCCACCGACGAAGGCGTGGGAGCCGACGCGGCCGAACTGGTGGATCGCGGAGAGACCGCCGAAGATCACGAAATCGCCGATCACTACGTGGCCCGCCAGGGTCGCGTTGTTGGCGAAGATGCAGTTGTCACCGATGATGCAGTCGTGGGCAACGTGGACGTTGACCATGAACAGGTTGCCGCTGCCGATCTTGGTCAGGGACTGATCCTGGATGGTGCCACGGTGCACGGTGCAGTTCTCGCGAAAGACGTTGTTGTCGCCGATCTCGAGGAAGGTGCGCTCGCCGGCGTACTTCTTGTCCTGGCAATCCTCACCGATGGAGGTGTGCTGGAAGATCTTGTTGCCGCGACCAATCTTGGTCGGGCCCTTGATCACCACATGGGAGCTGACCCAGGTGTTGTCGCCGATTTCCACCTCGGCACCGATGACAGAAAAGGGGCCGATTTCAACCCCTTTACCGATGACGGCAGACTCATGGACGACGGCAGTATCGTGAATGATGGCAGTCTGGTCGATCACGTGTGTTAAACCTCGCGTTTGGCGCACATCAGCTCGGCGGTACAGACCACTTCACCGTTGACCGTGGCCACACCGGTGAACTTGGCGATACCGCGACGCTCTTTCAGGAATTCCACGTCGAGCACCAGCTGATCGCCGGGGCCCACCGGACGCTTGAAACGAGCGTTGTCGATTGAGGCAAAGTAATAGAGTTCGTTGGGAGACGGCTTGCCCACCATGGTAAACGCCAGGATACCGGTGGCCTGTGCCATGGCTTCCAGGATCAGCACGCCGGGGAACACCGGCTTGGCCGGGAAGTGGCCCTGAAAGATCGGCTCGTTGAACGAGACGTTCTTGATGGCACGCAAGGTCTTGCGCTCATCGCTGATCTCGTAGTTTTCCACCTTGTCCACCATCAGGAACGGATAACGGTGGGGCAGCAGATCCATTATTTCCTGGATACCCAGGCTCTTCTTTTCAGTAGTCAAAACAGTACCCTATACCAATCGTGATTATTCTTGGTCCAGCTTCTTCTCAAGCTTGCTCAACCGCTTGTGCATCTCTTCGATACGCATCACCCGGGCGGCGGTCTTGCGCCACTCTTTATTGGTTTGCAGGGGGATGCCGGAAGAGTAGACACCGGGCTCGGTAATGGGTCGCATCACCATGGCCATGCCGGTAACGGTGGCCTGGTCGCAGATCTCCATGTGCCCGTTAAAGACGGAGGCGCCGCCAATGATACAGTATTTGCCGACCTTGAGACTACCTGCCATCACGGTGGAGCCCGCCACGGCGGTGCCGTAGCCGATCTCGACGTTGTGGGCAATCTGGCACTGGTTGTCGATGATGACGTTGTCAGCGATGCGGGTATCTTCCAGCGCGCCGCGGTCGATGGTGGTGCAGGCACCGATCTCGACCCGGTTGCCGATGGTCACGCCGCCGAGCTGGGGGATCTTGATCCACTCGCCGCGCTCGTTGGCATAACCGAACCCATCGGCCCCGATCACTGTGCCGGATTGAACCAGACAGTCGGTGCCCATGGTGATGTTGTGATACAGGGTGACGTTGGCCCACAACCGGGAGCGAGCTCCCAGTCGGGTATTCTTGCCAACGAAACAGCCCGGACCGATGCGCACATCGTCACCCAGCACCACGCCGGATTCGATCACCGCATTGGCCCCGATGGCCACTCTCTCGCCCAGTTGCACGTCCGCCGCAATGACGGCGCTCGGATGGATATCCGTGGCCGGCTGCGGGGTGGTGTCCAGCAGTTGGGCTACCCGGGCAAAGCCCACATAGGGGTCTTTGAGCACCAGGGCATTGGTGGGACAAAATGGCAGATCCGCTTCTGTGATGAGCACGGCGGTCGCCTTGCTCTGCTCCAGATAATGCCGGTACTTTTTATTGGACAGGAAGGTGATATCCCCCTCCCCGGCCTTTTCCAGTGTCGCTACCTTGCGGATTTCCAGGGTTCCGTCGCCATGGACCTGGGCCCCCAGTTGCTGGGCCAGCTGTGCGAGAGTGAATGCCATCAATTAGTTGCTCTTGCTTACCTGAGAAATAACCTGGGCAGAGATGTCCAGCTTGCTGGCGGCGTACGGGGCGGCGTTGCGCTCCAGCACCAGATCGTAACCATTGCTCTTGGCGATGGAATCGATGGCAGCCTGCACCTTGGTCAGGATCTTGTTGCGCTCTTCGGACTGACGGCGACCGTTGTCCTGTTCAAACGCCTGACGCTTCTGGTTGAACTCCATCTGCAGCTTGGCCAGCTTCTCCTGGTTCTGCTTCTTCTGCTCGGCGCTCATGAAGGCTTCGTCCTTCTTGAACTTCTCGACCAGTTTCTGACCGTCGGATTCCAGCTTCTGCAGCTCACGCATGCGCGGCTCGAATTCGCCTTTCAGCTTCTTGGAGACTGCTTCACGCTGGGGCAGCTTTTGGAATACTTCGCCCATGTCGACCACGGCGATCTTGGTCTCGGCCAAGGCGGAGCCCATGCCGGCAGCCATCAGTGCAAAACTCAAACCAGCTACTTTCAACGCTTTATTCACACTTACTCCTTGTTCCCTCATGTGAGGGCTACCTGATTTACCTGATTATGCAAGTGGTACCCGGACCGACTTGTTACCTGGTGAGGCACGCAAGCTGCGCGTCCCATCATTGAATACCCCCACCGCTGGGTGGGGGCAGAGTCCGTCCTTAGAAGGTACGGCCGATGTTGAATGAGAAGAACTCGGTCCGGTCGCCCTCGTACTGCTTGAGCGGACGGGCAATCGCGAACACCAGCGGGCCCATCGGGGAGAGCCACTGCAGCGACAGACCGGCCGAGGCGCGGTAGTTGGTCGGATCCGAATAGTCGGCCAGATAGTTGCAGCCGCTGAAGCAACGGTTGCGGTACTGGTCATAGTCGAAGGTGGTATCCCACACGGAACCGGCATCGATGAAGAAGCTGGTCCGCAGTTGCGGCTGATAGGTCTCGGACGCAAACGGCGTCGGCACTATCATCTCGAGGGAGGCGACCGCCAGGGCATTGCCGCCCACCGAGCTGTCGGTACCCTGGATGACGTCGTTGCCGCTCAGGTTGTAGTAGTAGAGCGCCTTCGGACCCACGGTATTGCTCTTGAAGCCGCGCAGGGTGTCGAAACCACCGGCGAAGTAGTTCTCGAAGAACGGCAATACGTGGTCATAGCTGCCGTTGCTGCCGTAGCCGTTGCCGTAGGAGGCACGCGCCTTGGCCATCAGCACCCACTTGTGATCCGCATCGAACGGGAAGTAGTGCGCGTCTTCGGCGTTGAGCTTGAAGTACTGCAGATCCATGCCCGGCACGGTCACCTTGGCGTTGACCCGCTGACGGTCACCGGCGGTCGGGAACTGGCCCTTGTTGAGGGTGGAACGGGTCCAACCGGCGGTGACATCGACGGTGTTGAACACCATGCGGTTGTCGCCATCCTTGTTCTCGCTGTACACCTTCCAGAACTCATCCACCTGCAGATAGGGGTTGGGCTGGGACAGTTTGTTGTTTTCGACCCCGAGGCTGAAGTCGAGACGGTTGTTCTCGTTGACCGGGAAACCACTGGAGAGGCGGAAGCCGATGGTGGTGTTCTCGTAGTCCACGATGTTGGCGTCGGCCGCACTGAACTGGTTGTAGTAGAGACGACCGCCGAGGCTGACCCCGTCCACGGTGAAGTAGGGATCGTTGTAGCTGAGGTCGACGCTCTTGGAGTACTTGTTGGTACTGGCGGATATGCCGATCTTCTTGCCGGTCCCCATGAAGTTGTCCTGCTGCAGGCCCGCCTGCAGACTCAGGCCAGATTCGGTACCGTAGCCCACACCGGCGTTGATGGAACCGGCCGGCTGCTCCTTGACCTTGAAGTCCAGATCGACCTGGTCATCGCTGCCCGGCACCCGCTTGGTGTCCACTTCGGCGGTTTCGAAGAAGCCGAGGCGGTTGAGACGGGTCTTGGACTGCTCGACGCTGTCGGAGGAGAGCCAGGTGCCCTCCATCTGACGCATTTCGCGGCGCAGCACTTCGTCCTTGGTGGTGACGTTGCCGGTGAAGTTGATGTTGCGCACATAGACGCGGGGGCCCGGCTCGATGTTGACGATGAGCTCCACTTCCTTGGTCTGATCGTTGACCTGCGGGAAGGTGACCACTTTCGGGTAGGCGTAGCCGTAGCGACCGAGGAACTTGGAGAGCACCTCTTCGGTGTGGGTCACCTGGCTGGCGGAGTAGATGCTGCCGGTCTCGATGGGGATGAGCCCCTTCATCTCGCCGCCGCGATCGATCAGATCGCCCTTGAGCTGGATGCCGGACACCTTGTATTGATCCCCTTCCTTGACGTTGAGGGTGACGTAGACCCCCTTCTTGTCCGGGGTCATGGAGACCTGGGTCGACTCCTGGGTAAAGCGGATGTAGCCGCGGTCCATGTAGTAGGAGCGCAGGGTTTCGATGTCGCCGGCCAGCTTCTGCTTCTGGTAACGCTGGTCACCGGTGAAGTTCCACCAGGGCACGTCGTCCTTGAGGGAGAGCTGGGCCAGCAGCTTCTCTTCCGGGAACACGTTGTTGCCGACGATGTTGATCTGCTGGATCTTGGCCGCTTCCCCTTCCACGAAGGTGAACTTGAGGTCGACCCGGTTGCGCGGCAGCGGGGTGACGATGGCCTTGACCTTGGCGGAGTACTTGCCCACGCCGTAGTAGAAATCTTCCAGCCCCTTCTCGAGGGAGCTCAGCACGGTGCGATCCAGCGGATCACCCACCCGGATGCCGGAGGACTCCAGACTCTGGGTCAGCTGCTCTTCCTTGATATCCTTGTTGCCGGAGAACTCGATGCTGGAGATGGTCGGCCGCTCTTTGACCGCCACTTGCAGCACCTGACCGTCGCGGTAGACCTTGACGTCCTCGAAGTTGCCGGAGGCATAGAGCTTCTTGATGGCGTTGGCCAGCGTCACGGAATCGACGGAATCGCCCACCCGGATCGGCAGGTTCAGCAGGGCGGCACCCAGGGTCACCCGCTGCAGACCTTCAACCTGAATATCTTGCACCACAAAAGAGGCAGGGGCCGCCTGGGCCAGGAAACTGGCACCCAGCAGGCAACTCAACACCAATGCTTTTTTAACAGCCATTTTGTTCTTATGTGTCCTTGTTGATGCTCTGGCCTCAGAGGCGAGCGAAATCATTAAACAGCGCAATACCCATCAGTAACATCAGAATGGCGGCGCCAATCCGGAAACCCACTTCCTGAATTTTTTCTGATACCGGCTTGCCGGTGACCGCCTCGATGAGGAAGTAGACCAGATGGCCACCGTCCAGCACCGGCAGGGGGAACAGGTTGATGATCCCCAGGTTGACGCTGATCAGCGCCAGAAAGCCGAGAAAGTAGACCAGACCGTAGTCGGCACTGCTGCCCGCGCCCTTGGCAATGGAGATGGGGCCGCTCAGGTTGTCCAGCGAGACGATGCCACCGATCAGCTTGCCGATCATGTCGAAGGTCAGGGTGGTCAGGCTCCAGGTCTTCTGGGCGCCCTGCCACAGGGCTTGCAAAGGCCCATACTGTAACAGAATCCGATACTCATCCGGTAATGGAACCAGTTGCGGCGACAGGCCGACAAAACCGACCAGCTGGCCCCGTACCTTCTTGGCATCCGGCGTCAGGGTCAGGGTCAGCTCGCTGCCCGCCCGCTCGACGGTCACCTCAAGCGGCTGCTGGGGCGACTGCTGCACCTGGTGGACAAACTGGGCCCACTCGGTGATCTCCTGCTCCCCTACCCGCTTGATGCGATCGCCCGCCTGAACGCCGGCCTTCTCGCTGGCGCTCGCGGCCACCACCGCATCGACCACCGGCAGCACCTTGCCACCGAGCGGCACTATGCCCAGGCTGCCGATGGGAGACTCCTTGTCGGGGTCAAACTTCCAGCCGGCCAGTTGCAGGGTCTTGTCCACCGCGTAGCTGGTATTGGCCGCCTTGAGCTTGAGCTGGACCGAGTCATCGCCAAGGTGGCTGATGAGGGCATAGGTCACGCTCTCCCAGTCACCGGTCTCCTCGCCGCCGACGCCGACGATCTCCATGCCGGGTTCCACCCCGGCCGCCGCCACGATGGAGGCGGGACGCACCTCGCCCACCACGGGTTTGACGGCGGGCACGCCGATCATGAACATCAGCCAGAGGGCGAACAGGGCAAACACGAAGTTGGCCATGGGGCCGGCAGCGACGATGGCCATCCGCGCCCAGACGCTCTTGTGATTGAAAGCGTACTGCTCGTCACCGGGCTTGAGCTCGTCCACCCGGCCGTCCAGCATCTTGACGTAACCGCCGAGGGGGATCAGGGCCAGCACGTACTCGGTGCCATCCTTGCCGAGCCGACGCCAGATGGCCTTGCCGAAACCGATGGAGAAACGTTCGACCTTGACACCGCAGCGACGGGCCACCCAGAAGTGGCCGAATTCATGTACCGCAACCAGCAGCCCGAGGGCGACGATAAAGGCACCGATGTTCCACAACACACCGCCCATCAGCCCATCACCTCGCTTTCATGCATGGTCCTGTCTCCGACAATCAGGGTGAAGGCAGCACAATGCCACGAAACAGCTCTCATCAGCTAAGCTCCTCAATCAAATTGTGAGCACGGGCACGGGCCGCCCCATCCAGCGCAATCAAATCGTCCAGCGAACCGGCCGCCGTACCGCCCAGGGCGAGCATGGTGGCCTCATTGACTCTGGCAATATCCATAAAACCGATCCGCTCTGCAAGGAAAGCCGCCACGGCCTCCTCGTTGGCGGCATTGAGGGCCGTGGTTGCGGCCTGTCCCTGCTGACAGGCATGCATGGCAAGCTGCAGGCAGGGATAGCGCTCATAGTCGGGACGGATAAAGCTGAACTCTCCGACACTGAAGAAATCCAAAGGTTCCACACCGGACTCGACTCGAGCCGGATAGGCCAGCGCGTGGGCGATGGGAGTGCACATGTCCGGATTGCCGAGCTGGGCCAGCACGGAGCCGTCCTTGTACTGCACCATGGAGTGAATCACCGACTGGGGATGGATCACCACCTGGATCTGCTCGGGCGCCGCGTTGAACAGCCAGCGCGCCTCGATATACTCCAGCCCCTTGTTGATCATGGTGGCGGAGTCGACCGAGATCTTGGCACCCATAGACCAGTTGGGATGGGCGATGGCCTGAGCCGGGGTGACGCGGGCCAGCTCAGCGATGTCGGTATAACGGAACGGGCCGCCGGAGCCGGTCAGCAGGATCTTGCTGATACCCGCTCCCGCCAGGTCGCAAAAGCCCGGCTGGCGCTGGATGGCCTCGGGCAGGCACTGAAAAATGGCGTTGTGTTCGCTGTCGATGGGCAGCAGCTCGGCCCCGTGCTCGCGCACCGCCTCCATGAAGAAAGCGCCGGACATCACCAGGGCCTCCTTGTTGGCCAGCAGGATGCGCTTGCCGGCACGCACCGCGGCCATGGTGGGTGCAAGCCCGGCGGCACCGACGATGGCGGCCATCACGCTGTGGGCATCGGGGTGAGCGGCCACTTCGCACAGGGCGGCCGGGCCAGCCATGACACGAGTCGCGCTGCCGTGGGTCTTGAGTTGAGCAGCCAGCTCGCTGGCGGCGGCCTCGTCCACCATGACGGCGAAGCGGGGAGAGAATTCGAGACAGTCGCGCAGCATGGCCTCCACGCTGCGGGCCGCGGTCAGCGCCAGCACCTGCCAGCGCCCCGGATTGTGCCGCAGTACCTTGAGCGTACTCTGACCGATGGAGCCGGAGGCCCCCAGAATCACCAGGTTATGCATCAAAACTCCTGGCTGAGCAGCAGATAGCTGAGCAGGAACACCGGCAGCGCGGCGGTCAGGCTGTCGATCCGATCGAGGATGCCACCGTGGCCGGGCAACAGGGTGCCTGAATCCTTGATGCCGGCTTCGCGCTTGAACATGCTCTCGGTGAGATCGCCGAGTACCGAGGCCAGCACCGCCAGCAAGGAGCAGAACAGCACGATGGCCATCTTGGCGGGCACGAAGCCCATGAACCAGGTCACCCCGACCGCCAGCAGGCTGGCGGTAAACAGGCCGCCACACATGCCTTCGATGGTTTTGCCGGGGCTCACGGCCGGCGCCAGCTTGTGTTTGCCGAACGCCTTGCCGAAAAAATACGCGCCAGAATCTGCCGCCCAGACCAGTCCCATCACGAACAGCAGGATCCAGGCCCCCATCATGGGGTCGTGATAGAAGTTGTAACCACGGATGGCCACCAGGGACCAGAAGAAGGGGACCAGGGTCACCAGGCCGAACAGGGACTTGAGCCAGATGGATTCCTTCCACAGCTTGGCGCTCTGGGGGTAGCGCAACACCAGCAGCAGCCCCAGCAGCCACCAGCTGACGGCGGTCCAGAGCACGCCCATCACCAGCGGATGCAGATGAGGTGTCCACAGCTGCTCCACCGGCAGCCAGAACAGGCTGGCTCCGAGCAGCAGGCAGTACACCAGCGGCAGCCACTGCTGCGGCTTGGCGGAGACGAAGCCGCTCCACTCGCGGCTGGCCAACAGAAATACCAGGGATGCCAACAGGGCAAAGAATTTCAACGGCAGAAAAAACAGCGCCCCCAACACCAGGGGAACCAGTAGCAATGCGGTAATAATTCGTTGTTTTAGCAAAAGAAGCCTCTCTCTTGGGAGGGGGGTTAGCCGGTCTGTTGCTCGGCGATCAATTCCCGGATCTGTTCACCCGTGCAGCCGAAACGACGCTCACGAGCCACAAAGGAGGCAACGGCCTCGCTGAACTCGGCCTCGTTGAAATCGGGCCACAGCACCGGGGTAAAATAGAGCTCGGCATAGGCGAGCTGCCATAACACAAAATTGCTGATGCGATGATCGCCCCCGGTGCGGATCAGTAGATCCACCGGCGGCAGGTCGGCCATGCATACCTCACGGCCAAGCATGGCTTCATCTATCTGGTCGGCAGCCAGTTCCCCGCTCGCCACAGCACGGGCCAGCTTGCGGGCCGCCTGGGCGATGTCCCACTGACCACCATAATTGGCGGCGATATTGAGGGTCAGCCCCTGATTGTTGGCGGTCAACGCCTCTGCCTTGGCAATCTTGGCCTGCAGACGCTCGCTGAAACGGGCGGTATCGCCGATCACCTTGAGCCGGATGCCGTTGCTGTGCAGCTTCTGCACCTCACGGCCCAGCACCGTCATGAACAGCTCCATCAAGGCGCTGACCTCTCCTTCCGGGCGACGCCAGTTCTCGCTGGAAAACGCAAACAGGGTCAGCGCGTCTATCTTGGCCCGCGCAGCAAAGGTTACCGCCTCGCGAACAGACTTCACGCCTGCCTTGTGGCCATAGACCCGCATCTTGCCACGGTTCTGGGCCCAGCGTCCGTTGCCGTCCATGATGATGGCGACGTGACGAGGCAAGGACGAATTGGCGCAATCACCTACGGCTGCCAAAAGCGACATTCATTTCTCCCACAAAGACAAAAGCGCCGTGCAGGGGCACTACACGGCGCTCGTAATATACCTGTCAGAGGCTTAGATTTCCATTAGCTCCTTTTCCTTCAGGGCCAGTGCTTCGTCTACCAGCTTGATGAAGGAATCGGTCAGCTTCTGGATCTCTTCCTGAGCACGACGGTCGTCGTCTTCGGAGATCTCTTTGTCTTTGAGCAGCGCTTTGAGGTCGGCGTTGGCATCGCGACGGATGTTGCGCACGGCAACCCGGGCACCTTCCGCTTCGGCACGCACGATCTTGGTCAGGTCGCGACGACGCTCTTCGGTCAGCGGCGGCAGCGGCACGCGCAGGGTCTGGCCGTTGCTGGACGGGTTGAGGCCCAGATCGGAGGTCAGGATGGCCTTTTCCACCGCCTGGATCATGGAGCGGTCAAAGATGGAGATGGAGAGGGTGCGGGCATCTTCAGCCACCACGTTGGCCAACTGTTTCAGAGGAGTGGCCGCACCGTAATACTCCACCTGGATACCGTCGAGCAGGCTCGGGTGAGCACGGCCGGTACGGATCTTGGACATCTGGGTCTTGAGCGACTCTACGCTCTTGGCCATGCGGTCCTTGGCGTCGTTTTTAATCTCGTTGATCACAGTGGTTTTCCTTTTGGCGAACGAGCCGTCAACCGGCCCGTATCTATCTTATTGGCTGGCGTCATGGACAAACGAGCCGAAGCTCACGCTTGTCTCACTTGCTGACGTGATGGATCAGGGTACCTTCCGGCTCGCCCATGATCACCCGACGCAGCGCACCCGGCTTGTTCATGTTGAACACCCGGATCGGCAGATCGTGGTCGCGGGCCAGAGTAAAAGCAGCAAGATCCATTACTTTGAGTTCTTTTTCAAGAACTTCATCATAACTCAGTTCATGGCACAGCACGGCATCCGGGTTCTTGACCGGATCGTCGGTGAACACGCCATCGACCTTGGTGGCCTTGAGCACGACGTCAGCTTCGATCTCGATCCCGCGCAGACAGGCCGCAGAATCGGTAGTGAAGAAGGGGTTGCCGGTACCGGCGGAGAAGATCACCACCTTGCCGGCGCGCAGCTGGCTGATGGCTTCGGCCCAGACATAGGAGTCACAGATGCCTTGCAGGGAGATGGCAGACATCAGACGGGCATTCACATAAGCACGATGCAGGGCATCACGCATGGCCAGACCGTTCATCACGGTAGCCAGCATACCCATGTGGTCGCCCACCACGCGGTTCATGCCCGCCTTGGCAAGACCGGCACCACGGAACAGGTTGCCGCCACCGATGACCAGACCGACCTGAACACCCAGCTCAACCAGTTCTTTGATCTCTTGGGCCATCCGATCCAGCACCGCCGGATCAATGCCAAAACCCTCGGATCCTTGCAGGGCTTCACCACTCAACTTCAGAAGAACACGTCTGTATGCAGGCTTGGGATTGGTACTCATGTCACTGATTCCTGGTCATATAAAGACCGCGACATAAGTCGCGGTCTGGGGAAACGGAAAAACCGGTTCGATTAGGCCTTTTGAGCGGCCGCGATTTGGGCTGCAACTTCCGCAGCGAAATCGGTCTCTTGCTTCTCGATGCCTTCGCCCACTTCGAAACGGGTGAAGGAAACAACGTCAGCGCCTTCTTTCTTCAGCAGCTCGGCAACGGTCATGGAAGGATCTTTCACGAACGGTTGACCAGTCAGGGAAACCTCACCGGTGAACTTCTTCATGCGGCCTTCAACCATTTTCTCGGCGATCTCTTTCGGCTTGCCAGAGTTGATGGCGATGTCGATCTGGATTTCGCGCTCTTTGGCAACGACTTCGGCAGATACATCTTCCGGCTTGACGAATTGCGGGCTGTTGGCAGCAACGTGCATGGCCAGATCTTTGGCCAGCTCGTCGGAACCACCGGCCAGCTTGGTGATAACACCGATGCGGGAGCCGTGAACGTAGGTGCCCAGGTTGTCACCTTCAACCAGCATCACGCGACGCAGGTTCATGTTCTCACCGATCTTGGCGATCAGGTTGGTGATGGTCAGCTCAACGGACTCGCCGTTGCCGAAGTCGGCGGCTTTCAGCGCGTCAACGTCAGCGATCTTCTGGGTAGCGGCGATTTCAACGATTTTCTGACCCATGGCCAGGAAGCCGGCATCCTTGGAAACGAAGTCAGTCTCGCAGTTCAGCTCGATCATGACGGCAACGTTGCCTTCGGTACGGGCGAAGATCACACCTTCAGCGGCGATACGGCCAGCTTTCTTGGCGGCTTTGGCCTGACCGGATTTGCGCATGTTTTCGATAGCCAGTTCGATATCACCGTTGGCTTCTTCCAGTGCTTTTTTGCAATCCATCATGCCAGCGGCGGTGCGCTCGCGCAGTTCTTTTACCAGGGCGGCAGAAATGTTTGCCATGTCCAGTATCCTCGGTCTTGAATTGACAAGAAACAGGGGCCACAAGGGCCCCTGCTAACCAATTACATCAGCTTGGTTAATAAGGGCTTTGCAGTCCTTATCAATTACTCAGCTTCAACGAAGCCATCTTGTTCGGCTTGAACAACGATGTCCTGAGCGCGAGCTTCCAGTACGGTGTCAGCAGCAGCATTCAGGTACAGCTGAACGGCACGGATAGCGTCGTCGTTACCCGGGATGACATAGTCAACGCCGTCCGGGTTGGAGTTGGTATCAACGATGGAAACTACCGGGATACCCAGGTTGTTGGCTTCTTTGATAGCGATGTGCTCGTGGTCGGCATCGACAACGAACAGAACGTCAGGCAGGCCGCCCATGTTCTTGATACCACCCAGGCTCTTCTCCAGCTTTTCCATTTCGCGAGTACGCATCAGCGCCTCTTTCTTGGTCAGCTTGTCGAAGGTACCGTCTTGGCTCTGGGTTTCCAGATCTTTCAGGCGCTTGATGGACTGACGAACGGTTTTCCAGTTGGTCAGCATGCCGCCCAGCCAGCGGTGGTTAACATAGAACTGGTCGCAACGCTCAGCGGCTTCTTTTACGGCTTCAGACGCGGCACGCTTGGTACCTACGAACAGTACCTTGCCCTTCTTGGCAGCTACGGAGCTGATGAAGTTCATGGCATCGTCAAACATCGGAACGGTTTTTTCCAGGTTGATGATGTGAACCTTGCTGCGGGCACCGAAGATGTAGGATTTCATTTTCGGGTTCCAGTAACGAGTCTGGTGACCGAAGTGAACGCCGGCTTGCAGCATGTCGCGCATAGAAACTTTAGCCATTTTATACCTCTATTGGGGTTAGGCCTCCACACATCCCATATAACCGACCCGTTAAGGCACCCCGGCATATGTGTCGATGTGTGTGTGTTGTTTAAGTAAGGGTGATGGCATGAGGACACAAGTTCCCCATTCCGGCGCGCTTTATACCATAACTTTGGTCAGGACACCACCAGCCGAACCGCTAAAAATGGATCCCTGGGCAGCATGCTGAAGCGCCGATTTGACGCTGTGATGACAATCACACTGGAAGTAAACGGGGGTTGGGGATAAAATTTTGGCCTGATTGCAAACGCATCTATTTTTCATTACCTGATTGCCGGACATCGATAGATGCGCGATCAGGTCCCAAGAGAGATCCCATGTCCATTAAAATCAAGACACCGGAAGAGATTGAAAAGATGCGCGTTGCCGGCCAACTGGCCGCCGATGTGCTGGTCATGATCGCCCCCCACGTCAAGGCGGGCGTCACCACCGACGAACTGAACACCCTCTGCCACGACTACATCGTCGACGTGCAGCAGGCCATCCCTGCGCCGCTCAACTACCACGGCTTCCCCAAGTCCATCTGCACCTCGGTGAACGATGTGATCTGCCACGGCATCCCGAACCACAAGAAACTGCGGGAAGGGGACATCATCAACCTGGACATCACCGTCATCAAGGATGGCTACCACGGCGATACCTCCGCCATGTTCATCGTGGGTGAGACCACCCCGCTGCGCCGTCAGCTGTGCAAGGTCGCCCAGGAGAGCCTCTACGCCGCCATCAAGCAGGTGCGGCCGGGCATGTGCATCACCGAGATCGGTGCCGTGATCCAGCCCATCGTAGAGAAGGCCGGTTTCTCCGTGGTGCGCGACTACTGTGGCCACGGCATCGGGGCCGAGTTCCATGAAGAGCCGCAGATCCTGCACTATCGCAACGGCGGCAAGCAGGAGCTCAAGCCGGGCATGTGTTTCACCATCGAACCCATGGTCAACAGCAAGAAGTACCACTGCAAGGTCAATCCGAAGGATGGCTGGACCGTGACCACCAAGGATGGCGGCGACTCCGCCCAGTGGGAACACACCCTGCTGGTGACCGAGGATGGTTGCGAGGTGCTGACCCTGCGCCCGGATGACACTATCGACCGTCTCATCAAACACGGTTAACATCAAACCCCGGCCTCCCGCCGGGGTTTTGTTTTTATCAGCCGCGAACCCGTGCGAGAACAGCGCACAGGCGTGCGACAGTAGAGTGTGAGACGCCATGGATGCCAGCCTGCTTTCCCCCCACCTGTTACCCGACGCTCAGCTCACCCGCGAGAACTGCAAGGAGTACCTGAGCCGTTTTCTCGGCTGGCTGCACGCCCGCTTCGATGCCGGTGACAACATCATCGAACTGGTGGCTACCCGCTCCGAATACATGGACGAGCTGCTGACCCGGTTGTGGCAAAAGTTCGGCTTCGACAAGACGGAGCTCACTCTGATCGCGGTGGGTGGTTATGGCCGTGGCGAACTGCACCCCCACTCCGACATCGACCTGCTGATCCTCTACGAAGGGGACGAGTTGGACGAGGTGCTGGGGCTGCGCATCGGTGAGTTCATCACCCTGCTGTGGGATCTCAAGCTGGAGGTGGGCCAGGCGGTGCGCAACGTGGCCGAGTGTCTCGAGCAGGGACGCGGCGACATCACGGTTGCCACCAACCTCATCGAGGCGCGCTACATCACCGGCCGCGAGGCGGGCTTCCAGCAGCTCAAGGAGGCCACCGGCCCCCAGCACTTCTGGCCAAGCGAGCAGTTCTTCAAGGCCAAACGCGAAGAGCAGGCCCAGCGCCACCAGCAGTTTCTCGGCACCGCCTACAAGCTGGAGCCGGACCTCAAGAGCAATCCGGGCGGCCTGCGCGACATCCAGACCCTGGCCTGGGTGGCTCGCCGCCACTTCGGCGCCACCACCCTGTTCGAGATGACCAGCCACGGCTTCCTCAACCGGGCCGAGTATCGCGAGCTGCTCGATTGCCAGAATTTTTTGTGGAAGGTGCGCTTCGCCCTGCACATGGCCATCAACAAGGGCGACAACCGGCTGCTGTTCGATCGCCAGCGTACCGTGGCCCAGATGCTGGGCTTCGAGGGGGAAGGCAACGCCCCGGTCGAGCAGATGATGAAACGCTTCTACCAGACGGTGCGGCGGGTCTCCGAGCTCAACGAGATGCTGCTGCAGCTGTTTGACGAGGCGATCCTCGGCAACACCGCCATGGACGTGCGCCGCCTCTCCGACGAGTTCCAGCTGCGCGGGCGCCTCATCGATGCGGTGGATTCCGAGCTGTTCGGCCGCGAGCCCGCAGCCATCCTGCGCCTCTTCTACCAGATAGCCCAGCACCCGGAGATTGCCGGCATTCACTCCGCCACCCTGCGCCAGCTGCGCGAGGCGCGCCGCAAGCTCAACTGCTGGCTGCAGGATCTGCCGGAATGCCGCCGCCTGTTCATGGCGCTGCTGCGCCACCCCAACGGCATCGGCCAGCCGCTCACCCTGATGCACAAGTACGGCATCCTGGCGGCCTACCTGCCGCAGTGGAACCTCATCGTCGGCCAGATGCAGTTCGACATGTTCCACGCCTACACGGTGGATGAACACACTCACCGGCTGCTCAAGAACATCCATCAGTTTCCCAACCCGGCCAGCCGCCAGACCCACCCGCTCTGCCACGAGGTGTTCACCCGGCTGCGCAAGCCGGAGCTGCTCAGCATCGCCGCCCTGTTCCACGACATCGCCAAGGGGCGGCGTGGCGACCACTCAGAGCTCGGCGCCGTCGATGCGCTGGAGTTCTGCCAGCTGCACGGCCTGGATCGCTACGAGAGCCGGCTGGTCGCCTGGCTGGTACGCCACCACCTGCTGATGTCGGTCACCGCCCAGCGCCGCGACATCTATGACCCCGAGGTGGTCACCGACTTTGCCCAGAAGGTGCGCGACGAGCAGCACCTCGACCTGCTTTACTGCCTGACCGTGGCCGATATCTGCGCCACCAACGACACCCTCTGGAACGACTGGAAAGGCACCCTGCTGCGCGAGCTCTACTTCGCCACCCAGAAGGCGCTGCGCCAGGGGCTGGAAAACCCGCCCGACATGCGCCTCAAGATCCGCGAGAACCAGCGCCAGGCCAAGCAGATCCTGGCCCAGCGCGACGTGCCGGAGGAGGCCATCAACCAGCTCTGGAGCGACTTCAAGGCAGACTACTTCCTGCGCCATACGCCGGAGCAGATCGCCTGGCACTGCCGCAAGATCATCGAACACGGCGACAACCCGGCGCCGCTGGTGATCATCGGCAAGCACCCGACCCGCGGCGGCAGCGAGGTGTTCATCTATTGTCGCGACACCCCGAATCTGTTCGCCACCGTGGCCTCGGCGCTGGATCAGAAGAACCTCAACATCCACGACGCCCAGATCATGAATTCGCGCAGCGACTACGTGCTCGATACCTTCGTGGTGCTCGAGCCCAACGGCGAGCCCATCAGCCCCAACCGCACCGCCACCATCAAGAAGGCGCTGGAGAAGGCGCTGCAGGAGCCGGGCAAGCTGGTGCTGCGCAGCAAACCCCTGTCACGGCGCCACCGCCAGTTCAGCGTGCCGACCCGGGTGGTCTTTCTGCCCCACAAGGGGGAGACCCGCCACACTCTGCTGGAGCTGACCGCGCTCGATACCCCGGGGCTGCTGGCCCGCATCGGCGCCGTGTTCCAACAGTGCGGCCTGTCGCTCCATGCCGCCAAGATCACCACCATCGGCGAGCGGGTGGAGGACTTCTTCAGCCTCACCACACTCGCGGGCGAGCCGTTGACCCAGGCCGAGCAGCAGGCGCTGGAGGAGCGGCTGGTCAACCAGCTCAACCCGCAAGAGTCGGCCGATGATGAGGGCAGGCCGGGCCCGTGAAGGCTTCACAAGACGCCGAGTCTGTCCCTGATTTATCAAGCAGAACAAATGGTTGGACCACGCCAGCACAATAAATCGGCGTTCCCGTGAAGAAATCGGCCCGAGCCCTTAAAAACAATTGGAAAAGTGTGATACAACAAACGGAATTTTTTAAAGGAAACCTGTCATGACCGAGTTGCAACAGATCATCGAAGCGGCCTTCGAGCGCCGTGATTCCATCACTCCCGGCTCCGTCGATGCCGCCACCAAGGCCGCCATCCTGCAAGCCATCGACCTGCTGGACTCCGGCAAGGCTCGCGTTGCCGAGAAGATTGCCGGCGAGTGGGTGGTACACCAGTGGCTGAAGAAGGCGGTACTGCTCTACTTCCGCATCAATGACAACGGCATCATCAAGGGTGACGACGCCCAGTATTACGACAAGGTTCCCCTCAAGTTCTCCGACTACAGCGCCGAGCAGTTCAAGGCTGCCGGTGTGCGCGTGGTGCCGCCGGCCACCGCCCGCAAAGGCTCCTTCATCGCGCCCAATACCGTGCTGATGCCCTCCTACGTCAACATCGGCGCCTTCGTCGATGAAGGCACCATGGTCGACACCTGGGCCACCGTGGGCTCCTGCGCCCAGATCGGCAAGAACGTGCACCTCTCCGGCGGCGTCGGCATCGGCGGCGTACTGGAGCCGCTGCAGGCCAACCCGACCATCATCGAAGACAACTGCTTCATCGGTGCCCGTTCCGAAGTGGTGGAAGGGGTGATCGTGGAAGAGGGCTCCGTCATCTCCATGGGCGTCTTCATCGGCCAGTCCACCCGCATCTATGACCGTGAAACCGGCGAGATCCACTACGGCCGCGTCCCGGCCGGCTCGGTGGTCGTCTCCGGCTCCCTGCCCTCCAAGTGCGGCAAATACAGCCTGTACGCCGCCGTCATCGTCAAGAAAGTGGATGCCAAGACCCGCGCCAAGGTCGGCATCAACGCCCTGCTGCGCTCCATCGACGAGTAAGCGGTTTACGGTGATTTAAAAGGGCGCCTGATGGCGCCCTTTTGATTTTGGCGCCCCTGTCACAGGCAAGCCACACCGACTCGGTTAAGATAGATTGGTCAGGATCGTTTCAAACCGAGGAAGCCCGATGTACGAGAATCTGAAGAGCCTGGGGATCCAGGAACCCACCTCAGTGGACAGCTATACCCTGCGCCAGGAAGCCAATCACGACATCCTCAAGATCTACTTCAAGAAACAGAAGGGCGAGTTCTTCGCCAAGAGCGTCAAGTTCAAGTATCCGCGCCAGCGCAAGACCATGCTGGTCGATTCGGGTACCCACGAGTACAAGGATGTCACCGAGATCAACGCCAATCTCAAGTACGTGGTGGATGAGCTCGACAACCTGACCCAGGGCGTGCACGTGCAGGCCGACCCGGACATCAAGCAGAAGATCTTGCGCGATCTGCGCCACCTGGAAAAAGTGGTGCAGAACAAGATCAGCGAAATCGAGCGGGATCTGGAAAAGCTCTAAACCGGTCTGATACTACAAAGGCGCCCATGGGCGCCTTTTCTTTGAGCTGAAGACCGATGGCAACATTGATACCGCGCCGGTCGAAACATGCACCACCGCATCCGGCTGCCCTATGACGCCCAGCAAAAAGGGAGGCTTGCGCCTCCCTTTTCAACAACTCTGGTATTCAGGCAACAGGATTAGTTGCTCTTCATCCAGATGTCCATGTCGGTTTTCAGGTTGTCGGACTTGGTACCGAAGATGGCTTGTACGCCGGAACCTGCCACTACCACACCGGCAGCGCCCAGTTTCTTCAGACCAGCCTGGTCAACCTTGGCCACGTCTTTCACACCGACCCGCAGACGGGTGATGCAGGCGTCCAGCGAAGCGATATTCTCTTTGCCACCGAAGGCAGAGACCAGTGCGGCAGACATCTCGTCCTTGCTCTGACCAACGCTCTCTTCGGCTGCTTCGTCTTCACGACCCGGGGTTTTCAGATTCATGGCACGGATGACCACGGTGAAGACCACGTAGTAGATGACGGCATAGACCAGACCCAGACCCACTAGCAGCAGCATGTGATCGGCACGCGGGGATTGCACCACGAAGTCGATGAAGCCGTTGGAGAAGGTGTGACCGTGTACCACGCCCAGAGAGTTGGTCAGCACGTAGGCCAGACCAGCCAGCACGGCGTGGATGGCGTACAGTACCGGGGCGATGAACAGGAAGGAGAATTCGATCGGCTCGGTGATACCGGTCAGGAAAGAGGTCAGGGCGGCAGAGGCCATGATGCCTACGATCTTGGCGCGGTTTTCCGGCTTGGCGGAGTGCGCGATGGCAAACGCGGCGGCAGGCAGACCGAACATCTTGAACAGGTAGCCACCGGCCAGCTGACCGAAGCCGTTGCCGGCAGCGCGGGAAGCGTCGTCAGCAGTCAGGAAGCAGGTCATGATGCCGTGTACGGTTTCACCGGCAGCGTTGACACAGGTACCAGCCTGATAGAAGAAAGGTACGTTCCAGATGTGGTGCAGACCGAACGGGATCAGGGAGCGCTCAACCACGCCGTAGATACCGAAGGCCAGTACCGGGTTCTGGTTGGCAGCCCAGTCGGAGAAGGCACCGATGGCAGCGCCCACCGGCGGCCAAATGACGGACAGGATCACGCCTAGGCCGATGGAGACGAAACCGGTGATGATGGGCACGGCGCGTTTGCCGGCGAAGAAGCCCAGATACTCGGGCAACTGGATCTTGTAGAAGCGGTTGAACGCCCATGCGGCCACGCCACCGGCGAGGATACCACCCAGGACGCCGGTTTCGATGGTCTCAACGCCCATCACAGGCGCCATGACCTTCAGGGTGGCAACCATGATGCCGTAGCCGACGATGGCTGACAGACCGGATACACCGTCGTTATTGGTAAAGCCGAGGGCTACACCCACTGCGAACAGCAGGGCCATCTGACCAAATACGGAACCACCGGCCTGCTCCATCAATTGGGAGACAATTTCCGGCAACCAGCTGAAGTGGGCAGCACCCACCCCCAGCAGAATACCTGCAACGGGCAAGACCGATACTGGCAGCATCAGCGCCTTACCGACCTTTTGCAGATTAGAGAAAGCATTTTTTAACATGTGTGCGCTCCTGAATGGAATGTCTTACCGTAGACGCTTCAGTCCAATTTATAGACGATCATCAACATCATCTCTCATCGGCATGAATTCGACGCGGGTTTGTTTATTTTGACCAGCTGAATATAACCCAGCAGATCGCAAATATCTTCCATCAGGGGTAAGCGAATAAAAAATTTGGAGGGGAGATCACAAGATAATTTCGGCGGGAATTTTTAGCTAATTACAGATATATTTCGGCATCTTCATGCTAAGCCATAAATATGAAAAGTGCTGTTTCGCATTGTATTTTAGCCAATCAAAACAATACCCAACGAAACGCATTGTAACTTATTGTAACCATTTGCTGTTTTTTCTATTTTAGTCTACCGATTAAAAAGGCCTCCAACAAGGGAGGCCTCAAATAAATATTATATTTTAAAGACCGGGCAATATTCAGCCCTTTTGGGAACGTTTCACCGCATCAATAAAGACCGATTTCGCCTTGGTCGAACCGGCCCGCTCCGCCTCGCTGACCAGTTGCATCGCCTTGTCGATATCACCGGCTTTCACCGCTTTTTCGATCTGGGATTGATAGAAGGCTTCGGTTTCACTCAGCATGGCGGGCGCAGGCTTGGCAGGCGCGGCTACCGCAGCGGTCGCCACAGTGCCTGCCGCAACGGCCGTCGCCGCCGGTGCAGCCTTGCTCATTGCTACCTTGTCGGCATATTCAGGCTTGAAGACCGCTTCCAGTCCCTGCCCTTTTGCCATGTCGGCCACCTTGATCTGTACCAGACCCCATGGGGAGTGCGGGATCACGGGGTCCTTGATATCCGGTTCAACCGTCCCGTTGGCTCTGGCAAACGCCTTGGAGGGGTGCAGTATGGTGGTGCTGCCTGCCAGCTTGTTGGCCGGGGCATAGACAATCATATAGGTCTCGGCCGCCGGATTGCCCGGCATGCTGCGGTCGACGAACAACTTGCCCTCAATCCTGTCGTTATCGAGCAGATGGGCCGGCTGATAGGTGAATACCGATTCACCCAGCACGCGCGTCACCTTGAACTGGGCATCCAGCATGATGACCTGCGGGATCAGCACCGTCTTGCTCACCTGGGATGCGATGCTGATGGCCAGATTGCCGGTATTGGCCGGCAGGCGATAAGCGGCGAAATAGCTCATCCCCTCGTCAAACTGAAAACTGGGTTGCTTGCTGTCGAGGACCAGCAGAGTGTCGCCCTCCGGCAACGCCACATAATTGAAATCACTGAAAGCGGCGCAGCAGCTGGTCGCCTGCGAGAGCGCCTGCTTGGCCTGATCGGCATTACTCAGGATGGATGCATGATCCTGCACGGGGACCAACATGCTACCGGAACAACCGGCCAACAGCGCAGTAACCACGGCTGCGATAGACATCTTTACCAGTTTCATTCTTCTTATCTCCATAACCCGGTTGCCGTTACCCGGCGAAACAAAACTGCCCCCATACGGGGGCAGTGACTAACTTAACTTAAACAGCTGCTTACCACCAAGCTTCCGCTTGAACACCAACTTGGTAGGTGTCTTTGGAGGTACCGCTTTCGAAGACTTTCTTGTCTTCGTCGTTGGCCAAGTAGGAGGCGAACACACGGATTTCAGGACGGGCCCAGAAGCTGGAGCCGGCAGACCAGGCTTGAGCCAGGGTCAGCTTGTAACCGGAATCATCTTCGGTAGTACCGTTGGTGGACTTGTTCTTGTCCTTGAAGTAGCCGCCTTCGAAGATGGTCTTGTTGAAGTCATCCCACTTGTACATCGGGCGAACAACGGCAGACATGGTTTCCCACTTGTCGTTGCCATCCCACATCTCGTTGCCTACACCGTAGACCAGTTGGTGACCCATCTCGAAGTTGTTGCCCATCGGGACAACACCCCAGTTGATGATACGGAAACCGTCAGCACCGTCTTTGGCTTCGGCACCGTACCCGGAACCGTCACCGTAGAAGGCCATGGTCTTGGAGTAACCTTCAGTACCGTACTGCAGCACGGTCTTGTTGAAGCCACCCAGGATGCCTTGGGTCAGTTCGGCAGTCAGCATGACGCCGTCTTTCATGTTGTTGTTTTTCAGCGGTTTCTGCGCTTCGGTCTCATTGACCAGCGCATACATGGCGCCGACTTCCAGAGAGGCTTCGCTCCACAGCGGGATACCGGCATAACGCAGGTCCAGCGTGTTGACGTTCAGATCTTCGTTCTTCACATAGTTCGGCGCTGCGCTGGTACCGGTGTTGGTGTACTCACCGAATACGTCTTTTGCGCTGCGGTCATTGCGAATCCAGGCGAAGGAGATCTTGCCAGGACCGGCCTGGATGCCTTCGATACCGGCACCGGCACCGGAGATGTTCCAGTAGTAGAAGTCAGAGATGTGGATGTCGTGACGTTGGTAGTAACGCTTACCAGCCCACAGGGTAGCTTCCGGCGCGAAGCCCAGCAGGCCCTTGGCTTGCACGTTGAACTGGCGCAGCGCGAAATCGGAGTCGCCGCTGCACTGTTTGGCATCAAAGTTACAAACGGTACCGGTACCTTCCCAGTCGTTTGAACCGTTGGAAGCCATGGCAAACATGGAGTCAACGTAGAAAGTCTTGCCGTCCTTGTTGAATACTTCCTGACCCAGCTGAACTTCGCCGTAGGTATCATTCTCGTTACCCAGACGACCAACCTTGTTCACGTTGTATTTCACCATGTCGCCGTCACCGGAAACGCCGACACCTGAACGGAAGTAGCCGTGGAAATCAACGGCGAAGGCGGCTTGGGAAGCCAGGGCTGCGGTTACTGCTGCAGCGATCGGGAGCCACTTTGCTTTCATTTTCATTTTCCTTATTCCCGCTGAGAGGAGTGTGATCCTGAATATCCAAGTTCTTATCACCATAAAAACGTTTAGGTGATAACCGAGGCCGATTATAGGTAGCCAATTTCGGGACAAACATGAGCTGATTCACAAAATGGCGACAAATCGCCCAGCATTGGCCGTAGAGGGTTTTGTACGATGATAATCAGCCGAACCATGCAATAACTCACCATCAACATGGAAGTAAAAGCGAAAAGATCCATCATGAAACCGCTACCAACAATTAATTCGCTTCGATGAATAAGTTATAAATATTCAAATTGATGACAAAAACATGACTGAAATCGCTTTCAATGGGGCGCGAATTCAACTTCGAAGTGCGACACTCGCCTATGCCGCCTGACGGTACTCTTCGAATACCTTGACAGGCTGCCTG
>NZ_JAPDBT010000006.1:0-246898 GCF_027705405.1 Aeromonas sp. QDB34 | reverse complement strand
AAGCAGAGAAAGTCGATACAGAACAGGACCTTGGAAGGCGTTTTAAATGGACTCGCCGCTTAAGGTCCTGTACATGAGCCATTATTACCTAAAAATGGGTAATGAATTTTATGTTCAAAAAAAGATTAGAAATCTTGATGTCAGGGCGGGAGGTTGACGTCCCGTTCCACAGCCCGGGACGCCACCGAAAAACGTTTATGAATTGTTAACTGGTCGCAGATTGAGTAATCAATTCGTCAATAGCCTTAGGAGAGGCCGTTTTTGCTGACGCAACTGGGGGTGGTCGGAGCCTGTTCCCGCTGTTGCCACTCCTGCTCGGTATAGGTATGCAGCGCCAATGCATGAATGGCCCCCGCCAACTCTTCGGCCAGCACCCCGTTGACCTGACGATGACGACCCAGCAGCCGCTGTCCTTCGAACGCCTGGCTTACCACCACCACCTTGAAGTGGCTCTCGGAGCCCGGCGCCACCCGGTGCATGTAGCTTTCGTTGATCACTTCCAGATGGCTGGGGGACAAGGCGGCGGCCAGCTTGGCCTCGATCTGTTGTTGCATGGTCACGAGCAAAACTCCCAAAGTGGATGTCCGGCCATTGTAGCCAGGGTTAGCCGTATGACGAAATCACCCAGAACGGGAAAATGGCACGCTTTTCCCGTTCTGCCGCAGCGGCCGGGACTGGTGAAATTCTCCGCCCCCGCTAGAATAGCGCCACTTTGCGCCCCGTCGGCGCCCGTTACATGAATCAGCTGGACACTTCGCCTATGCAAACCCTTCTCGACACGGCCCATTGTCGCCTGACCCTGTATCGCTATCCACGCCAGCTCCAGGATCCGTTGCAGGCCTGGGACGCCGCAGACGAGTACCTGATCAACACCCTGGCCGAAGATCCTCTCGAGCGCGACGGCCCGGTCATCATCATGAATGACGGCTTCGGCGCGCTGGCCGCCTATCTGCACGGCCATGCTCCCGTCAGCGTGACCGACTCTCATATCAGCGAGCGGGCCACCCTGGCCAATCTGGCCGAGAACGGCCTGGATCCCCATGCCATCCACCTGCAGGATGCACTTACCCCCCTGCCCGATGCCCCCGCGCTGGTGGTGATCAAGGTCTCCAAGTATCAGGCGCTGCTGGAGCAGCAACTGCTGGCCCTGCGCCAGGTGGCCACCCCCGCTACCCGCGTCATCGCCGCCGGCAAGGCCAAAGACATTCACAGCTCCACTCTGGCGCTGTTTGAAAAATACCTGGGGCCGACCCGCACCTCGCTGGCCTGGAAGAAGGCCCGCCTGATTCACTGCACCCCGGCGGCTACGCCTGCCGAACGGCCTGCGCTGGCCAATCCCTTTCCCACGGTCTGGCAGCTGGAGGGCACCGACATGCTCATCCACAACCACGCCAACGTGTTTTCACGCACCAGCCTGGACATCGGCGCCCGCTTCATGCTGGACAACTTGCCGATCCACAGCGCCCGCAAGGTGATCGATCTGGGTTGCGGCAACGGCGTGCTGGGGCTCTCCCTGCTGGCGCGGGACGCCGAGGTGGAGGTGACCTTCATCGACGAGTCCCACATGGCGGTCGCCTCGGCCCGGCTCAACGTCGAACACAATCTGCCGGCAGCCCTGCCCCGTGCCCACTTCTTGGTCAACAACTGTCTCGACGGCGTGGCGGTCGGCTCGGTCGACCGGATCCTCTGCAACCCGCCGTTCCACCAGTTGCAGGCGATCACCGATCATATCGCCTGGCAGATGTTCAGCGATGCCCATCGGGTGTTGCCCAAGGGCGGCGAACTCTGGATAGTAGGCAACCGTCACCTGGATTATCACAACAAGCTCAAGCGCCTGTTTGCCAACGCACAAGTCGTTGCGTCGAACAGCAAATTCGTTATTTTGAAAGCCATCAAACGCTAAACAGAAAGCTAAAGGAAACCCATGATGAAAAAGTCACTCTTGCTGCTGGCCGCCCTGATGCTGGGTGGTTGTGCGACTCACTGGCCGGAGACCGCCCTGCTCAACCCGCAGGTGATCCCTTCCAATCAGCAGTACTACTCCGGCAATCGCATCACCCTGGAAGGGGTGGACAAGCGTGAAGCCGCCTACGTCTTCTCCATCAAGAAGAAAGAGAAGGCTGCCGTGCTGGTCAACAGCGAACAGCCGCTCAACAACCTGCTGGCCGAAAAGCTGGCGGAAGGGTTGCGCAGCCAGGGGCTGGAAGTGGGCAACAGCGGAACTACCAACCTGACCCTCGCCATCTCCAGCGCCGCGGTCACGGTGGAAGAGAAGACCTTCACCTATGTCACCAAGTCCCGCGTCAGCCTGCAGGTGATCGCCGATTTCCAGGGCAGCAAGTTGACCAAGCAGTTCAACATGTCCTCCAGCAAAGAAGGCCCGGGTGAGCCGAGCATGGCCGAGCTGGAATCCATCCTGAACCAGCAGTTGGGCAGCCTGCTGCAGCAGATCATGGCGGACAACGCCCTGCGCGGTTATCTCAAGGGTCAGCCGAGCTGAGCGAGGAGCGGATAGATGAAAAAACTCTGGTTACTGGCCATGCTGATCGCCCCGCTGGCGTTCGCCGGCCCCAAGGTCAGGATGGAGACCAACCACGGCAATATCGTGGTGGAACTGGCGTCCAAACAGGCGCCGCAGACGGTGAAGAACTTCCTGCGCTACGTGGCGGATGGCAGCTATGACGGCAGCATCTTCCACCGGGTGATCCAGGACTTCGTGGTGCAGGGGGGCGGTTACAACCAGCAGTTCCAGCAACTGCCGACCTTCGACCCCGTGGTCAACGAGTCCAAGGGCGGCCTGCCCAACAAGCGCGGCAGCATCGCCATGGCCCGCACCCAGGCGGTCGACAGTGCCACTCGCCAGTTCTACTTCAACCTGGTCGACAACAACAACCTCAACGCCAATGCCGGCGCCGGTTATACCGTGTTTGGCCAGGTGGTGCAGGGCATGGAGGTGCTGGACAAGCTGGCCCAGGTGCAGACCGGTTACAGCCCGATCCTGCGTGCCAATGACGTTCCCACCAGCCCCATCATCCTGAAGAAAGTGGTGCTGCTGGCAGACAAATAACGCGGAGCGGATCACATTCCGCCACCCCGCGCGCTGGGTCGCCGGCGCCCCTTTCTATACTCTGGCCTTGCCCCGATGTTCGGGACTAGGCCCACATAGAGGAGAAGGAGGTTCCGGTGACCTGCAATGATTACATCGCCCAGCACGCCATCCCGCTGGCCCAGACGGTTCGTCACTTTCTGGCACGAGAGATCCCCTATCAACAGCTCGAAGATCTGAGCTGGCAGCTGTTGTCCCGCTGGCAGGATCTGCCCCAGGTTCCCGCAGACAAGGCCCCCGCCTCCGAGCAGGAGGGGGTATTCTGGCACCTGCTGCACAGCCTGCATCAATGGGATGAACAGCAGATCATCGCCGACGTCTGGCTGCGCCTGCAGCTGATGGAGTGCGCCAATTACCTGACCACGGACGGGCCGCTGCCGCGCCACTGCATCGGTCTGCGCCCCTGAATCGCACAACGCCACCCCCGGCTTGCCTTGGCTATCCCTCTCGAACCTGACAAAATGGCGCAATTTTCCCAGAGGAGCCAGGTATTTGAACACTGTCCGTACACCGAGCTGGCGAGACTCGCTCGCCGTCTACCTTGAGACTCGGGTTCTCATCCTGTTTGCCATGGGATTCTCTTCCGGCCTGCCGCTGCTGCTGGTGTTCGGCACCCTGTCGTTCTGGCTGCGCGAAGCGGATGTCAGCCTGACCGACATCGGCTACATGAGCTGGGTGGCGCTGGCCTACGGCTTCAAGTGGCTGTGGTCACCGCTGGTGGATCGGCTGCCGCTCCCGCTGCTCTCTCGCTGGCTGGGCCGGCGCCGCAGCTGGATGCTGTTCTCCCAGTTGCTGATCGCCGCCTCGCTGGTGGGCATGGCCTTCTGCGATCCCAAGACCCAGCTCGCCCAGCTGGCCCTGTTCGCCCTGCTGGTGGCGTTTGCCTCCGCCACTCAGGACATCGTCATCGACGCCTACCGCATCGAGTCGGCCCCCGAGCGGCTGCAGGCGGCCATGGCGGCCTCCTACATGACCGGTTACCGGCTGGCGATGATCATGGCCGGCGCCGGCGCACTGGCGCTGGCCGCCTGGCTCGGCAGCAACAGCGGTTATGACTACAACGGCTGGCGACTCACCTATCTGCTGATGGCGGGATTGATGTCCCTCGGCGTCATCACCACCCTCTGTTGTCATGAACCGGTGATCGACCTTGCCAGCCAGAATGAGCAGCAGGCGGCCCACAAGGCCTTGTTGCTCGCCCGTGGCTGGCCCGTTTCGCTGGCCGGGCTCGGCGCCTGGAGCCACGAAGCCATCTGGTGCCCGTTTGCCGACTTCTTCCGCCGCTACGGCGGCTCGGCCCTGCTGATCCTCGGGCTCATCGCCTGTTATCGCATCTCGGACGTGGTGATGGGGGTGATGTCCAACAGCTTCTACGTGGACATGCAGTTCAGCAAGACCGAGGTGGCCACCATCACCAAGGTGTACGGGGTCATCATGACCCTGGTGGGAGCCGCATTGGGTGGTGTGCTGGTGATGCGCTTTGGCACCCTGCGCATTCTGTTCCTCGGCGCCCTGCTCACCGCCAGCACCAACCTGCTGTTCGCCCTGCTCAACGAAGTGGGCCACAACCTGGAACTGCTGACCCTGATCATCTCGCTGGACAACCTCAGTGCCGGCATCGCCACGGCCGCCTTCGTGACCTATCTGTCGAGCCTGACCAACGTGGCCTTCTCCGCCACCCAGTACGCCCTGTTCAGCTCGGTCATGCTGCTGCTGCCCAAGCTGCTGGCGGGTTTTTCCGGTCGTTTCGTCGAACAGTTCGGCTACAGCAGCTTCTTCATCAGCACCAGCCTGCTCGGTATTCCGGTGCTGATCCTGATCGTGCTGGTTGCCAAACGAGGAAGACACTTGTTATCGGAATCGGATAAATAGCAAGCGTTTGCGTAAAATTGGGGGTGATTAGATTCACACTTCCGAATAAAGTTCCCCGATGCTGGTTTCTCCGATGAATTTATTTGGCTAGAATCCCTTCCGCTCCTTGTGGGCAGGCTACGGAAAACCTCAACTAACGCACAAGAGACCAATAAAATGGCCAAATTTACCAAGACTCTGATCGCTGCCGGTCTGCTGGCTGCCGCCGCTACCCCGGCCTTCGCTGCTGACTACAGCGGTGACATCCACAAGAATGACTACAAGTGGATGCAGTTCAACGTCATGCACACCATCGACCAACGTCCTTTCACCACTGGTGCTGAAGATTACAACGACACCTACTTCGAAATGGAATTCGGTGGTCGCTCCGGCCTGTTTGACCTGTACGGTTACGTCGACGTCTTCGATATCTTCGACTCCCGTCACAGCGACAAGCACAAGGGTCAGAACCTGTTCATGAAGTTTGCGCCGCGTATGTCTCTGGATGCGCTGACTGGTAAAGATCTCTCCTTTGGTCCGGTGCAAGAGGTCTACATCGCCTCCCTGAACAACATCGGCGACAACCAGATGGAGAACATGATCGGTCTGGGTGCTGATGTACAAGTGCCTTGGTTCGGCAAAGTGGGCATGAACCTGTATGCTCGCCACGCTACCGAAAACCAGTTCTTCACCGAAGAAGAGGGTGAGTGGAACGGTTACTGGTTCGCCATGAACTGGTTCAAGCCTTTCTACACCTTCAGCAACGGCAGCTTCGTCTCCTACCAGGGCTACCTGGACTACGCCTTCGATCTGGACACCCACAACCGTGCTGACCGTACCAGCGACAACCTGGCTACCTTCCACGGTATCTACTGGCACTCCGATCGCTACGCCGTCGGTTACGGCCTGAAGTACTTCATGGATGCCTACGGCACCAAAGATGGCTCCACTGCCTACGACGGTACCCCGTGGAAGAGCTCTGGCTTCAGCCACTACTTCTCCGTTACCTACAAGTTCTAATCGAACGGGTATCAGGGATACAAAAAACCGGAGCAGCTGCTCCGGTTTTTTTATGGCTTGCGGCCGGCAACAGGGGAGAGCCATGCCCTCCCCCGGCCATTATCAGTCGCGGAAATTCTGGAACTGCATCGGCTGACCCAGCTCGGCGCCACGCACCAGGGCCATGGTCTCCTGCAGATCGTCACGCTTCTTGCCGGTGACGCGCACTTCGTCACCCTGAATGGCGGCCTGTACCTTGATCTTGGAATCCTTGATCAGCTTAACCAGCTTCTTGGCGATCTCTTTGTCGATACCCTGCTTGAACTTCACGGTCAGGTGGAAGCGCTTGCCGGAGTGAACGCTGTCACCCACGTCCATGGAGCTGTTCTCGATGTTGCGCTTGAGCAGGGCAGCGCGCAGGATCTCGACCATCTGCTTGAGCTGGAAATCGGCATCGGCCTCCAGCTTGACCTCTTCCTTGTTCAATTCGAAGCTGGCTTCGACACCACGAAAATCGAAACGGGTCGCCAGTTCACGATTGGCGTTGTCGACGGCGTTCAACACCTCGTTCATTTTGACTTCAGAGACAATATCGAATGACGGCATAGTGGGCTCCTCATGTTGCGCTATAAGGGGGCAAATCTACCAGAATTACGGCAAATTTGCTGATTTCGATGGGGCTGCTCTGCTAGAATCCCCTGCGCACAGGAATGGCGAGACCCGTTAGAACCTGTTCAGGATCTGCCGCGAGAGGTCGTCCAGAAGGTAAAGTGCAGCGCAGGAACCGGCGTGTATATGAATACATCAGCTGCCGGTTGCCTATAAGCAAGTCTCATACAAACCTTGATCACGACCTCGCAGCAAGATGATGAACTCGTTTCTGGTGTCCGCCAGGCGACATCTTCACTTATCCCCGGCAGGCGGTTGACTGGAATGCAGCCCCTACCTTGATTGAGTCTCTCCATGCCAAGCGGATCACGCGATTACAACCTGACACAAAGTCGACACACCTCCTCCCCCCAATGGACCCTGCTGGGCTGCGGCGCCCTGGGCGGCGTGTTCGCCTCCCTGTTGACTCAAAGCGGCCAGGCCACTCGCGTCTTGCTGCGCGAGCGCCACCGCTCCACCCTGCACCCCGGCATCGACTTCACCTCGCTGGAAGGCCACACCCAGCTCATCAACATCGAGCGCGGTTTCATCAGCCAGCCCGGCCAAGTCAAACGGCTGCTGGTGATGACCAAGGCTGGCCAGGTCATCGAGGCGCTGACGCCGCTGGTGGGCCAGCTGGCGACCGACGTACCCATCGTGCTGCTGCACAACGGCATGGGGATCGCCGAGCAGGTAGTCACCCTGTTCCCGCACAATCCGATCATCGCCGGCGTCACCAGCCATGGCGCCATGCAGAGCGGCCACTTCGTGTTCCGCCATACCGGCAAGGGCGAAACCTGGCTCGGCCCGGTCAACGAGGCGGCCAGAGCCCACGCCGCCCTGGCTGACGATCTGGCGTCCGCCCTCGGCCAGGCCGGCTGGGATGAACAGATCCAGGCACGCCAGTGGCAGAAGCTGGCGGTCAACTGCGCCATCAACCCGCTCACCGCACTCTACAAGCTCAAGAATGGCGAGCTGGCCGGTCCGCGCTTTGCCGATGCCCTGCAGCAGATTTGCGTGGAAGTGGCGGACGTGATGCAGGCCGAAGGCCAACCAACCGGCAGCGACGAGCTGCTGCGCCGGGTCATGACGGTGGTGGAGCTCACCGCCGACAATTACTCTTCCATGTATCAGGACATGGAACAGGGGCGCGAGACCGAGATCGAGGCCATCACCGGCTTCCTGCTGGCCCGGGCCGCTTGCCACGGCATCGCGGTGCCGGTCAATCAAGGTCTCTATCAGGCCATCAAAGAGAAGCAGTGAGCCCGGCGGGCTCGCCAACGCAAGGAGCAACGGATGAGCGTACTGGTATTGGTGGCCCCCGGGTCAGAAGAGATCGAGACGGTCGCCATCGTCGATACCCTGATGCGCGGGGCCATCGAGGTGGTGCTGGCCTCCTGCTGCCCGGCCGGGCAGCGCCAGATCCGCGCCTCCCGCGGGGTGCAGCTGGTGGCGGATTGTCACCTCGACGAGCTGGCTGACCAGGAGTTCGAGGCCATCGTCGTGCCGGGCGGCCTGCCCGGCAGCGAGGTTATCCGCGATACGCCGCGCGCCATCGCCCTGCTCAAGGCGCAGGCGGCAGCGCAGCGCTGGCGGGCAGCCATCTGCGCTGCCCCTGCCGTGGTGCTGCTGCATCACGATCTGCTGGGGGATGCCAGCGCCACCTGCCATCCCGGCTTTCAGGCCCGCCTCCCTGCGGCGCAGCTCAGCACCGCGCGGGTGGTGACCGATGAGGCCCATCGCCTGATCACCAGCCAGGGGCCGGGCACCGCCATCGAGTTCGCTCTCGAGCTGGTGCGGGTGCTGCGCGGCGACGAAGCCGCCCGTGCGGTGGCCGGCCCCATGGTGTTGCCCCCCTCACTCATGCCCTGAGGGACTCTTCCTTTCGCAATGACAGAGCGCCCCTTGCCGATTGGCAAGGGGCGCTCTGCGTTGGGCGGGCCGCTTCGCAGCCCGCCGATTCAGACCCGGCTCAACTGAGCATTTCAGGTCTGAGCTGCTCCATCAGCAGGTGGTTGTCGCTGTAATCCACCGGGATGGCCACCACCGCCGGCCCGCTCACCGCCATGGCGGCGCGCAAGGTGGGCCGCAGATCCTCGGCACAGGTGACGGCAAACCCGGCTGCCCCGAACGACTCGGCATAGGCCTTGAAGTTGATGGGACCGAAACTCACTCCGGAGCTGCGGCAGTACTTTTTCTCCTCCTGCATCGCCACCATGTTGTAGCCGTTATCGACCCAGATGATGTGCACTATGTTGGACTTGAGCCGCACCGCGGTCTCCAGCTCCATGCTCGACTGCATGAAGCTGCCATCACCGGACACCGAGATGATCTTCTCCCCCGGCCGCACCATGGCGGCCCCGATGGCCCAGGGCAGCGCCACCCCCATGGTCTGCTGGCCGTTGGAGATGAGCACCTGGCGAGCCCGGAAGCTGTAGAGGTAGCGGGCAATCCAGATGTGGAAGCTGCCCATGTCCACGCACAGGGTCATGTCCTGCCCGATGATGTCCTGCAGCTCCTTGACGATGCGCAGCGGATGAATGGGGGTGCCCCCCAGCCGGCCGGCATGTTCGGCGAGCTGATGGCGCTGGGCACGGATCTCGCCGAGCAGCGCGGTAATGGCCGGATCTCGCGCCAGCGGCTGGTGCAGCATCCGGGTCAGCCGCGCCAGGTTGGCGCTGATGGAGCCCACCAGCTCCACCGCCGGGCAGTAACTGCTGTCGATCTCCGCCGGCAGCGCATCGATGTGCAGCAGCTGGCGCTCGCCGGTGCCGTTCCACAGTACGGGATCGTATTCGATGGGGCTATAGCCGATGCAGACCACCAGATCCGCATCCTGCAGCAGCTTGTCCCCCGGCTGGTTGTTGAACAGCCCCACCCGTCCGGCGAAGTCATCGAAATGGTGGGTATCCACCACCCCGGCCGCCTGATAGGTGCCCGTCACCGGCAGCCGGCTCTTGTCGAGGAAGGCGCGCACCGCGAGGGAGTTCTCCGGCCGGCTGGCCAGAAGACCAAGCAGCACCACCGGCTTGCGGGCCTGCGCCAGCAGGCTCAGCGCCCGATCGATGCCGCGCTCGTCGGCCGCTCCCGGCTCCGGGATGGCGCTCGGCACCAGAATGGCGCCATCGGCCGGCTCGTTGATGATGTCCATCGGCAGGCTGACGAAGGCCGCCCCGGGCCGCCCCAGCTCGGCGCTGCGAAAGGCGTTGGCCATCACCTCGGAGAGTGCAGAGCCGGTGCCCACCTGGGCGCTGAACTTGGTGACCGGCCGGCACAGGCTGACGGTATCCAGGCTCTGGTGGGTCAGCTTGAGGCCGTCAGCCCGCCGCACGGCTCCGCCCAGCGCCACCATGGCATCCCCTTCCGAGGTGGCGGTGGCAAGACCGGTGATGAGGTTGGCGCAGCCCGGCCCCGAGGTCACCAGCGCCACCCCGGCCTTGCCGGTCAGCCGGCCGACGGCAGCGGCCATGAAGGCGGCATTCGCTTCGTGACGCACCACTATGGTTTCGATGGGGGAATCCTCCAGCGCATCGAATACCCTGTCGATCTTGGCCCCGGGAATGCCGAATACCTGCTTGACCCCTTGCGCCTCCAGATGGCGCACCACCAGTTCGGCCCCACAGGCCCAGTGTTGATTTTCCATGATGTCACTCCTTGTTAAGCGAAGGGCTCAGCCTTCGGCGGCGCGGATGGCGCGGTCCAGATCGGCGGGATTGAGATCGGCCTGCTGAAAGGCCGGATTGCGGGGCAGCTCGATGTTGAGGTGTTGCACCACCGACAGCTGCAATTGGCCGTGGCCCATGGCGTAGTCGAGGATGTGGCCGCCCCCCCGGCGATCCTCGGTGATGAAGTGCTCGTGATAACCGGCCACGTTGATCCCCTGCACGAAGGGCGGGCAACGAAAACCGACCAGGGTGCCGCGCCGCTGGCTGAACGAGAACAGCGGCTGGGCCTCGATGGCCTCCAGCATGGGCTTGTAGGGGGGACTCTGACAGGGGACGGTGCGCACCTGCGCCTGTTCGAACAGGCCGTCGAGCCGAAAGGCGACGAAGACGTTGTCGGTGCCCACCAACCGATCCACCCACTGGTGGATCTCCTCGCGGCTCAGGGGGTGATCGAAGCGGCGCTGCAGGCAGGGGCGAAAGTGGGTCATCACCGCAAACGGGGTCTTCTGCTCGGCCTTGGCCGGACGGGCCGAGCCGTCAGCCTTGAGCTGGTGGATCTGGCGCTCGAAGGCAATCAGCTCGCCGTCGAGCCGGTTGAAGGTCCCGAGGCCGAAGTCACCGTGGCGCAGCAGGTCGGCCATGGTGGTCTCTCCCTCGTACACCCCCGCCAGCAGGGCACTCATCAGGGAGCTCTGGTAGACCTCGCCGCCCCCCTGGCGAGCCTGCCAACGGGCAAACTGCTGGCTTATCTCGATGGCGCAGTCACATGACGAATTGGTTTCCATTTGGATTTCACCTCCAATCCTGTTAGGTTGGCAAATCAGGATTCAATAGTGACCAAGATCACAGTTTGATACCAATATCCAAACCCATCAGCTTCGAGACGTACCAGATATGGAATTCCGTTACCTGCGCTACCTGGTGGCCGTGGCAGACAAACAGAGCTTTACCCGCGCCGCCGAGGCGTTGGGCATGGCCCAGCCGCCGCTCAGCCAGCAGATCCGCAAATTCGAACAGGAGGTGGGCACGCCGCTGTTTCATCGGCTGACCCGCAGCGTGGAGCTGACCGAGGCGGGGCTGAGCCTCTATCAGGATGCCAAGGGGATACTGGCGCAGACCGAGCAGGCCATGCAGAAGGCCAGGCGTATCGCTCGTGGCCAGCTGGGCTCGCTGCGCCTCGGCTTTGCCGGCTCCACCGTGCTGCACCCGAGCGTGTTGCAACTCATCCACGACTTTCGTCAGGCCTGGCCGGAGGTCAGCCTGCACCCCATCGAGAACAGCATGCCCAATCTGGTGCGCGATCTGGTGAGCGAGGAGCTGGATGCCGCCATCCTGCGCCTGCCCTGCAGCAGCAGCTCGGCGCTGGCCCACCACCTGATCGACGAGGAGGAGATGTTGATCGCCCTCCCCCCGCACCATCCGCTGGCCGGCAGTGGCGCCATCCCCATCGAGGCGTTGGCGCAGGATCCCTTCATCCTGTTCCCCCGCGAGCTCGGGCCCGGGCTGCACGACGCCATCACCCAGCGCTGCCAACGGGCCGGCTTCAGCCCCCGCCTCGGCAGTCAAAGCCCGCAGGTGATCTCCACCGTCGGCATGGTGCAGGCCGGTTTCGGGGTCGCCATCATCCCGCGCTCGGTCAGCGAGCTGCACCCCCACGGCGTCAGCTATCACCCCATTGCCACCGAGCCGCTCACCACCCGCATCAGCCTCGCCACCCGCCGGCATCCCCGTCAGAAAAGCCTGCAGCATCTGATTGGGCTGATCCCCGGCCATCATTGAAAGACAAACAAAAACCCCCATCGGCATAAGCTGATAGGGTTTTGGCACCGTATTATTTCGCGAAAAAATATTGGCCTGCTGAGTAATTCAACTCACCTTTATCACCGGTTTAGATGAAACAGAATCGTTATTCAGCCACAGGATTCACATCGGTGACGGGTTGGGCAGCACGGTAGGCATCCATGATGGGAGCCCAAGCCATGCCACTGGGAACTGGGAACTGGGAACTGGGTATTGTTGATAGGTTTGGTTGTACTTTGCATCAAAGTCAGCCCAAGAGTTTTCAAACTGGCTGGAGAGGGGGAAACGTTGATCATAGGGATCATCCGTTACCTCTTTTGCGATCCCTCGCTAGCAAGGTATCGGGGGTAACACGAGGGTCTCTCAAAAAGGCCTCGACATAGCCCCCGGTTGCCATGCCCAACCCAATATTATCGCGGCGCTCTTCGAGCCACTCCTTGCCTACTTTGACCCGGTAACGCTGCGCAATCATCCTTTCCAGCTGCGCGGCGGGTAAGTCAAGGCTGATGCGATAGCGTTTCTTGTCGTGATACGACACCCATTCCACCTCAACCCGATCGGGAGCTGGGTGAATATCACGGCGGCCCTTGCCTATGCTCCAGCGATAATCTTTCCCTTTGAGAGATTGGTCGCTAACTGACCTGATAGCCCCATTGATTGAGGCATCCACCAACTCGCCCTGACGATAAAAGTGCACCTCTGTCACCCAGATCTGATCAGCATTGGTGCCCACCATATGGCGCCAGTCCAGTTGTTTGGGGCCTGTGGGGGCTGCTTGGCAAGATGTGACTAACGGCAACAGCAGCAATAAGAGTATCCAGCGCGTACAAGTCATCATTGCACGGGGTCAGTATCCGTCTTGGGTTGCGCGGCACGATAGGCATCCATGATGGGAGCCCAAGCCATACCACTGGGAACTGGGTATTGTTGATAGGTTTGGTTGTACTTTGCATCAAAGTCAGCCCAACGATTCTCAAATTGGCTGGAAAGGGGAAAACGTTGAGCATAGGGATCATCCGTCACCTCTTTTGCTATCCCTCGGGCCAGCAGAATATCGGGGGTGACTCTGACGTCGGTCAAAAACGCCTCGACATAGCCGCCGGTTGCCATACCCAATCCAATATTATCGCGGCGCTCTTCGCGCCACTCCTTGCCTACTTTTACCCGGTAACGCTGCGCTATCATCCTTTCCAACTGCGCGGCGGGTAAGTCAAGGCTGATGCGATAGCGTTTCTTGTCGTGATATGACACCCATTCCACCTCAACCCGGTCAGGGGCGGGATGAATATCACGGCGGCCAGCCGTGATCAGCCAGCGATAATCTTTTTCACGCAGTGATTCATTATCCACTCGGCTGGCAGCGCCATTGGTTGAGGCATCCACCAGCTCACCCTGACGATAAAAATGCACCTCCATCACCCAGATCTGATCCGCATTAGAGCCCACCATATGTCGCCAATCGAGATCATGGGGCGCGGAGGGGGCGGCCTGGCAGACTGCGACTAACGGCAATAGCAGTAATAAGAGAACCCAGCGCATGGAGGTCATCATTGGACCGGGTCAGTATCTGTTTTGGGCTGTGCGGCACGGTAAGCGTCCATGATCGGGGCCCAGGCCATACCACTGGGAACTGGATACTGTTGATAGGCTTGGTTGTACTTTGCATCAAAGTCTGCCCAACGATTCTCATATTGGCTGGAGATGGGGAAACGTTTCTCATCTCGCTCATCCGTTACCTCTTTTGCTATCCCTCTGGCCAGCAGGATATCGGGGGTAACACGAGGGTCTCTCAAAAACGCCTCGACATAGCCGCCGGTTGCCATGCCCAACCCAATATTATCGCGGCGCTCTTCGCGCCACTCCTTGCCTACTTTGACCCGGTAACGCTGCGCTATCATCCTTTCCAGCTGCGCGGCGGGTAAGTCAAGGCTGATGCGATAGCGTTTCTTGTCGTGATACGACACCCATTCCACCTCAACCCGATCGGGAGCAGGGTGAATATCACGGCGGCCCTTGCCTATGCTCCAGCGATAATCTTTCCCTTTGAGAGATTGGTCGCTAACTGACCTGATAGCCCCATTGGTTGAGGCATCCACCAACTCGCCCTGACGATAAAAGTGCACCTCTGTCACCCAGATCTGATCAGCATTGGTGCCCACCATATGCCCCCAATCCAGGTCGTGGGGTGCTGAGGGGGCGGCCTGGCAGGCGGTGACGAATGGTAACAGTAGCAGCAACAGGATCCTGCGCATTAATAACCTCCTTTTTGATTGTCTGTGACTTGGCGCACCTCTTGGTCGCCAACCCGATTGGGTTTATTGACCATCCCGGTATCTGCGCTGTAGTGCAAATAACCGAGCCGCAGAGCTTGATACTCCTGTGGCGAGAGGGTGCGAGTCAAATCAATCACCTCTCCGCGCCGTTTGGCAGCATCGACCCAACGTGTATCAAGCGCGGCCAGGTTCAAGGTGGGGTATGAAAGGGCGCTATCCATCCTCAGGCTATTATCTGTCGGATCCCATATGTCGAACGGTACACCGGCATCCCGTGCTGCTTCCACCATCATATGGAGCGGAATGCGTGAATACTCCCCCTCCACCACCCGGTGCAGCACCACATCTACCTTCACTTCCTGCTCTGACGCATCTTTGCTCACGGTTCCTAGTCGTTGGGGGCGCACATTGAGGTAGCCCGATACCGTTGTGTTGTTATAGGAGGAGATCAGCTCAACGCCCTTCGCCCACCCCTGCGCTGCGCGCATTTTGGCATAGGCGGTTGCCTGGCTATATGCATGTGAGTCTTTTGCCGTGCTGTAGCGCGATTCGGTTGACTTGAAGGTGGCGATCACCTTGGTTTCATTGATGACGGGGGACGCGTAGTTGGGATCACGTAGACTCCAACGACTGTAATAACCACCGCCAATATCGGAGTGAGCACCGGGGATGATCACTTCGGTAAAGGAGGCGGGCAGGTCGCTGGCCATATTCTTAATCCGGGTCAGGTCAAAGTGATAGCGCCACTCATCGGCCGCGATAATATGCACCACCCGCTCGGCGCAGTCAGGGGCCAGCGTCACACTGCGTTTGCCCCACAGATAGGAGCTGACCACAGTATCAAACAGCCCGACAAACTGGATTCGCACATCGTCGCGGCTGCTCCAGTCAAAGCCCGCTTTCAGGGGGATATCGGGGGCAGTGGTCATCGCCTCCACCAAGGGGTGGTCCCCCTTCTGGTCGATGCGGTTGACAAACTGGCGGGCGGCTGAGGCCCCCCGGCTAAAACCAAACACATCGAACTCGACCTTGTGGATGCACTCGATACTGGGCAGAATTTCACTCAGTTGTTCTTTTATCTTCGCCACGATCTGGGTGCGGCACGCCTGCTCAACCCGCGAGGTGCTGGAGGTCTCGCCCTTGTCGGCCCCCGCCCCAGCCTTGGTGTCATCCTGCCCTTTGGCTGTGCCAATACCTTCGACATATACAGGGATGCTCAACAATGGTGCTTTGTCACTGAGCAAATATAAGTCACTGGCCTTGCCAATATTGGTGACGTCGTTTTTCTCGCTGTTATTGAGGCCACCCGGCAGCGTTCCCTCAAAGCATTGCTCCAGTAACGCCACCTGCTCTTGCGGGCTGCACTTGGCCAGTGCCGCCTCCAGTGCATTTTTCCCCTTTTCATGATTGAAGGTGTTGTTGGAGGTGCCATCAAAAAACACCCCGATGCGCAGGGTGGTGAGCTGATATCCCTTCACCTCAATCACGTAGGAGTGCTTGGTGATAAAGCGCTGCGGCTGGGCCTGCCCGGCTTTATGTCCTTCCTGCGACGGCTGGGCCTGCCCGGCTTTATGTCCTTCCGGTAGCGGCTGTTCTGGGTCAGTGAGGCAGAGGTCGCCGGTGGTCACTTTGACATGCTCGCGCTTCACGCCACAGTGCCCCCAAAACTTCTCTGTGTAGGCGGGAACCTGACTGGCCTCGCCCTTTTTGAGGGCTTCACGGGATTGGGCTGCTTTAAGCCAGGGTTGGGTCTCCAGCTTGACGGTCACCGGCCCCACCGCAAAGCCTTGTACCAGGGTTGGACCATCTTTCAGGGTCACGGTTTTGCTGGTGCCACTGGCATCGGTCAAGGTGGCTTTTTGCCCCTTGAACGAGCGGTTCTGTTCATCTCGAACGTCTATCTCAATCCAGCAGTTGTTCTTCTCACAGGGGATGCAGTAGGGAGAAATCGCCATTAGCTGGCTCCTATCAATTCAGGGTGTTTGTTCAGCCAGTTATTCACCTGAGCCATTTCGTCGTCGGTCAGCATCAACGGCGCTCTGATGGCATCCAGCGCCATGCTTGCCTGTAGCGTGAGAGCGCCAGCTACCACGCCATCCAGGACGTCGCCTGTCAGCCCAGCTTGATTGGCCTGCTTGAGGACGGTGGTAATGGCGGCTTCCGGATTGGGATGACGCGCCATCATCTCCTCCATCCGTTGCCAGAAGTGGCGAGAGAGGATGTAGGCGTGACGGTTTTCGTCATAGAGCGGCGTCAGGTGGTGAGGCTGAATGCGAAACCAGGGGGCTTGGCGGGGAGTAAATTCGGTATCCGGCGTGCGCTGCCAGACACTGTCGTTGGCCCACAGGCTTGAGCAGGGCCCCAGGACATCATCGAGTTCCTGCTGGCTCATGGTGGCCAGCATCTTGGGAAAGACCCGATTATCGGCATAGCGCAGCCACATCACTTCCCCTTCGAAGGCTACCTCTATCAGGTTTTGCCAGTGCTGCTGGACAACGTCGACAGAGGCATCGCTCGCGACATATACGCCGCCCAGTTGCGGGTGAGCAGCCATAAACTCGGGAGCAGGGTCGGGCAGTAGCCAGGGGCCTTGTTCGGCTTGGTCCGCAAACGCCGTACCGGCAAACAAGGGAATAGCGTTCGCGCCACCATGGTTGCAGTAGTCCGCCACGGCGGTGGTATCGAGCGCAGCATCGACGATGGCAAACAGTGGGCCGGGATGTTGGCTGCACCACTCTTGAAAGGTCATGCCTTACCTCCCTGGGCGAAGGGGCAGGGCTTCACCAGCGGGGCCATGGACTCCACGCTCTTTTGAATCGCGCTCCCCGGGATAGTGGCTGGTGGTGCGGGCGGTACCTTCACTGCCCCCGGCAAGCCGGGCATCTCACCCGCCCAACCGGAGCCTGAGCCTGGACTGCCGCCAGAGTTCATCTTGATGGAGCCACCACTTAGCGTGACGCCACCGGCATCCAGCTTCACAAAGCTGCCGCCGACCTTGAGGGTCAGCTCAGCACCGGCCTCCATCACGATCTTCATGCCCGCCTTGTGGTGAACCTCGCTTCCCGCCTCCACCAGCAGGGATTGGCCCAGCTTCTGATGCATGCTGGCATCCACGGTGAGGGAGTAGTCGGCTTTTATCTGGTCGCGCTTCTCACCCTCTACCGTCAGGTGGTCATTGGCCTTGATACGGGTCACCCGCTCATTGTCGATGTCTCTGTGTTCGTCGTGCTTGATGTGCCAGGCGGCATCATTTTCGATAAGCACGTTCAGGTCTTTCTGACCGTGGATATAAATCTCTTCCTTGCCTACCTGATCTTCAAAGCGCAGCTCGTTGAAACCCTCCCCCTGATGGGTTTCGGTGCGCAGCACGGTGCGGGTCTTGTTGGCCGGCAACTCGTACGGCGGTCGGTTGGTGGCGTGGAAGGTGCGACCGGTCACAATGGGCTGGTCGGGGTCCCCTTCCAGGAATGAGACGATGACCTCGTGGCCGATGCGCGGGATGGCCATCATGCCGTACTGGCCGCCGGCCCATCCTTGCGAGACTCGCACCCAGCAGGAGCTCTGGTCATTGGAGCTGCCATAGCGGTCCCACGGGAACTGCAGCTTGACCCGGCCGTGCTCGTCGCAGTAAATCTCCTCCCCTTCGGGGCCCACCACGATGGCGATTTGCGGGCCATCCACCATCGGCTTGTGAGGGGCCTCGGGGCTGCCGATGCGCACCCGCCAGGTGGTGCTGGCTTTCACCACCCCGAATTCGTTGTGGTAGACGGTGGGGCCGCTGCCCCCTTCCTCTTCCAGCGCCTGCGGTTGCTCACCGGTGTGCTGGATACGCACGATTTGCCAGTCGGTGTTGAGGCTGCCGTTCGGATGTTCAGTGAGTGAAAACGTCTGGCCCGGCAGCAAAGCCGCGCAGTTGGACTTAGCCTGGCCCGCCACTGCGTCATTGCGCAGCGCATCCAGCCGATGTTGGGCAAAGGCCTTGCCGCTCGGGTCCTGCTTGTAGCGGCCTGGGTAGTCGAAGTGCTGGTAGGTATCGCGCTGATGTTCGAGCTCTGCACCCTGCTTTTTGTGGGAGAGGCCATAAGCCGGGGTTTTGAAGCTGTAGTCCTTGAGCTCCACATCCGATGGGCGCACCGCCTCGCGGTAGTGGAACTGGCGCACATAGGGCCCCTGCTCCAGCGAACGGTTACCGAGGTTGAAGAAGAGCTCGGGGCCGGCAGTCAGAGCGGCCGCGTCGTCGGCAAACACGATGCGGTGCTTGCCCGCTTCAAACTCGTGGAAGTAGAACATCCCCTCTTCGGCGGCAAGCCGGTTCACGAAATCGAGGTCGGTTTCCAGGTACTGAACGCAGTACTCCCGCTTGGCGTGCTCGTTTTTCAGGGCAAAGGCGTAGTCGGTGATGCCGTGCTCCTGCAGCAAGATTGAGAGGATTTCATCGGGCTTTTGCGCCTGGAAGATGCGGGCGTTCTGGCGCAAAGAGAGTCGCCACAGCGCCGGCTGCACCATGAGCTGATAGCGGGTGCGGCGAAAGCCGCTGTCACCCTGCGCGAAGTCACTGACCACTCCGCACACCCGGCGCTGCAGTTCGCTGTTGTACCACACCAGCAGCTCGCACGGCTGGTCCAGCACGGCGCCAAAGTCGATGTCGGGCTGGGCACTCGCCAGCTCAAGGCGCAGGTTGAATGGCCGGTTGAGCGCTTCATCCAGCGTAAACTCGGCCACCACGAAGGTGCTCTCGGGCAGGGCCCCCACCTTGACGGTAAATTGTAATCCTGTACTGTCTACCATAAAGCCCTCCTTAACCTGCCTGTCCGCTGCCTGACCCCATCACCACACCGCCGCAGCCGACGGCGGTACCAATCGCAGTGATGGGTTGGCCGCCACACCGCAAAGTACGCTGGCGACCAGAGGTGCTGCGCGGACGGAGGGGTTTGTCGGATTTATCGTAAGGGGCCAGCGGCTCGTCCTGCCGGGACGCCAATTTGCCACCGAGGGAACGCTCAGAGCTGACTGAAATCACGGGAGATGGAAAAAACCCGTCGCGCTCGATGAGCACATCACCGGACGATGCAATGGTGGAACACATGACGACTGGCCTCTGTTGTGCTTTGCAATAAGGTCGCCTCGCAGCCATATGGCAAAACACAAAAGCTCCGACCGCATCCAGCTGAACAGGTCGGAGAAAGCTTGCACGGGCCTGACGACAGCTGACACTGCCATCGTCAGGCCATGGGGTGCACTACAAGGAATAACGGCAATAAGAGATCGAGGATCAGGCCTCGATCGGCGCGCGCCAGTCGTCTGCACCGGAAGTACCGGCAACGGTATGCTCCCAGTTGATCTTGCGATAGGCCAGAGAGACCTGGATCAGCTGGGTGAAGTCAGACTTCGCCGGATCCTGGCAATGCGGCATCTGGCAGTCGATGTCGACGATGGTGGCATCGGTCAGCACGGTAGAGAAGAAGTGCTCCTGCTTGCCCTCTACGGAGGTGCGGTACCACTTCAAGGTCACTTTCGGCAGCATTTCGCCGGACGCCAGCGAGTTGTACATCAGCGGCACGGCCTTGTTCAGCGCAACGGTGAACTTGAACGGCTTGTGGACACGCTGACCTGCAGGCTGACCGGATTGCGGGTCAGTCGGCACGGTCACGACGTGCTGGAACTCTTGTACCAGCATCTCGTCTTCGTGACCTTGCACGAAAATATTGCCGACGGAATCGGAAGTGAAGGCACCAGCGGTGATATTGCCCTGGGTTTTACCTTCGATGCTGATATAACATGGAGTTGGCATGTGTATGCTCCTGATTGGTTGAACGGTAATGACACTCGACCGAACCAGTTAGCAGCGACCATGCCACTCTTTTTTATAGTTATTTTTCAAAGACTTAATAAATAGGCAAACCATCCTGCCGGATACATGGCGCAAAAAGTTGCAACCAGCAGACTATTGCACCATTAGTTATTGCACACGCAGTGGAACATCTCGCTACCTACGCAACAAGTTGCTTGCAACAAACATAATCACTGCTTTTCATCCACATTGGCAACCAACGCCATCTCCACGTTCAACCTGACCATCCCCTGCTTCAATGCCCATGAAATGGCCTGGCTCTTGCTGCTGGCCCCCAGCTTGCTGACCACATTGTTCAGATGAAACGTCACGGTACGGGGAGTGATCCCCAGGATCTGGGCAATATCACTCACCTGCTTGCCCTCCGCCGCCCAGCGACACACCTCCAGCTCCCGCAAACTCAGCGCATCGTGCGGTGACAGACCCGCCAGACAGACACGGGCCACCGCCTCAAAAATATGCATGGAGAGCCAGCTGATAAAGGGCACCGCAGAGAGCCATTGCTGTCGGGTGCGAGGCGTACTGGTGATAAAAGAGAGCAAGCCGACATGACCGTTGGCACCGTGCCAAGGCAGGGTGATGCCGTCGCAAATGCCGTACTCGCTGGCCAGTTGCATCATCTCCCGGCCCTGCTCATCACAACGCGCCTCATCGTTCACCACATCGGCCCATAGAATAGGAGTGCTCTTGGTCATAGCACATTTGACGATGGGATCGATGGCAAAGAAGCCGCTGCTGGTATAGGTATCAACCCAGGCCTGCGGACAGCCGTTGAAGATGATGACGTCCGGACGCTGGATGGTACTGGGGAAGATCAGGGCCAGGCGAAAATAGTCGAATCCCATGCGTCCGCTCAGTTCGCGCAGCAGGGTCACTATGGTGCGCTCGTCAGCGGCCGTCTCGAACTGGCCGATGAGATCCAGCGCGTGCAGGGTATTCATCTCTGGGGCATGAGGATTGTGCACAAGGTAGGCTAGCCAAACATGGAAACATGCTGAATGTTAACAAGCGTCAACAGATGGCACACTCAGGCACATAGGAAAATCAGAACTCTCCCACACTTTATGCTATCGAACCGTAATTTTTGTAATGAAATGCTACAGAAAACCTCAAGCGTTCCACCATCGACCAGTCGTGCCCCCTACAGATGTTAAGCATTGCAACATTTGCCATGGCTCTCCCCCTCACCGGTGGTCAACAACCCACTGCACCTTCCTGCATAACACAACAGAAGGTGCCCAAGTTGTTGCTGATGAGATAGCCACCGACCTGCACGAAGATCAGGGCCGAAGGAGATGATCAATGCACTTGGTTGTCCGGTGATGGGCTGACAGTGAACACTGAGCAAAACAGGCGGGAAGACAGCAAGCCTTAGCCAAGCGTCGGAATATACGTGGATAAAGATGGCTTGCCCGATCACAGGCAGAATAAAAGAAGGAATTTAAACGCAAAAAGGCCATCCTTTCGGATGGCCTTTCTGGCTGAATAAATGGCGGAGGAGGTGGGATTTGAACCCACGGATGGTCGCCCATCGCCGGTTTTCAAGACCGGTGCATTCAGCCGCTCTGCCACCCCTCCGCGACAGTGCGGCGAATATTACCCATGGCGATCGCCCTTGTAAATCCCCTCGCCGCTCGTTTGCCGATTTATTGGGCTAAATGACGCACAAAGCCGCCAATTTGAGCATAACCAGCGCTTTTTCAACCAGATAACTTGACTTGAAAACAGACTCACCCACTATAGTCAGCATCACGAAATCCCCAGCAAGATGGACTTATGAAAATCAAACATGCCCTGCTTTGCGCCCTGACGGGTGCCACCCTGCTTGCGGCGCCGGTTCAGGCAAGCGAACTGACCAAGAGCGACGTGGAACAGATAGTGCGCGACTATCTGGTCAAGAACCCGGAAATTCTGGTCGAGATGTCCAACGCCCTGCGCGCCAAGCAGGAGAGCCAGCAGGCCGCCAGCGACAAGACCTTGATCAAGGCACACGCCAAGCAGCTCTATAGCAACCAGGATCCGGAGAGCGGCAATCCCAAGGGCAGCCTGACCGTGGTCGAGTTCTTCGACTACAACTGCGGCTACTGCAAACGCGCCCACCCGCTGATCAAGCAGCTGCTGGCGGAAGACAAGGACATTCGTTACATCTACAAGCAGTTCCCGATCCTGAGCGAGACCTCCTACTTCGCCGCCCGCGCCGCCCTGGCGGTACAGCTGGGTCAGCCCGACAAGTACCAGGCCTTCCACGAGAAGCTCTACGCCCATCAGGGCCCGCTGGCCGACGAGGCACAGGTGAAGCAGCTGGCAGAAGCAGCCGGCGTCAACTGGAGCAAGGTTGAAGCCAAGATCAAGGATGGCAGCATCGATCAGAATCTCGGCACCAACCGGGCGCTGGCCGAAGCCATGAGCATCTCGGGCACACCGGCCTTCATCATAGGCGATCAGATCCTGCGCGGCGCCCCCCGTGATCTGGCCAGCCTGAAAGGTTTCATCAAGGATGTGCGCGCCGGCAAGAGCATTCAGTAATCCCGCTTCTGCACATAAAAAAACGCCCCGGCATGCCGGGGCGTTTTGCTATTCATGCTGCAAACCATCAGGCCTGATGGGCCGTTGCGAGAAGCTGTCAGCAAAGCGAAGAGCAGCGCATGACCCTTGATCACGGCTTCGCAGCAGGACCATAACCGTTCGGGTTCTGGCTTTGCCAGCGCCAGGTATCCACCATCATCCGCTCCAGACCGCGCTCGGCCTGCCAGCCCAGCTCGGCACGGGCCTTGTGCGGTTCGGCCCAGCACTCGGCGATGTCGCCGGGGCGACGGGGCTTGATCTGGTAGGGAATGGTGCGACCGCTGGCCGCTTCAAATGCCTTGATCATCTCCAGCACCGAATAGCCCTGACCGGTGCCCAGGTTGTAGGTAAAGACCCCGGTATCCGACGCGATGCGCGCCAGCGCTTTGAGGTGACCGATGGCGAGATCCACCACATGGATGTAGTCGCGCACCCCGGTACCGTCCGGCGTCGGGTAGTCGTTGCCAAACACCCCCAGTTCCTTGAGCTTGCCCACGCCGACCTGACTGATATAAGGCAGCAGGTTGTTGGGAATGCCGTTGGGATCTTCACCAATCAGACCGCTCTCGTGGGCACCGACCGGGTTGAAATAGCGCAACAGCACGATGGCCCAGCGGGCATCGGACTTGGCGAGATCGCGCAGGATCTCTTCGACCATCAGCTTGGAGCGGCCATAAGGGTTGGTGGCGCTGGTGGGGAAATCTTCCCGCAGCGGTACCGAGGCAGGATCGCCGTAAACGGTGGCCGAGGAGCTGAATACCAGCCGGAACACCCCGGCCCTGGCCATCTCTTCGCACAGCACCAGGGTGCCGGTGATGTTGTTCTGGTAGTAGGTGAGCGGGATCTGGCTCGACTCGCCGACGGCCTTGAGCCCGGCGAAATGGATCACCGACTCGATCTGGTGGGCGGCAAACAGCTGCTGCAGGCAGGCCCGGTCCAGCACATCCCCTTCGACGAAGATGACCGGCTTGCCGGTGATCCGCTCGACCCGTTTGAGCGATTCGGGGGAGGAGTTGGAGAGGTTGTCCAGCACCACGACCTGCTGCCCGACGTTCAAGAGTTCAACCAGGGTATGGGAGCCGATATAGCCGGCGCCCCCTGTGACCAGAATTGTCATTATGTATCCCGTGTTCGACTGAAACTGGGGGCAGAGTCTACCCGCCCAGCCTTCTCAGGAAAAGAGCGGGATGCCAATGACGCCCTCAATAGTCAACGCTGACATCCCCGCTGGCGGTGCAGGAACAGGCCAGTGCCACCCCGCGCTCGAGATCCTGCGCACTCAGGGTCATTACGCTCTGGCGCTCGATTTCGCCTTCCGTGGTGCAGCGGCAGGCCCCGCACACCCCGGCACGGCAGGCCGCCATCATGGTCTCCCCCGCCCCCTCCAGCGCCGCCAGCAGGGTCTGACCCGGCAGGATCTTCACCTTCTTGCCGCTCTTTTTGAGGGTCAGCCAGAAGTGGTCGCTGCCGGCCGCAACTGGCGCCGCACTCGATGTAGCAGCAGGCAGACCGAATGACTCCTGGTGCAACTGCGCTGCCGGCAGGCCCAGCTCCGCCAGCATGGTGCAGACTGCGGTCATGTAGGGGGCAGGCCCGCACAGATAGATGTGGCGCGCGAGCAAATCCGGCGCCAATTCCCTCAGCATCTCCGGTGTGAGCCGGCCAACCCAGGGATAAGCCGTCGGCGCCTCTTCCCGTACTTGCTCCAGCACTAACGCGTGGCGCACGCAGGAATGGGCTGCGGCCAGCGCAGCCAGGTCGTCTGAGAAGATCACATCCTCCGGCGAGCGGGCACTGTGAATGAAGCGGATGTCGGCGTCCGGCCGTTTGGCCAGCTCGTCCCGCAGCATGGCCCACATGGGGGTGATGCCGGAGCCGGCACTCAAGAGCAGCGGCCGCTCGCAGGGCAAGGCAGTCAGGTTGAAGTCGCCGAAGGGGCCATCGACCCGGATCTCGTCCCCCACTTGCAGGGTCTGGTGCAGATGGTGGGAGACCAGTCCGACATCCTTGATGGTGACCTGCCAGCAGGCATCCTGCGGGCTGGAGGAGAGGGTATAGGCACGGCAGTGGGGCTTGCCGTCAATCTCGGTGTGCAACGTCACGCACTGGCCAGCCAGCACGGCAGGCAGGCTGCCCGTCTGCGGCACGAACTGCCAGCTCGCCACGTCGTGGGTATCCGCCCGGCGGCCGATGCACCTGAGGGTGAGAGAGGTGGAGGTCATCGCAAGGCTCCTCTTGCTGAAAAATGTTGGACAGGTGTCGTTAAAAAAAGGCGAGCCATCAGGCTCGCCAAAGGCTTACAACATGCTGAGCGTGTAAGGCGGATGTGGCGCAGCTCAGGCCACCAGGATCTCGGCGAGATCGGCTTCGGCCGTGGTGGTTCCTTTCAGGCCGAACTGCTCCTCCAGCACCTTGAGCAGGGCCGGGGTGAGGAAGGCCGGAGCGGTCGGGCCGGTACGGATGTCCTTCACACCCAGCGCCAGCAGGGTGAGCAGGATGACGATGGCTTTTTGCTCGAACCAGGAGAGCACCAGGGTCAGCGGCAGATCGTTGACGCCGCACTCGAACGCCTCGGAGAGCGCCAGCGCCAGCTGGATGGCGGAGTAGGCATCGTTGCACTGACCCACATCCAGCAGACGGGGAATGCCGCCGATGTCGCCGAAGTCGAGCTTGTTGAACTTGTACTTGCCGCAGCCCAGGGTCAGCAGCAGGCTGTCCTGCGGGATCGCCTTGGCAAATTCGGTGTAGTAGGCGCGCTCTGCACGGTCACCGTCACAACCACCGACCAGGAAGAAGTGGCTGATTTCGCCGGCCTTGACCTTGTCGATCACCGCCGGGGCAGCCTGCATCAGGGCGTTGCGGGCAAAGCCGATGGTGATGAAGTGCTCCAGCTCAACGTGCTTGAAGCCTTCCAGCGCTTGCGCCTTGGCGATCACGGCGGAGAAATCTTCCCCTTCCAGATGGGTCACGCCCGGCCAGCCGACGATGGAGCGGGTGAAGATGCGATCCGAGTAGTTGCCCACGTTCGGGTCGATGATGCAGTTGGAGGTCATCACCACAGCGCCCGGGAAGTTGGCAAACTCCTTCTGCTGGTTCTGCCAGGCGGAGCCGTAGTTGCCCACCAGGTGCGGGTACTGCTTGAAGAAGGGGTAGGCCAGCGCCGGCAGCATCTCGCCATGGGTGTAGACCTTGATGCCGGTGCCCTTGGTCTGCTCCAGGATGAGCTTGAGATCCACCATGTCGTGACCGGAGACCAGGATGCATTTGCCCGGTACCGGAGTGACGCGTACCTGGGTCGGCTCGGGGTGGCCGAAGGCGGTGGTTTCACCGAGATCCAGCATCTCCATGATCTTGAAGTTGAGCAGGCCAATGTCCATGGCGCACTTGAACAGCGGATCCAGATCGCTCGGATCCGTGCCGAGCCAGCTCATGATGCGATGGAATTCGGCGGCTACCCCGGCATCCTGCTGATCCAGCACCCGGGCATGCTCCATGTAGGCGGCGGCGCCCTTGAGGCCGTAGAGGCAGAGCAAGCGCAGCCCCATGATGTCTTCGTTGACCTCGTTCTTGCCACGGTTGACTGCGGTCTGCGGCGCCTGAGCCAGCTGGGCCAGCAGATCGGCACCCGGCTCGAAACGGGCGGCAGCGGGCAGTGCATCGGCCTGTACCGCCAGCGGTGCCAGCTTGGCGGCCAGTTGCTGACGATAGGTCAACGCCTGGTTGACATAAGCCACGATGCGGGCGGAGTCAAAGTTGACGTTGGTGAGGGTGGCGAAGAAGGCCTTGGGCACGAAGGCGTCGATCTCGCTGTCGACGATGCCGTGCTCGCGGGCGGCCAGCGCCCAGGCGCTGAGCCCCTGCAGGGTATAGATCAGCACATCCTGCAGATCAGAAGTTTCAGCCGTCTTGCCGCACATACCTTGTGCATAGGCGCAGCCGTTGCCTGCCGGGGTACGAATTGTCTGTTCACATTGCACACAAAACATCATGCCTCTCCTAATTGGACATTTCAGTTGTTTGTTTTGTGGCGATTCTATTCCTACGGCTCAGAACTTAATAGGCATTCAATTTGCCAATTCAATTTTCATTGATGCAGATCAAAAACAAAAAAGCCGCCCAAACAGGGCGGCAAGCGGGTGGATAAAAGGAGAGACAACTCAGGTTTGCAACAGAACACGATAATGGAACGGGTCGGGCTGGCATCTGGTCAGGCAGGTCCAGCCCTTCGCTTCATCAAGCCGGCATGCTTCGCAGCGTCCGGCTTGGTTAACTATCAGGCCAGCATGCTCCGCAGCATCCGGCTTGGTTGGTTATCAGGCCAGGTAAGCACGCAGCATCCAGACCAGTTTCTCCTGCTGCTGCACATAGTCGGAGAGAATGGACGCAGTACCTTCATCACCGGCATCGGCGGCCTGCCCCAGAATACGGCGCTGGGCCACCAGCAGTTCGCGGAAACTCTCCAGCAGGGATTCGACGCAGGCACGACCGTCATGCAACCCCTTCTGCTCGGGAATGGCGGAAACTTTCAGGTAGTCGCTGAAGCTGTGCAGCGGCACGCCATCCAGGGTCAGGATGCGCTCGGCCAGCGCATCGACCTTCAGCAGCAGGTCGTTGTAAATCTCTTCGAACTTCAGGTGCAGCTCGAAAAACTGGTTGCCGCGGATGTTCCAGTGGAAGCCGCGAACGTTCATGTAAAGGATCTGGTAGCTGGCCAGCAATTTGTTCAGCTCGGCGGCCAGCGCTTGTGATTGAACGGTATCAAGACCAATCGGACTCTTCATGTTTCACCTCCAGATTTGACGACCTGGTCATCTTAGAACCCATCAGACTCAAAAGGTAATAGTTAAGATCTAACTGATTGATAGAGCGCGGCTATCATCCCCGTTGTAGGCCGGACTAGGCGGCTCATTCAGGCTGACGCTCGATGTAGAGAAGCACCTCCCCCAGCTGGATGCCGAACTTGCTGATGGCAGCCCGGTTGAGCAGGCGATTTTCATCCAGCAGATACATCCAGTCATCGAAACTCACCCGCACCACGCTGCCGTCAGGCAGCGCCAGATCGAGCTGATAACGCCAGTTGAGGGCAAAGCCTGCCGTCTTGCCTACCGCCTCCCCCACCACGTCAGCCGCCGTGCCGCGCCAGTGGCCATCCGCCCCCTTGCTCAAAAACCAGGTGCGGGTCTGCTGGCGCCCATCGTCAAAGTAGAACTGCTCGAACAGCTCCCCCTTGTCCCCCTGCCAGTGCCCGCGCATCTCCACCCGAAAACGGCTGGTCACCTCGCCGCTGCGATCGGTCACCAGACCGTGCGCCGTCAGCTTGCCATTGAAAAAGCGAGCGAGATCCCACTCGGGGCCCTGACCGCGATAATCCTCCAGACTGCTGCCGCAACCAGCCAGCAGCAGCGGCAACAACAGCAGGTAGCGACAGGCGTGGATGTATTTCATGAATCCCTTCTGCATCAGCGCTCTCCCCGCAGACGGCGGGTAAGCGCCGGATCGCGGCTCCCTTGTGTCAGCCAGATGGCAAGAAAGGCCGCCGAAAATTGCGGATCGGCGAGGGTGCCAAGCGGCTTGTCCCGCCACCAGAAATGGCCCGCGCCGCCCCTGTCGACATAGAAGGTAAGCCGGTCACCCGCCTGGACATCGGGCCAGAGCGCGGCGAGCTGACCAAGCCAGCCCTGGCGCTGCTGCTCGCTGCCAATTCCTAGTCGCTGCCACTCGGCGGCGGTGGCGCTCAACAGATCGTCCCGCTCTATGGCTCTGGCGTAGGTGAGGCTGAGTGCCTGAGGATAGTGACCCGGCCGATAGTGGCCGTTCTCGCTGTAGAGGGTGGCGTCATAGAGCTTGAACCAGAGCCAGCTCATCTCGCCGCGCCCGACCGGCTGCAGCTGCTGCCAGGGAGTAACCAGGGCTTGCCCGGTCTGGGCGAAAGGGGTCAGTGGTAGGCTCAAGCCTGCCAGCAGCAGGCTAATTCCACCCCATGTGCCAATGGGCAGGATCTTCGAGTTCATGCCAGTCCATCTCCTGTTCCAGCAGCGTGTTGATGTCCTGCATCACCACCTGCTGCAGCTGCCCCTGCGCATCGCGCTGACAGGCCACCACCAGATAGAAACGCTCGGTCAACTCGTGCCGGCTCTCTTTGGTCCATTTGGAAAACAACAAGGTGTCGGTCGAAAAGGTGTTCATCTCGCTTCACCCTCCAGCTTGACCGTTACCCACAGGAGTACGGGTAACCACCACATCCAGATCACCGCCAGCAGTACCGCACTGATCCCGATGCCCCAAGGTAAGTGTACTGCCCCCATGGCAGCACCCGCCACATAAGAGGAGGCACCCCCAACCATGCCGAACAGCCCCTGCTGCCAGCGCGGCAAGGGCCGCAGCCAACGCAGGCCGTGGGAGAGGGTCAGGGCAAAACCGCACCAGAGCAGCACCAGCCAGAGCGGAAAACCGGTGTTGAAATAAAACAGCCCGAGCAGCCAGAGCAAGGCATCGAGCAGGCTGCCGGCAAGAGCGACCGGGATGAGCCGCCAGTCGTGCCAGCGGCAGGGAGAAAAAAGAAAATGAAGCAGCAACAGTGCCATCAGCGGGCCCGGCTGCTGCCACTTCACCGCCAGCAACCAGTAGAGGTTGAACCCCAGCAGATGGGCCCACTGTCACATGATCAGTGCCCGCCGACAGGCAGATCCCCACTCCAGCCGAGTGGGCCCGGTTTGGCCGCCTCCAGCTGCACCAGGCTGATGGTGCGCTCCCAGAACCCCCCCTCGCAGTAGGCGAAATAGAAGTGCCACAAGCGGATGAAGTCCTGGCTGTAGCCGAGGGCTGGCAGCTCGGGCGCCAGCGCCAGGAAGCGCTCGCACCAATCAGCCAGCGTGCGGGCATAGTGGTGGCCGTGATCGTGCAGCCGCACCAGCTGCATGTCGGTCTCGCGCGCCAGCAGCCCCGCCATCTGGGAGACGCTCGGCAGGCAGCCGCCGGGGAAGATGTAACGCTGGATGAAATCAACCCCGCGCAGATACTGGGCATGGCGCTGATCGGCGATGGTGATGGCCTGAATGAGCAGGCGACCACCGGGTTTGAGCAGCCGCGACAGCTGGCGGAAATAATCGGGCAGGAAGGCGTGCCCCACCGCCTCGATCATCTCGATGGAAACCAGCTTGTCGTAAGTCCCCTCCAGCTTGCGATAGTCCTCCAGCAGCAAGGTGATGCGATCTCCCAGCCCCTCCCGCGCAATCCACTCCTTGGCGTAATCGTGCTGGGCCCGGGAGATGGTGGTGGTGGTCACCCGGCAGCCGTAGTGACGGGCCGCATAGACGGCGAGGCCGCCCCAGCCGGTGCCGATCTCCAGCAGATGATCGTCAGGGCCGAGCGCCAGCCGCTCGCAGATGGTGCGCAGCTTGGCCTGCTGTCCCTCTTCCAGGCTGGCCTCTGCATGGGGGTAGATGGCACTCGAGTACTGCATGTGGCTGTCGAGAAAACCCTGATAGAGGGTGTTGCCGAGATCGTAGTGGGCGGCGATGTTGGAGCGCGAACCGGTCAGGGTATTGCGATTGAGCCAGTGGCGCACCTTGTTGAAGGGAAAACTGAGCCAGCCGAGGCGCCGTTCGAGGGAGTCGAGCAGGGTCAGATTGCGGGCCAGCAGCCGCACCAGTGCCACCGGATCCGGGCTGGTCCAGAGCCCCTCCACCCAGGTTTCTCCGGCGGCGATGCTGCCCCCCAGCAGCAGGCGGCGATAGAAGGCCGGATCCTGCACCACCAGCTCGGCGTGCAGGTCGGTGCCCGCCACGCCAAAACTGTGGCGCTCAGCGCCATCCCGCAGCAGCAGCTGGCCGTGTTCGAGGCGCCCCAGCAGATTGAGCAGCAGTTGCCTGGCCCCCTTGTCGATGAAAGAGGCAGAGAGGGTTGATTGCACAAGTTCCATTAGCGGCTCTCCGGATGGGTAAAGATGGGTGTTCGTTTGATAAAAAGACGCAGGGCCTGCCAGTAGATCCCGAGCAGCACCTTCATGGTCATCCAGGGCCAGCGGGCCAGCAGGGCCACCAGCCCCTTGCGCGACAGCGGCGCCCGGCGCAGCGCCAGGGTGGCGTCAAACAGCTTGGCCTCCCCGGATACGGGATGACTCTCGATGTGGATCAGTGTCTCCTGCGTGGGCGGACGAATGCGCCAGTGATAGCGCATCGCCAGCCCCATGAAGGGAGAGACGTGAAAATCCTTGTCGTGAGGGGCCAGCGCCGCCAGATCCAGCAGGTAGTAGTGGCGCTCGTTCCAGGGGGTGTTCGACACTTCTGCCAGCAGATAGCGCGCCCCCCCCTGCCGGTAGCAGAAGTAGAAATTGACCGGGCTGAAGTAGAAGCCCAGACAGCGCACGTTGCCGAGCAGCAGCACCCGCCCCTCGGGCTCGGCATCGCCACCCAGTTCGCTCACTTTTTCCCACACCGCCTGCTTGAGCGGCCCCTCGCTGCCGCGCAGGTAGTCGTCACGGCGAAACGAGAGCAGACCTGCTCGCTCCACCCCGAACCAGCGCCCCTTGTCGAGCGTGGCCAACTCGTCGAGATCCAGCCCCAGCATGAAGAGGTTGTAGGAGAAAGCGTGGGCGCGGGGGGCGAAACGGCGATGGCGCACCGACCCCTGCCAGATGGCGCTGAGGGTGCCGGTCATGGCCTCGGCACTCGCCTCCTGGCCGCTCAGGACTGCACCCTTCATAGCTCGGCCCCGAACCGTCTGGCCACGTCCAGCGCGCTGCGCACCCCGTCTTCATGAAAGCCGTTGTACCAGTAGGCACCGCAGAAGTGGGTGTGCTGCTGGCCGCAGATCTCGGCGCGCCGCTGCTGGGCGGCGATGGCGGCCTGATTGAACACCGGATGGTGATAGACGAAGCGGCGCAGCACCTTGCTCTCGTCCACCTTGCCCTGGGGATTGAGGCTGACGCAGAAGGGCTGCGGCGAGCTCACCCCCTGCAGTATGTTCATGTTGTAGCTCACCAGCGGCCGCGCCCCGTCATCCTCGCCCAGCTGATAGTTCCAGCTGGCCCACGCCTTGCGGCGCACCGGCAGGCAGCGCACATCGGTGTGCAGCCAGACGTCGTTGGCCTGATAGGGCATGGCGCCCAGAATGACCTGCTCCCGCTCGCCCGGATCCGCCAGCAACGCCAGCGCCTGATCGCTGTGACAGGCGAGGATCACCTCGTCAAACCGCTCCTCGCCGTAGCTGCTCTGGATCAGCACGCCGTCCGCCTGGCGCCGGATCCCCTGCACCGGACAGGCCAGACGAATGTGAGCCTGCCAGCCGGCCGTCAGCGGGCCGATATATTCCCGCGAGCCGCCAGGGATCACGTACCACTGAGGCCGGTTGGCCACCTCGAGCAGCCCGTGGTTGGCAAAAAAGCGCAGGAAGAAGCCCAGCGGAAAGGCGCGCATATCGGCCAGGGTCGACGACCAGATGGCGGCCCCCATCGGCAAAATGTAGTGGCGGGCGAAGTAGTCGCTGAACTCCCCCACCTGCAGAAAATCCCCCAGGGTCAGCTCGGGGCCCTCGCCCTGATGTTGACCATCGGCCAGCCAAGCCCGCGCCTCGCGGTTGAAGCGCAGGATCTCGGCGACGAAGCCGTAGAAACGGGGGCTCAACAGGTTGCTGCGCTGGGAAAACAGGGTATCCAGGTTGTGACCGTTGTACTCCAGCCCCTGCGAGCTTTTCACCGAGAAGCTCATCTCGGCCGGCTGCCGCGCCACCCCGATCCGCTCGAGCAGCCGCAGGAAGTTGGGGTAGGTGCGGTCATTGAAGACGATGAAGCCGGTGTCGATGGCATAGCTTCGCCCCGCCTGGTGGACGTCGACGGTGGCGGTGTGGCCACCCAGGGTCGGCGCCGCCTCAAACAGGGTGATGTCGTGCAGCTTGTGGAGCAGGAAACCGGCGGTGAGACCTGAAATGCCGGAACCGACGATGGCGATCTTTTTCTTCATTAAGGGCGTCCTTTCGATACGAGTGCGCGGCCAAGGCGCAGCCAGAGCCCCGTCGGCAGCGCGCCGAGCAGGCGCAGCAGCCAGATGAAACGGCGGGGAAAGTGGATCTGGTGACGACTGGCGGCGAGCCCCACCATGATGGCGCGGGAAGCCTCTTCCACCGTCACCAGGCAGGGCATGGCAAAATCATTTTTAGCGGTGAGCGGCGTCGCCACGAAACCGGGGCGGATCAGGGTCACGCCAATCCCTTTGCCGGCCAAATCGAGACGCAAGGTATCCGCCAGATAGTCGAGGGCCGCCTTGGAGGCGCCATAGGCTTCGGCCCTGGGCAGCGGCAGCCAGCTTACCGACGAGCTGACGATGGCAAGGCGCCCGCCCGCCCCGAGCAGCGGCAAAAAAGCGGCCAGGGCATGACCGGTGGCAACGAGGTTGGTCTCGATGACCCTAGCAAACAGGGCGCCGTCAAACCCCTCGGCGACATCCATATACTCGCAGTTGCCGGCATTGAGGATCACCAGATCAACCTGCGGCAAGCAGGCGGCCGCCTCGCTCACGGCGCTTGCATCGCGCCCGTCAAACTGCAGCGGTGTGATGTCGTGACGACCCAGTGCCAGCAGCCGCTCGCCATCGCGACCACAACCCCACACCTGCCAGCCTGCACGCCGATAATCGAGCGCCAGCTGAAAGCCGATGCCCGAGGTGGCTCCGGTAATCAGCACCCTGCCGCCACTCATGCGCCCAGCCTCCCCTTGATGGTGCGCACCAGGGGGCCTATCAGCGGCAACTGCTCGTAGAGCATGGCGCCCAGATCGAAGTAGTCGCGATGCAGGCACACCTTGCCCGCCTCATCGAACTCCAGGCGGGTTGCCCCCTCCACCGTCACCGGCGCACCGCCACGCAATCTGGGATGGGAGAAAGTCATGGTCCAGCCGAGCCAGGCCTGGCGCCCCTGCAGCAGCTGGCTGGTGATGACGAAACGGCAGTAGGCCAGACGCTGATAGAGGACGGCAAAATAGTCGGTGAGCGCCGCCAGCCCCTCAATGCGGTGAGCAGGATCGGTAAAAACCACCTCGTTTGAGTAAACCTCCGGCAAACGGTGCAGCTCGTCTCTGCTTAGCTGCTGATAGAGGGCCACAAAGCGGGCCAGCGACTCATCCATGCTATTTCTCCAGGGCGCGAAACATCTCGATGGCTCTCACCCGGGCAACGGCGTGGTCCACCATGGGGGCCGGATAATCGTGTCGCCCCTTGAGCCGCAACCAGTCGTGGGGCTGATGCAGATAGGCGGCAGGCAGATCAGCCAGCTCAGAGACCCAGGTACGAATGAACTCCCCTTGCGGATCAAACCGTTGCCCCTGAGTGGTGGGGTTGAACACCCGGAAATAGGGCGCCGCATCGGCGCCTGTGCCCGCCGCCCACTGCCAGCCACCGTTGTTGGCCGCCAGATCGCCGTCGATCAGGCGGCTCATGAAATAATCCTCCCCAAGCCGCCAATGGATGTGCAGATCCTTGGTGAGAAAACTCGCCACTATCATCCGCAGCCGGTTGTGCATCCAGCCGGTGGCGTTGAGGCAGCGCATCGCCGCATCGACGATGGGATAGCCGGTACGTCCCTCACACCAGGCGGCGAAGGCATCCGGATCCCAGCTCCACGGCAGGGCCGCCGTCTCCGGTTTGAAGGGCCGATTCATGGAAAGGGTCGGGATCAGCACCAACAGGTGGCGATAGAACTCGCGCCAGATGAGCTCATTGAGCCAGACAAAGCCGGGTTGAGCCTTCGACTGGGGCCGGTAACCGAGTCGCTGCTGCAGCGCAGCCACGCACTGGCGCGGGCTGATGATGCCCGCCGCCAGATAGGGAGAGAGCACGGAGGTACCCGCTATGGCAGGAAAATCCCGGGTCTCGCCATAATCGAGCACCGCCTGCTCCAGAAAATCATTCAGACGGCGGCTGGCCTCGGCTTCCCCCACCGGCCAGCGGGGCTCTGCCGTCAGTTCGCCAAGGGCGGCATCAACGAAGTCCCGCTCCGTCAGCGGCTGCCACGGCAGCGGCTCACCGCGGGCCGTGGGCGCGCGATGAATGACGAAACCATCCTCGTCGAGGGCCTTGAGCCAGGCGCGGCTGAAGGGAGTGAAAACCTTGAACATCTCGCCAGAGCCAGTCAGCACCCGCCCAGGCGGCAGCACGCAGCAGCCGTTTAGCCAGTGGCAACCCACCGCCTGCTCCGCCAGCGCGGCGCTGACGGCCTGATCCCGACGCTGCTCATCGATCTCGATGGCCTGATTGGCGTAGAGCTGGGTTACGCCCAGCTCGCGACAAAGATCTGCCAGCGCCGCCGGCACCTCGGCAAAAGTCTCCACTCGCAACAGATGGAGCGGGATGCCGAGCGCCGCCAGCTCGCGGCCCAGCACTTCAACCTGGGCTAGCACAAAGCGCTGACGGACGGGGGCCAGTTTATGCTGCTGCCACTGGGTGGGGGAGAGGATAAAGAGCGCGGCCACCGGCTCATCACCGGCGCAGGCATGCCGCAGCGCCGGGTTGTCTGCCAGGCGCAGATCATTGCGAAACCAGACCAGCTTCATGATTTTTTCCTCCCGCATCCGCTGGCGCCACCCGCTGCGGGCCTGCCCGCCATCGCCTCGGCAAGGCTTGCCTGCCAGCCGTGGGCTTGCAGCCACTCGCCATCGTAGAGGCGCCCCAGCTCACCAAAGAAGCGGGTACCGGCTGGCCAGTCGGCAGCCAGCTCCTGCTTGCCAAGGCCGGCCCCCAGCAGCACCAGCCAGGGGGTGACGGCGCGCCCCTCCAGCAGGCTGGCATGGCGCGGCTCCACCGCCCCCAGCAGCTGCACCTCATGACCCTGACCGATCAGCTCGTAAGCGGCCCAGACCAGATCGAGCGGGCCGACCTGTCCCCAGCTCGCCAAGGTGACCGGTACGCCCTTCTCCTGCTCGATGAGGTGGCGGGCGAAGCGAGTATGCAGCCAACCCAGCCATACCTGTTGCAGCAGCTCGCCATCGGGCCGCTCGCGCCACAGCCCGAGCAGCCGCTCCACCAGCGGCTGCAGCACCCGGCTGCGCACCAGTTCGAACGGGTAGCTCGCCAGCAGGTCATTCAGCTCGGCCTCCGCCTTGCGCTGGTTGAAGGCGAGCAGCGCCTGACTGAACTGCTCCAGGGTTTGCTGCCAGTGATCGCTCACCGGCTGGGCATGGGGTTCACTCAAGAGCCCCTTCACCTGCCCGATACTCACTCCCCGCTCCAGCCAGCTCAGGATCTCGCCGATCTGGCGGATATCCTGCTCGCTGTAGAGGCGGTGGCCCTTCTCGGTACGGGCCGGCTGCACCAGCCCGTAGCGGCGCTGCCAGGCGCGCAGGGTCACGGCGTTGACGCCGGTGAGGCGGGAAACCTCGCGAATGGGGTAGATCCCCTCCTCCGGCGAAGGAGAAGCGGCGTGCGGTAAATCAGACATAACGGCATCCAGCAAAGGTTGAGGGAGAGGCCCCGGCCATCCGCCGGGGCCTGCACAGGATATTCAGAGCCCGTAGCGCAGTTTCAGCGTGTCGGGATGGGGATTGAGGTACACCTGCTCGGCGAGATAGGGATTGGGGTACTCGCGCAGGTAGTGGCGGATCAGGGTGAGCGGCACCAGCAGCGGAAAGACGCCCGTGCGGTACTTGTCGATGGTGTCGCACAGTTCCTGCTTCTGGGCCGGGGTCAGCACCCGCTTGAAGTAGCCCTGCAGGTGCATCAGCACATTGGTGTGGCTGCGCCGGTTGGCCCGCAAAGTCAGCGCCGCCATCAACCCCTTGATGTAGCTGTCGGCCACCTGCTGCAGGTCGGCCTTGGCCAGATTGCCGAGCAGCTTGCCAAGCGCCCGGTAGTGGGTGGTGGCGTGGGAGAGCACCAGATACTTGTAGCGGGAGTGGAAGCGGATCAGCGCAGAGGCGGTGATGCCGCGCGCACAGAGCTGCTGCCAGTCGTGGTAGGCAAAGACCCGCAGCACGAAGTTCTCCCGCAAGATGGGATCGCACAGACGGCCATCTTCCTCCACCGGCAGCAGGGGATTGGCCTCCATCAGCGCCTTGGCAAACAGGCCGACCCCCTCCTTGGCACTCCCCTCGTTGTTGGCGCCATAGATTCTCACACGCTCCATGCCGCAGCTGGGGGATTTGGCGCAGAGGATGTAGCCGGAGATGAAGTCGAGCTGGCGCGCCTTCTGCTCGCTGAAAGCAATCAGCTTCTCGGTGACGTCGAAGCTGCCGTTGCTCGCCTCGGCACGGATCTCGCCGTGGCGCTTGACCAGCCGGATCGCGGCGCGGGGTGCCCCCAGGCCAATGGCCATCTCGGGACAGACGGGGTGATAGTCAAAGTGGGCACCGAGATCCCGCTCGCAGAAGCTGGAACGCTTGTGGCCCCCGTCGAACCGTACCTCCTGTCCCAGCAGGCAGGCGCTGATACCAACCTTGATCTTGTACATACCATCACTCCTTGTATAAGTCTGAATCAGTTATAGCAGTTATACAAAAAATTGGAAGTCGTATAACTATTGCGGACTGATACGGCACAAGGGTGAAGGGTGGATCAACCGGAAATGAAAAAACCCATGACCGAAGTCATGGGTAAAAATGAAGACACTACAGGAAGGATGATTAGAAGCTGTACTTCACACCCAAGCTGGTGATGGAGCCCTGTTGCAGGTCCCACTTGCGATAGGTGTAGTCGGCGGTGAGGGCCAGGTTCTGGCTCACCTTGTAGGCGGCGCCCACTTTGAAGTCGTGCATGTCGTCGGTCATGTTGGCGTAGCGGTAGCCGGTGGAGAGTTCGACCGCGCCGATGTCGTAGCGCAGGCCGGCTTCACCGTACATGCTGCCGCTGTTCTTGCGGGTGATCACGTCCCAGCCGCTGTCTTTGACGTTGGCAGCCACCTGACGCTCCATGGTGTAACCCATCAGGCCCGCTTCTCCATACAGGTTCAGACCTGTGCTGAGCGGGGTGTAGACACCCAGACCCAGGCTGGAGATGCCCATGCTGTCGTTGCCATCGTTGCGGGAGGTGTACTCGCTGCCCAGACGACCGTAGAAGTTGGAACCGAAGCTCTTGGAGAGGTCCAGGTTCAGACCGCCGAAGTCGCGGTTGTTGCTATCCTTGCCGCCGATGTAATCGGACTTGGTGTGCGCCCAGGTCAGGCCGCCTTTGGCGTAGCTGAAGGCATCCTCAGCCAGAGCGGAAGTGGAAGCGAAACCGGCCAGAACCAGAACTGAAAGTGCAGCTTTTTTCATTTTGATGACTCCATCGTTGAGCTAGTTGGGACCTAGCTGGAATGGGGTCATTGTGCAGAGGGCGGGGAGAAATGCCGAGCGGCAAGCTGTTGCCAAATCATGTCAGATGTAAGCAACTGTTGCAGGTGGTTACCGGGTTAACAATCAAGACAGGCTCCACGAAGGAGCCTGTTGCATGAGGGATCAGCGGAACTCCACTTCCTCAATCTCGACCCGCACCAGGGGCTTGCCGGTGAGGCCGGCCGGGCGCGGCACCTCCAGCACCATGGAGGGGCGCTGCTGCCCCTTGCGCAGATAGGACTCCGGCAGGCGGTTCTCGCCGACCCAGAAGCGGGCCTCCTGCTTGGCCAGCTGGGCCCCCTGCTCGCTGAACAGGGTGACGCTGCCGCGCACCCGTACCACATTGCGGGTGCCGGTGTTGCTCACCATGAATTGCAGTTGCAGAGGATCCGAGCCCTCCACCTTGGCCAGCTTGACGCCGATCCCGTCCTTGACGGCCTGAGCCAGCAGCTCGGGGTTGCTCATCGCCTGCTCGGTCAGCACCGGCACGGCCACCGTGCCCTGCACCGCGCTGCCGTCGGCGGCGGGTTTGAGCAGCAGGTATTCCCAGGTGAAGTCATCGTTGAGCTGCACCTGGCGGCCATCCGGCAGGGTCACCTGGGTGAGCGGAGCGGCCTGCACCAGCAGGGGTGAGAGGCAGAGGGCAACCAGCAGACGGGACAAGGGTTTCATAGGGTGATGACTCGGCGTCGATGGAAAAGGGCGTCAGTATAAAGAGTCCGTCCCGGCTTGCCTATGACCGCACTCACGTTCCTGCCCTCGGTTGCCTAGACCACCAGCTCTTGCCGCTCCTCTTCCGCCGCCATGTCCAGCGTCACCAGATCGAAGGCCGTGCTCTTGAGGGCGGTGAGGATATCCGGCTGCAGATCGAAGGCCTGCGCCCGCAGCCGGGCTGGCACCCGCACCCGGGCCAAGGTGGTGGCCCGATCGGCGAGGGTATGAAAGAACACCTGTGCCTCCTCCAGCCCCATGTCGGCCAGCATCTGCTCCGCCATGTCCACCATCCGCAGATGACGGCGCTCCACCAGCTCGGGGTCGGAAAAACGGTAGCTCAAGCAGCCGTGGGCACTCTTGCCCCAGCGCCCAAGCTGGCGCTTGTTGAAGCCGTAGCGAAAGTCCCTGTGGGTCATGCCCTGCTTGGCGAACAGCCAGAGGGTATTGGTCGGCAGGCTGCCGAAACGACGCAGATACTCCTGCAGCTCCTCCACCGGCGCCGGCAGCAGCATGGGCAGGTGGCTCCAGTCGGTTTCCAGCGCGGTGAGGTGGCAGATGTAGCGCACCGGGTCGATCACCTCGTTGAGGTGGCGCAGGTGATCGCAGAAGATCATCTCATCGGTCTTGATCACCCGCTGCTCGATGCCGTAACGCTGGCAGTAGCGCTTGGCGCGCGCCACCTCCTTGCGGCTGCGGGTCGGGCTGTCCAGGGTGATGGCCCGGATCCGGATACCGCTGGCGCGGCACAGGTCCATGCTGTAGCAGGATTCCAGTCGACCGGAGAAGGAGACCGCCAGTTCGCCGTAGCCAGCCAGGGTCTCGATAAGTGACTGTTCCCTGGTCTGAAAGGTCTGATCGTATCCCCGATTCAGCACAACGATATTGGCATCCATAACGACGGCACCGGATGATGAATTGGGCGCCATTGTGCTGCAACAATCCTGAATAAACCCTTAAAGGGCAGGGATAAATCAGAATTTAATGATAATTTCATGCCAATTAGTTTCATTTTCATCCAGCTGAGCATCATAAATCCGAAGTTTCGCCTGATGAACCTGATGCATGCGCAGAAATCCCTCCGCCTGCTCGAGGGAGACAAAGGTCAGCCGGCCCCCTCCGCTGTCGGTGAGACACTGCATCTCGCCGTCGGCCTCGACGCAGAGCTGATACCCGCTGCCATCCAGACAGGCGATCAGCAGCCCCGCGTCCGGATAGTGACTGAGCCAATTGCGAAACCGGCCATGCTCCATACCCTCTCCCTCTACATCCTGCCATTCAGGCGGGCAGGTAACCCTGCGCCACCAGTTGCTGGCGACAACTGTATGCATCGGTAAACACCAGGCCGCCGATCCCCAACGCCTGTGCGGCAGTCACGTTGGCCGGGCTGTCATCGATGAACAGGCACTGCTCGGCCTGCAAGTCGAACGATACCAGCAGATAGCGGTAGATATCCGGCTCCGGCTTCATCATCCGTACCCTTGCCGACACCACCTTGCCACTGAAGAAACGCCAGAAGGGCTGATGCTGTTCCAGCCAGTCGATGCTGGCATGACCCATGTTGGAGAGTGCGTAGAGGGTATGACCCGCCCCATGCAGGCTCTCTATCAGGCTCAGCATAGCGGGATCCGGCACCAGCGAGGCGGGCACCGCCTGCAAAATCGCCAGGTTTTCGGCGGCGCTCAGCCCGGTGCGATGCTCGGCCTGGCGGGCCATGGTGTGCAGCGACAGGGTGCCGCGGTCCACCTCCAGCCAGTCCGGGTGGTTGAACAGCCGCTCCGCCAGCTGCTCCGCTCCGTGCTCCCCGCGTACCGAGCGCACGATACCGACCGGATCCCAGCTCACCACCACCCGTCCCAGATCGAAAATAATCGCCATCTTCACCTCCAGCTATCTGCATCATTACGACAGCAAGCGGGTCCGTTTTACCCTATTTTGCCCCGCAGGCTCACGCCCCTACCCTGCCCCGTTCGCCTCCCCCGGGCAAGTTTTACTTGCATCGCACGGTCAAATCCCTTAATGGTTATGGCGTTACCTCAAGGACACACTCATGCACGCACCATTCTTTTTTGCTTTCTCGTTTATCCGGCCCTCATGAGGGAAGGCCCGTCGTCACGTGAAGCACTCGCGTAAACAGAAAGCAAAGACGAATCGAGCCTCCCCTAGCGGAGGTTTTTTTTTTGCAGCCACCACAATCGATTACTTGGATAGGGAACCATCATGGCAACGCTCGACGAGATCAGACAAGACATCACCCAGTTGGATCAGGAGCTGCTCGCCCTGCTGGCCAAACGCAAGACCCTCAGCATCGAGGTCGCCCGCGCCAAGCAGGCCAACCCGCGCCCGATCCGCGATCCCCAGCGCGAGCAGGATCTGCTGGTCGCCCTGATCCAGAAAGGGCGTGTGCTGGGGCTGGACGCCCAGTACATCACCCGCATCTACCACACCATCATCGAAGACTCGGTACTCTCCCAGCAGGCCTATCTGCAGAGCCTGCTCAACCCGGAGCAGCAGGAGCCGATGACCAGCGTCGCCTACCTGGGGCCGCGCGGTTCCTACTCCAGTCTCGCCGCCCGCAAGTACCTGGCCCGCTACAAGGATCAGGTGATCGAGGTGAACTGCCAGAATTTCCGCGAGGTGCTGGATGCGGTGGAGTCGGGCCGTGCCGCCTTCGGCGTGCTGCCCATCGAGAACACCAGCTCGGGCTCCATCAACGAGGTGTACGACGTGATGCAGCACACCAGCCTCTCCATCGTCGGTGAGCTGACCTACCCCATCGAGCACTGCATCCTCACCGCCGTGCCGACCGAACTGGGCCGCATCAAGACCTTCTATGCCCACCCGCAGGTATTCCAGCAGTGCTCCCATTACCTCAGCAAGCTGGAAGGGGCGCGCCACGAGATCTGCGACTCTTCCTCCAGCGCCATGATGAAGGTGAAGGAACTGGCGAGCCCGGAGGCAGCGGCCATCGGCAGCGCCGCCGGCGGCGAGCTGTATGGGCTGGACGTGCTGGCCGAGCAGCTGGCCAACCAGAAAGAGAACTACAGCCGTTTCATCGTGGTGGCACGCAAGCCCATCGACGTGGCACCGCAGATCCCGGCCAAGACCACCCTCATCATGTCCACCTCCCAGAAACCGGGCTCGCTGGTGGAGGCGCTGCTGGTGCTGCGCAGCAACGAGATCAACATGACCAAGCTCGAGTCCCGCCCGGTGCAGGGCAACCCGTGGGAGGAGATGTTCTACCTGGATGTCTCCGCCAACCTGCAGACTCCGGCCATGCAGGCCGCGCTGATGGAGCTGACCAAGATCACCCGCTACATCAAGGTGCTCGGCTGCTACCCGAGCGAAGACGTCAAGCCGACCGCCGTGCCGCCGGTGCTGCTGGGCAACTAGCCAGCGCTGCAATCAGCCAGGCTTGGGCGGCCGACACCGCCAATGAAAAAGGCGACCCACCGGGGTCGCCTTTTTGTCGTCCATTCTTCGCGTGCACGCCGTCAGAACTGGCCCGCCATCAGCTGGTTGATGTTGTAGAGGGCGCGGGTATCGAGCTCCATCTCGGTGGCATAGGTGTTGCCGCGGGGATAGGAGGCCACCACCCTGGCGCCGCGCACCATGCCGGCTACCGACACGTCCAGCGAGTTGGAGGTCTGGGTCAAGTCCTTGTAGCTGCTCTGGCCACGCACCTGCTGGCCGTTGAGCTGTTCCGCCAGCTCCCGATAGGCATCCATCTTGGAAGCGCGGATGGCCTGCAGCATCTTCTCGGATTGGGACGGACCGGGCTGGATGTCGATCACCGCGTAACCGACCGCCTTGAGCACCGGGAAGTCATCCGGCTTGTTGTTGCCGCCGCCATAGTTGACCACCCGATTGCCGCCGCTGCACGCCGTCAGCAGCAGGGCCAGCAGGCATCCGAACAGGATTTTCATTGCATCTACTCCTTGTCAGGGCGTCAGATTGACCAGATGGCCGCCGGGACGCGCCTGGCTGTCACGCATCAGGTAACCGCGGTTGATCGAGGCCCGGCCAAACGAATTGTTGGCACCGAACAGGTATTGTTGCGGGATCAGGCTCTGGGCCGTGGTCTCCACCATCTTGGTACGCAGGTCGATGATGCGGGCATTGACCAGGATCCCCTGCTTGTTGCGGCTGAAGGTGCCGGTCAGGATGCGGGAGATGGGCAGCCGGGGGGAGAGATCCCGATAGTTGCGGCTCATCACGAAGTCCCCCTGCGGGGTGACCTTGATGCTGCCGGTCAGCTTGAAATCCACCACCACTTCCCCGCGCCGGTTCAGCTCGTAAATAAAGCTCTCCTCGATCTGCTGCCCCATCCAGTTGGTGTCCTGCAGGGTATCGAGATCGACGAAAGAGGAGACCGCGATGGGTTCGGTCAGGGTGGAGAGCGACTTGCGCTCCATCAGCTGATCGGTCATGCGCGCCACCAGCCAGTTGAGTTCCATCCCCTGCGCCGCCTGACGAGGATCACCCTGCTCCCGGTTGATGGGGTCGGAGCCGCAGCCGGCCAATGCCAGGGCGAGCGCCAACGCCGTGATGAGTTTGTTCATGGATACCTTTCCTGTATCTGCACCTGATTTGTTATCGGTTCGACCGGCCAAAGCTTGAGCCGGGAATGAGGCATGGATCTTGCTAAATATTCGCGTGTGCTGTGCAACCGGCACGGTTCTGTGATCTGTATCGGCCGGCGACCTCGCTTCGACAGGGGTGAATCACGCCGACCCGCATATTCAAGGTGCTTGTCATGAAATTACCGCTGCTGTTAACCCTGCTGCTGGCCAGTCTGTCGGCCCGAGCCGAGATCATCGAGGCGCAGGGCAGTGCCGCCATCCTGGGCGGAGACGAGGTTTACGCCCGCGAGCAGGCGACCCGCGATGCCCTGCGGCAGGCTCTGCTGGCCAGCGGCGCCGCCGTCTCCAGCATCCAGCGCCTGGAAAACGGCAGCCTGCGCTCCGAGCAGATCCAGATCCGTTCCGGCGGCGACATTCGCCAGTACCGGCTCAAGCGGGAAGAGGTGCGCAACGGCCGCATGTATATAACAGTACAGGCCGACATCCAGGCCGAGCGCCAGATCTGCCAGACCCAGCACTACGCCAAGGATTTGACGCTGGTACGGCTGCGGCTGCGCTATCCCGAGCAGGCGAGCTACGGCGCCCTCGACGACATGCCCGCCAACCTGTCACGCCGCATGTTCGAGGCCCTGGCCAACGCGCCGCAAGGGGTGGCCGTACGCCAGTGGCTGGACGAAAACCTGCGCATCGACCCGCTCCACCTGCAACAGGGGGATCGCAGCGCCCTCGAGGAGATCAAGGCGCTCAGCCTGCGCACCGACAGCCAGTATCTGGTGCTCGGCAGCATCGACGATCTCTCCCTCGAACCGCAGGGCAACCAGCTGACCAGCTGGTATGAAGACCCCATCCGCAACTTTCGCATGCAGCTCTATCTGTTCGACGGCATCAACGGCAGCCTGCTCGGCCGCAAGGAATACCAAGGCCGGGCCAACTGGACCTTTGCCAAGCGGGATCAGGTGGGCAGCAGCAGCGGCCAGTTCTGGCAGTCTAGCTACGGCCAGGAGGTCAACTACCAGTTGCAGGAAGCGGTGCAGGATCTGGTGGCCCAGCTCAGCTGCGCCCCGGTCACCGCCCGGGTGGTCGGCCAGAACGAGCGCGGCCCCCATATCAATCTGGGCCGCCGCAACGGCGTCCGGCTCGGGGATCAGTTCCGCATCCAGCACGATGCCGATTTCATCGACCCCTATGGCAAGTCGCGCATGATGCGCAACCCCGCCGACGGCCTGTTCGAAGTGGTGCAGGTGTTCGAGGATGGCGCCATCATCAGCAGCCAGAACAAATATTCGCCGTTTAACATCCAGATCGGGGATCTGGCAGTATTGGAATAAGAATCAAGGGTTTAAAAGGGAGCGGCTTCTTGTATAATGCCCGCCACAAGGCTCCCGTAGCTCAGTAGGATAGAGCGGTCCCCTCCTAAGGGACAGGCCACTGGTTCGACTCCAGTCGGGAGCGCCATACAAAACAAGGGGTTGGCATCATCACGATGCCAACCCCTTGCTCGTTTCAGGCCAAGGCCGCCATTCGGCTGATTGCAGTCACGTCAGCCGCCCCGCATCCCGCCACAACCATGCCTGCCCAAACTAACCTGCCAGCCCCGTGGCGTGGCGCTGCTGAACCTGCTGTTTGGTTCTGGCGGCACCTGGTTTGATCCCTTGCTGCCCCTGCTGGTACTGGCGCTTATCATCTGGGGCGTGCGTCGCCAGCAGTTGCCAGCCATCAGCAGCGCGGTGGCTGACAGCAAATAATCCCGTCGCCACACCGAGGTATGGCCACCAGGGAGGGCCGGTCTGCTAGACTGGCCCTCTTTTTGTTCATTCATCTGCAAAGGAGTGTTGGATGTCTGCTGCTTCGTGGTGGGACAAGTCCACCGGACTGGCGCTGCTGACCATAGTGCTGTGGGCCTCGCTGGCGGCGCTCACCTCCCGGGTTACCAGCGTGTCGCCGCTGGTGCTGGTGGGACTGGTGCTGTTTTTCTGCGGGGTGGGAGCCCTGCCGTTCTGGCGTCAGTGGCGGGCTCGTCCGGTCAACTGGCTGGTGACCATCAGTGCCCTGCTGCTCTACCACCTGCTATTGTTCATGAGCTTTCGCCATGCCCCCGTGCTGGAGGCGAACCTCATCAACTACCTGTGGCCGCTGTGCATCATCTTGTTCACCCCATTGCTGCTGCCGGGCCACCCGCTGCACGGCCGTCACCTGCTGGCCGGCGCCCTGGGCCTGGCTGGCTCGGTACTGGTGATGGTGAACGGCGAGCTGCAACTGCAACAGGCCTATCTGCCGGGCTATCTGCTGGCGCTTGGGGCCGCCATCGTCTGGGGCGCCTACTCGGTGCTGTCGCGCCGGCTGCCGCCAGCCCCGGCGGTGATGACGGCGGCAGCCTGCCTGCCCGCCGGGCTGCTGGCGCTGCTGCTGGCCTGGCTGCTGGAGGGACCGCTGCCGGTGGCCCACATCCCGGCCGGTGACTGGGGCCTCATCATCGGGCTGGCGCTCGGCCCCATGGGGGCGGCTTTCGTCACCTGGTATCTGGCGCTGCGGGACGGGGATCCGCGCCGGATCGGGGCGCTGGCCTATCTGACGCCGCTGTTGAGTACGCTGTTGCTGGTGCTGCTCAATGGCGAGCAGCTCACCCCCCGTCACCTGCTGGCCGGCGCCCTCATCATGGGTGGCGCCCTGCTCGGCATGCTGGGCAAGCCCCCTGCCCGCCAGCTGCAGGAAGCCCCGGCACCGCAGCCATAAGCCAATCCCCCTCGACAGTCAGCCCTGGCCGCCGGGCTGACTGTCATAAAAGCGCCATCTCTGCTGCTTAAGCTCACGCCGACGCCCATCGCCGTGGTTCAACAAGCAGGAATGCTGCCGTGAAAATTGCCCATTACGCCTCCCTCTCTTCTCTCGCTCTGCTGCTGGTCGCCGCCGTGCAGGTCGGTGCCCTCTGGCACGGCTGGCAACAGCTGAACCAGGCCGAGCAGGCCCAGTACCAGCACGAACGGCTGCAGCAGCGGCTCACCGATACCCTGCAGGGCACCCTGCGCGACTACCTCGCCAGCGGCGATCCGCTGCGGCTGACCGAGGCCGAAGCGGTGCGCAAACAGGCGCTTGCCCAGCTCACCCAGCAGGATGTGGCGCTCATCGCCCCGCTGCGCACCCTGCTCGAACAGATGGGAGCGCGCATCGACAGCGACTATCTGGCGGCCGGCAAGCTCTCCGGCAACAGCCAGTGGCTGCTGCAAAATGCCGAGAACGAGCTGACCGATCAGGCCAGGGCGCTGCTGCGTTACGGCCAGCAAGGGGCAACGGGGAGCGACCCGGCCAGCGCAGAGCACTATCGCCAGCTGGCCGGCGACCTGCTGGCGGCCCTGCCGGGGCTCGCTCACCTGCGCCAGAACTACATGGAGCAGGCCAGCCCCAAGCTGCTGGAAGGGTTGCAGTTCGAGCTGGCAGCCCTGCAAAAACAAGCTGAGCAGCTGGCGGCCCTGCCGCCGCTCGGCCTGTTCGAGGTGCCCCCCGCCGACGAATTCACCCTGGGGGAACCGGAGCGCAAGGAGCTCGGGGAGCTGCCCAAAGCCGAACTGCTCTCGCTGCTCAAGCGCTACCCGCAGGAGCTGGAGAACAGCCGCAAGGCGCTGCAACAGCAGCAGACGGGCCGTCTCGCGGTGCAACAAGACATAGGCCAGATGCTGCAGGCCACCGGCCAGATGGGCAGCGAACTGGCCGCTGCCCGCCAGGCGGTCAACCAGCGGCTGGCCGCCATCCTCGGCAGTCTGGCGCTCTGTCTGGTACTGGTCGCCCTGCTGTTTGCGCTGGTGCAGCGCCGCTGGCTGGTCAGGCCGCTGCTGCGCCTGCGCACGGCCTTTCTGCAGCTCGACGAGACCGGGCAGGCCGAAACCCTGCCAGAGGGGCGCGAGCGCAACGAGCTGGCTGACATCGTCGCCAGTTACAACCGCCTCATCCTGCGGCTGCAGCAGGATCAGCAGCAGAAAGAGGGCCAGCTGTCGGCGGTGTCGCAAAGCCTGCAAGGGATGGTCAACCAGGTGCAGGAGATCCATCACAGCACCCGCACCACGGAGCAGGCGGTGGACGAGAGCGATCTGATGATGAGCGAGCTGAACCAGCTGGCCGGCGAGGTGCATCAGGTGGCCGCCGAGATAGCGCAGCACGCCCAGCACAACGAGCACTCCATGAGCCAGAGCGAGCAGCTGGTGGGCGGCATGTTGCAGGCCACCGCCCAGACCGGGCTCGCCATCGATGAGAGCGGCGGCGCCCTGAACCAGCTCAAGCGCTCGGTGGAAGATGTGACCGCCATCGTCGACGTGATTGGCCACATCTCCCAGCAGACCAACCTGCTGGCGCTCAACGCGGCCATCGAGGCGGCGCGGGCCGGCGAGCAGGGGCGTGGCTTTGCGGTGGTGGCCGACGAGGTGCGCCACCTCTCCGCCGATACCCAGCGATCCCTTGGCCAGATCACCGAGATCCTGACCAGGCTGACCCTGGCGGGGGAGCAGCTCGGCGCCGTGCTGGCGCGGATCACCGCAGAAGCCGCCGCCCAGCGCCAGCAGGCGGAGCAGCTGCGCCAGACCACCCAGGCGGTGCGGGAGATGGCGCGCAGCACGGCGGTCATCGCCCTGCAGGGGGCCGACAACGCCAAGAGCCAGGAGCACAAGCTGGCCAGTTTTGCCGATCTCATCGGCCGCATCAGCCAGCACGCCCGCCAGGGCAGCCGCCTCTCGGTGCAGGTGTCGGAGCACATCCACCACCAGGCCAGCCAGATCCCGCGCATCCTCGGCCACCAGGCCTGATCCGCGCCGGTTTAGCCGGCGCCCCCTACCCGGCCCCTGCCATCGCGCAGGGGTTTATCTTTTTTTGTGGCACAAAATTATCTGTTATCCGCTAGTTAACGAAGAAAGATCCCTCTGCACAGTGCGATCCGTCCGGATCGGCCGGCAATTTCACCTGAAAACGTTATCATCACCGATATCAGCGGGCTGGGAGTGTCCACAGCAAGCGTCATGATTATTTGCACTCGGTCATATTTTTGAAACTTGGTGGGAACTTTCCATTGATATTTCGCACCGCGAACGTACTCTTGGATTGTCCGATAGCCAAGGATCGGAACACAAAAAACAAACTATGTGATGAACAGAACTGCACCACCGCAGATGTGCCAAGACGTCGCGGCCGCAGCCGACATACTCGAACTTTTTGCCCTTCGGGGTCTTGATTGCAATGCCAATACCGAGCGGCGGGCGCTTGCCTGACTGCCGGACAAAAAAAGCTAAGTCCATAAAATCAGGAGCAATACAAAATGGAAAAAGTGATCTTCAAACGTGCCGCATTGAGCGCAGCCATCGTTGCTGCCATGCTCGCCCCCGGTATGGTGTTGGCTGCCGACGAAGCCGGCCCCACCTATGCAGCCGCCGCCAGCAAATTCTATGAAGAAGGCAAACTCAACGGTGGCCTCTTCTACTTCCAGCGTGATCGTCAGCGTATCGACGGCGACCCCACTGCCAAGAACAAAGAAGGCAAGTACCAGTCCAACCTGAGCCACGCCACCACCCAGGCCTCCCTGAACTTCAACTCCGGCTACGCCTGGGACGTGGTGGGTATCGATGTGGGCGGTTTCGGTGCCTATGACCTGGCCGTGACCGAAAACCACCCGGTCAACCAGGAGAACGAATTCTCCTTCGCCGGCAACAAATGGGGCGAAAACTACAAGGACGGCTCCCCGGAAGGCGGCTTCAGCCTGGCCAACGCCTCGCTGAAATTCAAGGCGCTGGACGGTGCCCTCACCGCCAAGGGTGGCCTGACCCAGCTCTACGTACCGGGCGTGATCGGTGTGAACTGGTCCTATCAGCCGGGTACCTACCGTGGTGGCCAGATCGAGGGTAACTTCGGTGGTCTCTACCTGACCTACGCCATCGCCGACGAGTACAAATCTCCCTGGTACAAAGAGACCCAGAAGTTCTCCCGTGCCAAGGCATGGATGGATCCGTTCGCCGATGAAAACGTCATCGACTACATCCAGGGTGTCGCCGCCCGTTACACCTTCGAGAACGGCACCGCCATCACCGGTTCCTACGGTAACTCCGAAAACTACATGGACAGCTACCACTTCAAGCTGGCCCATAAATTCGACGTGCTGAACGGCCTCTCCACCAGCTACCAGTTCTACGGTTCCGACACCAAGACCTATCAGAAGGGTGGTGCCGACATCGAGACTTACGATGGTCTGGCATGGCAGCAAGCGCTGACCGCCGCCTGGGGCATGGGCCCGTACGGCTTCCGTCTGGAAGGTCTGTGGACCAAGGCCGAGGGTAACGAAGGCAACTACCTGCCCCGTCTGACCCGTGGCTACGGCAACTCCCAGGGCGCGAACGAAATCTGGTGGGACTCCCGCTCCGACTGGAACGCCAACAACGAGAAAGCGCTGTACTTCGGCGTGACCCGTTCCCTGGATGACCTGGTGGGTGCACCTGGCTGGTCCGTCGGTGTCTCCGGTGCCTACGGCTGGGATATCCAGAAAGGCGACGGCACCAAGGCCACCAACGGTGAAGATACCGAATGGGCAGCCAACTTCGACGTCATGTACACAGTGCAGGATGGCAAGCTGAAGGGCACCCTGTTCAAGCTGCACTACACCGATTACAACAACGACATCAGCCAGAGCGGCGGTTGGACCGAATACCCCAACATCTTCGCCTCCGAGAAAGACGTCAAGTTCCACATCATCATGCCGTTCACCATCCTGTAAGCAGGTGGTTGAAGTTAGCAAACCGGGCCGATTGGCCCGGTTTTCTTTTTTCTGATCAGCGGGTTAACATGCAAAACCGCAGGCGCTTCTGCCTGCCTCGTCACACAAGGATGCGCCCATGTCCCGCTTCGTTCTGATCACCGGCTGCTCCAGCGGCATCGGCCTGGCCGCCGCCAAGGCGCTCGGCCAGCACGGCTACACCGTCATCGCCTCGGCCCGCAAGGCCGAGGACGTGGCGCAGCTGCGCCAGCTGGGTTTGCTGGCGGTCGAGCTGGATCTGGCCAACGAGGCCAGCATAGAGAGGGGCGCGGCCGAGGCGCAGGCACTGGCCGGCGGCCGCCTCTATGGCCTGTTCAACAACGGCGCCTACGGCCAGCCCGGCGCGCTGGAGGATTTGCCCACCCAGGCGCTGCGCGAGCAGTTCGACACCAACCTGTTTGGCTGGCACCACCTGATTCGCCAGCTGCTGCCGGCCATGCTGGCGGCCGGCGAGGGGCGCATCGTGCAGAACAGCTCGGTGCTGGGGCTGGTGGCCATGAAATATCGCGGCGCCTACAACGCCAGCAAGTTCGCGCTGGAAGGATATACCGATACCCTGCGCCTGGAGCTGGCCGGCAGCGGCGTGCAGATCAGCCTGATCGAGCCGGGTCCCATCGACACCCGCTTTCGGGCCAATGCCCGCGCCGCCTTCCTGCGCCACATAGAGCCCGCCGCCAGCCGCCATCAGGCCGCCTACCAGCAGACCCTGAGCCGGCTGGAGCGTGAAGGGGGTGCCCGCGGTTTTACCCTGCCAAGCGAGGCCTGCATCGCGCCGCTGCTGCACGCACTCGGCAGCCCGCGCCCCAAGCACCGCTACCCGGTCACCTTCCCGACCCGGCTGTTCGGGGTGCTGCGCCGCCTGTTGCCCAGTCGCCTGCTCGACCGGATCCTGGCCAAGTCGGCCTGACGGCGACCGCTTCGCTGCCCGGCACGCCCGCAAGCAGCCTGCAGCCAGGGGCCAGAGGCGACGACGAGCATCGTCGCCTCTCGTCTCATCCCCACCAACCGGCACCAGAATGCGGCACCAGAGTGGCTTGAATCAGCCAAACCGCCATCCCTGGCAGTCCCCGCTCAGTAGTGCTGGCCGTTGCTGTAATAGCCGCTCTTGACGATGGGCAGCACCTGCACCACCACATAGGTCTGCTCCCCTAGCACCGCTTTCAGGTGACGGGTGATCAGCGCTGCCGCCGCGTCCTGCAGCTCCTGCGGGCGTTCGAACCAGACCAGCTCGACGAACGGAAAGCCGGCCTCGACCTCCCCCTCGCGCACCCAGTGGCTGTCGATGCTCTCCAGGGTGACGAACTCCGGTTTGCCCCCGGTGAGGGCACAGAGATCCGCCAGCAGGGGAGCGCTTATCTGCTTGAGGGTGTCGACGGAGACGGCCCGAAAACGAAGGTGGGGCATGGGAAAACCTCTTGGCTGTGACAAATGAGGACTTATCATAGGGGTTATTGTGACGAAGAGAAGCCATCCGCTGACATAAGGTGCCCCATGAGACTCCATCGCCTGCTGCTCCCCTTCCTGCTCTGCCTGCTGCTGCCGCTGAGCGTCTTTGCCGACCCCGCCTTCTATAAGGTCAGCAAGGGCGATCAGCAGCACTGGCTGCTGGGCTCCATCCACGCGGGCAAGCCCTCGCTCTATCCGCTGCCCGACCCCATCGAGCGGGCCTGGCTGCAGAGTCGCGCCCTGGTGCTGGAGGTCGACCTGACCCACATCAGCCAGCAGCAGTGGCAGGAGATGGGGGCCATCACCCGGCTGGTGGACGGCAAGACCCTCAAGGAGCACGTGCCGCTCGCTCTCTACCGGCGCACCATCATCGCCGCCGGCCAGAACGGCCTGACCGAGAACATGCTGGCCCCGCTGCGCCCCTGGTTCGCCGCCATCACCCTCACCCAGGCGGCGCTGGAGCGCACCGACTTCAGTAGCGCGCTCGGGGTGGATCAGCACTTCGCCAAGCAGGCCGGCGACAGCGGCAAGCCCATCATCGGCTTCGAGACCCTGCTCGAGCAGCTCGGCTACCTCGCCAGCGTCGGCGACAACCAGACCCTGATGCTGGAGAGCACCCTGGACGAGCTGCCCGAGCTCGAGCGCGGCTTTCGCGAGGTGATGAAGGCGTGGGAAGAGGGGGACGAGGCGACCCTCATCAACCTGCTCAAATCGGAAATGGCGCCGCCCAAGTTGCAGGCCTGGCTGGAACAGACCCTGCTGGCGGAGCGCAACCACAACTGGCTGAAGAAATGGTCCACCCTGCCGAACGAGAGCTTCATCGTGGTAGGGGCGCTGCATCTTTATGGCGATCAGGGCTTGCTCGCCTTGCTGGAGCAGCAGGGTTGGCGCATCACCCCGCTCACCGAGCCGGGTCCACGCAAGCCGGCCCGCCAGTAGGGCGCAGGCGGGGCCACATCGGCCCCGTCAGGGTCTTTATATGGGAGGGCGCTCACAGATCTGGTTGCCGATTTAATAACCACGAAAGGACTTGATCGAGATCATCTCTTTGCTCCCAAAGAGGTATCTATCATGCCTGTCATCAATGGGATGACTGGAGTGCATGAGATGGAATTTTGGATGAACCTGATGTTCGGCAACAGCGTGGGACTGATGTCCATGTTGGTGATTATCGGTACCTTCCTGCTGATCAGTTCCTACGCGGCCTATTTCATCTACAAGGTGATGAACGCCAAGCCACCGAAAGAGGGCCAATAAGCCTGCGTCAGGCGATCCCCGATCGCCTGATCCCGCGCTCGCCTCCCCTTTGCTCACGGGCTGAGCAACCCAGCGCCACCAGCACGCCCGCCACTTTCAGATCCGCCCCCGCCCGCTATAATGGCCGCTCATTCCACCTGCGGGGAGCCTGCCGTGTCTCATAACGACGAACTCTCACTGTTTCGCAATGAAGTGGCCGATGTGCGCCCCATTCGCAACGACCATATCCGCCTCCAGACGGCCGGCAACAGCCCGACCGATGCCCAGCTGGCGCGGCGCCAGGCCGCCACCGCCGAGCAACTCGCCCTGGATCACCTCAGCATGGAAGCGGTCGAGATGCTCGACCCCCACGCCATTGTCGGCTTCAAGCGCGACGGGGTACAGGAGGGGGTCTACAAGAAGCTGCGACTCGGCAAATACGAGCTGCAGGCAAGCCTGGACCTGCACCAGAAGACCCTGAACGAAGCGCGCCAGAGCCTGGTGCAGTTCATTGCGGATTGCGCACTGCGCGACATCCGCTGCCTGCTGATCCTGCACGGGAAGGGAGAGCGCAGCACGCCGCGCGCCCTGCTCAAAAGCTATGTCAGCGCCTGGCTGCCGCAACTGCCGGCGGTGATGGCCATGCACAGCGCCGAGCGTCGCCACGGCGGCGGCGGGGCCCTCTACGTGCTGCTGCGCAAGAGCGAGCGCAAGAAGGCAGAGAACCGCGAACGCCATCAGAAACGGCTCGGCTGAGTAGCGACTCGCACCGACCGGTGAGCAGTGGTAGCATCGAACGGCCCCGAGCATGCCAGGTACGGGGTACACGCCATCAGGGACGATAACAAGGACAATCCCATGTCATATCAGAAACTTGAACAACATCAGCAACAGCTGCACCGGCTCTCCCACCTCTCTGCCATCTGTGGCTGGGATCAGGCCGCCATGATGCCGGAGGGGGGCAACGAAGCCCGCGCCGAGGCCATGGCCGAACTGGGGCTGCTGATCCACCACAGGCGCACCGCCCCCGAGCTGGGCGACTGGATTGCCAAGGCCGAGAGCGAGCCGCTGGACGAGATCCAGCGCGCCAACCTGCGCGAGATCAAGCGCCACTGGCAGGATGCGAGCCTGCTGCCCGGGGATCTCGTGGAGGCGCTGTCGCTCGCCGGCAGCAAGTGCGAGCACGCCTGGCGCCGCCAGCGCAAGGAGAACGACTGGGCCGGCTTTGCCCCCAACCTCACCGAGGTGGTGACGCTCTCGCGCGAGGTGGCTCGCCTGCGTGCCGACGCGCTGGGGGTACGCCCCTACGATGCCATGCTGGCGCTCTATGAGCCGGGCATGACCAGCGCCCGGCTCGACGAGATCTTCGGCGATCTGACCGGCTGGCTGCCTAACCTGATCCAGACCGTGAGCGAGCAACAAAAGCGCGAGTCGGTGCTGATCCCGCAAGGCCCCTTCCCCATCGCCGCCCAGCAGGCGCTCGGCCAGCAGGTGATGGGGCTGCTCGGCTTCGATTTTGCCCACGGCCGGCTCGATGTGAGCAGCCATCCGTTCTGCGGCGGGGTGCCGACCGACGTGCGCATCACCACCCGCTACAACGAACAGGAGTTCGTCTCCAGCCTGATGGGCATAGTCCACGAAACCGGTCATGCCCGTTACGAGCAGGGCCTGCCGCGCCAGTTGCTGGGTCAGCCGGTGGCCGAGGCGCGCTCCATGGGCATTCACGAAAGCCAGAGCCTGTTCTGCGAGATGCAGCTCGGCCATGATCCCGCCTTCCTCACGCTGCTGGCGCCGCACATTCGCGCCCACTTCGGCGAGCAGGCGGCGTTGGCGCCGGCGAACCTGGTCAAGCTCTACAATCGGGTCGAGCCCGGCTTTATCCGGGTCGATGCGGACGAGGTGACCTACCCGGCCCACGTCATCCTACGCTACGAGCTGGAGCGCGACCTTATCGAGGGGCGCATCGAGGTGGCAGACATCCCCGCACTGTGGGACGCCAAGATGCAGCAGTGGCTAGGGCTCTCCACCCAGGGCAACTACCAGAATGGCTGCATGCAGGACATTCACTGGACCGACGGCTCGTTCGGCTACTTCCCGAGCTACACGCTCGGCGCCATGTACGCGGCGCAGCTGCGCTTCGCGCTCGAGCGGGAGCTCGGCAACATGGGCGAGCTGATCGCGGCGGGCCGCCTGCCGGAGATCTTCGCCTGGCTGGGCCGTCACATCTGGTCCCAGGGCAGCCGCTACGGCACCGACGAACTGGTCAGCCGTGCCACCGGCGAGGCGCTGAACCCGCACTGGCTGCGCCGCCATCTGGAGCAGCGCTATCTGAAGTAGGGCCAGCGCGCCCGCCAGCAGATAACAAACGGGGCCTCGCGGCCCCGTTTTTCATGGTGACACGGCGCATCAGCGCCCCTCCGGCACACCAACGAACTCGCGCAGCTGCAGGATGTTGCCCTCGGGGTCGAACGCATTGCGCACCACGAAACCGGGGCCGGACCACTGCTGCGGCAGCAAGCCGCCGCCGAGATCGGCCGCCTTTGCCTCCGCCCAGGCGAGGCTCGGCACGGTAAAGAACAACTTGATGGCACCCTGCTCGCGCAGCTGCGGCGGCGTGGTGATGACCACCTGCTCGGCATAGGGAGCGGGGATTGCGTGCAGCAACAGCTGGATGTCAGCGTTTTCCTGCACGATCAGCTCGTCACTCTGGCTGCGGATCTCCATCTGCAGCAGGGTGCGATAAAAGTGGCTCAGCAGGCCGGGATCCCTGGCATAGATCAGGGCGCCGGCACGTGCGGGTCCTGGCATGGCTCTCTCCTCCTTGGATGTTGTCACCCCAGATTCGCACACTTGCCACGCCAAACCGATCTGTTTTTCACGCCCTGCAGTCGCGGGCGCGGCCTCGGTTTTATTTCAATTGCTGTCCGTTTCTGGCTAGTCATCGCCTTCGTTCCTGCTTAGTCTCTCACTCATCCGGGCCGCTGCGCCCACCCCGTCTTCGGCGCAAGGAGCCACCGATGCCAACAGATCACGCCATGACGATGCCGCCGGCCACAGAGGATGAGGCAGACCTGCCGCTCAGCGCCGAGCAGTGCCATGCCGCCCGTCTGGCCCGCGATGCGCGCTTCGACGGCCGCTTCTTTACCGGCGTACTCTCCACCGGCATCTACTGCCGGCCTGTCTGTCCGGCGCGACCACCGCACGAGCACAACGTGCGCTACTTCCAAAGCGCCGCCGCAGCGGAGCAGCACGGCCTGCGCCCCTGCCTGCGCTGCCGGCCTGAGCTCGCGCCCGCCGCCCCCGGCGATCTGCCGCCGACGCTGGCGCGCCTGCTGGCCCGGATCGATCGCGGCGAGCTGGCGGAAGGCTCGCTCACCACGCTGGCGGAACAGGCCGGTATCAGTGAGCGCACGCTGCGCCGCCAGTTTGAGCAGCACCTCGGCGCCTCGCCGAAACAGGTGGAGCAGACGCGCCGGCTGCTGCTCGCCAAGCGACTACTGACCGAAACCCGGCTGCCCATCACCGATATCGCGTTTGCGGCGGGCTTTGCCAGCATTCGCCGCTTCAATGACGCCTGGCAGCAGGCATACGGGCTGGCGCCGCGGGCGCTGCGCCGTCAGAGCGAGCCAGCCGGCGCCGCCGCCTCCCTGACGCAGACTGAACCGCAGACCGAGGAGGGGGCGATGCTCACGCTGCAACTGCCCTACCGCCCCCCGTACGACGTGGCGGCCATGCTGGCGTTCTACCGGCTGCGCGCCATTCCGGGGCTGGAGCGGGTGGATGGCGAGGTCTATGAACGCTGGCACCGGGTCGGCGATCAGCTCGCGCGGGTGCGCATCAGCCAGGGCAAGGGGAACAGCCTGCAGCTCAGCGTCCATGATCTGCCGCCCACCGCGCTGCCGGATCTGCTGTATCGGGTGCGCCGGATGTGGGATCTCGATGCCGACATGCAGCGCATCGGTGCGCGGCTCGGGCAGGATCCGCTGCTGGCGCGCCTGCAGGCGCGCTGGCCGGGGGTTAGGCTGCCCGCCGGCTGGGATGAGTACGAGGTGATGCTGCGCGCCATCGTCGGCCAGCAGGTGTCGGTCAAGGGGGCCATCACCATACTCGGGCGGCTGGTGGCACGCACCGAGGCGCAATTCGGGGTGGCGCAGTTGCCCACCCCTGCCCAGCTGTGCGAGCTCAATCTGGACGGTATCGGCATGCCCGGCAGCCGGATCAGAACGCTGCAGGGACTGGCGCAGGCGCTGGCTAGCGGCGAGTTGAGCCTGACCAGCGCCAGCGATGAACAGCTGCTGGCACTGCCCGGTATCGGCCCCTGGACGGTCGCCTACTGGCGGCTGCGCTGCGGGCTGGACCCGGATGCCTTCCCCGCCTCGGATCTGGTGCTACTGAAGGCGCTGGGGGGCGGCACCAAGTTGCCGGTGAAAACGGTATTGGCCCACAGCGAAAGGTGGCGGCCCTGGCGCGGCTACGCGGCGAGCTGGCTATGGCATGCCATGAGTGAGGAGCCAGCACTGTTGACCGAGTCGGCACCAGGCGCAGCAAGCGACAACCAAGCAGAGGAGACAACCCCATGATCCGCTATGATATCCTGCCCAGCCGCTGCGGCGATCTGCTGGTGGCCATCGACGAGCGCGGCCTGCTGCACGTGGACTTCGTGGCGGGACTGCGCGCGCTGCCCGACATGAGTGGCTGGCTACAAGACAAGGTGGCGCTGGCCCCTTTTCTCGCGCAATTTGAGGCCTATTTTGCCGGCCGCCTGCAACGCTTCACCCTGCCGCTCGCACCAAGAGGCACGGCGTTTCAGCAAGCGGTCTGGCAGGCGCTGTGCGACATTCCCTACGGCGAGACCCGCAGCTACAGCGACATCGCCCGTGCCATCGGCAAGCCCAATGCAGTGCGGGCGGTGGGCGCCGCCAACGGCCGAAACCCGCTCTCGATCATCATCCCCTGCCACCGGGTGATCGGCCAAAACGGCAGCCTGACCGGCTATGCGGGGGGCTTGCCCATCAAGCAGGCGCTGCTCACTCTGGAGGGTATCTCTGGTTGACGACACGGCGCCCACTCACAGGCGCTCGGCCAGCCAGCCATGGAACCCGAGCGCCTGAAAATAGCGCCGACCAACGCCAAAGCCCGCCGCCTGCAACAGGTGCCGGGTCTGTGTCTCATCGAGGGGAAAGAAGTCCTGTGCCAGGCGCAGTACCATCTGTTCGCTGGCGCTCCGAGGCAGACCGGCACGGTGCGCGTGCAGCCCCATCACGGCGTGCTCGTCATCGTCTTGCGCAGCCATCAGGTCGGCCAGCAACAGAGGGGCACCGCGCCTGAGCTGGCGGGCGATGTCGGCGAGCAGTGCCGCCTTTTGTTCCTGCGGCAGAAAGTGCAGCACCAGCAGACAGAGTGCACCGTCACACGCCATGCTGTCGGCCGGCAACGGCCCCTCCCACCATGTGATCCGCGCCGCCATCCCCGCCTGCTCGGCTTGCCTTCTGGCCTGCGCCAGCATGTCGGCCGATATGTCCTGGGCAATGAACTGCCAGCGGGGACACAGGCTGCCCAGCAACAGCAGTTCGCTGCCCGTGCCGACTCCCACCAGCAGAACGCGTGCCTCCTGCCCAAGCCGTCCCATCAATTGGGACGCGCTGAGCTGGTGCAGCAGCTCATAACCGGGCACCAATCGGGTAATGCGCAGATCATAATCCAGCGCCCCCTCTCCATTGAATCGCGTCATCCTCTCCTCCCCATAAAAGCTCCTTGATAGAGCCTGCCGCCGGGAGAAGGTAAAGCATCAGATGTCGGGAGAGGTGAGCTTCATCAACGCTTCAAACTCCCCATCACATGCATTTCGCAGCGGTGGCAGTCAAACCGCAGGCGGAAGATGTCCTTGCCCATCTTGAGTTCCAGTGGCTCGGCCTTGAGGCCCGGCACCTCGTTCGGGCAGAGGTTCTGGCTGTAGCGGATGCAGTGTTTGGTGATCATCAGCACCACTTCCCGCTCCTCCTTGTTCGCCTCATAGGCGGGCGCGATGCGCTCCACCCCGTGCTCGCGGAAGAATTGTTCGGCCGCACTGTTCAGCACGTTGCCAAGGTAGGAGAGACGGTGCTGGGGATAGTGGATATCCCGCAGCGCGATGCGCCGCTCGGGGCGCTGGTAGCTGGCCAGACGGGCAGCCTCCAGCGCAGCGATACCCTCCCGGCGCAAGCCGTTGAGCATGGATGCGGCAACGAATAGCGGGTGAGTAAACGCCAACTCAACCTTGCGCGCCACAAACAGGGTATTGCCGAGTTTACCGAGTTGGTCGCGCGCCTGTTGCAGCGCCCGCTCCGGGTTGCCGGCCGGCTGTTTGTCACAGGGGAGCGCGACCGCGGCACTGATGCCCTGCTCGTCGGTAAGCGTGAGGCGCAAGCCCTCATCGCACTCAGAGAGTTGCATATCGACCCGGATGCGGCGATCGGCGCTGGTCTTCTCCAGCACCTTGCTGAATGCCTGATCGTGGTTGCGGTAGATTTCGGTGCCTACCTTCAAGCCCGGCATGCGCTCTGACAGGAGTAACTGCTTACCATCAACCTTGTTCAGACGCGTCCCTACCAGCTCGTTGTTCGGCTTGAAGAAGCCAAGGCCATCGCCGTTGTTGAGGCTCACAGGCTTGCCATCGATCTCGATGCTATCCTTGGTGACTCTGGTGACCCGGCCCAACGGCTCGCCCACGTATTTCGGGCTCTTGGTGGAGTCGATCCCGGGCTGGCGGCCATGGAGGAAGTAGTCGGTGCTGCCGCGGTTGAAACTCTTTTTTGGATCAGGCGTGAAGCTGTAGCTGCAACGGCCAGCCGAAGAGGCTACCAGATCGCTGCGGCTATCCAGAATGGCATCAAGCTTCTGCCGATACCAGGCGGTGACGTTCTTGACGTAATCGAGCCCCTTGAGGCGCCCCTCAATCTTGAAGGAGCGGATCCCCGCCTCGATCAGCGCCTCCAGGTTGTCGGTCTGATCCATGTCCTTGAGGGAGAGCAGGTGGCTGTCGGCCACCAGCACCTCGCCATCCGGCTTTTGCAGCGAGCAGGGCAGGCGACAGAGCTGGGCACATTCGCCACGGTTGGCGCTGCGGCCGGTCCGGGCATGGCTGATGTTGCACTGACCGCTGTAGGAGACGCAGAGCGCTCCGTGGATAAAGAACTCCAGCTGCACGTTGGTCGTGGCGCTAATATCGCGGATCTGCGCAAGGGACAGCTCACGCGCCAGCACCACCTGGGAGAAGCCCACATCCTGCAGAAATTTCACCTTCTCCGGGGTACGGTTGTCGGTCTGGGTACTGGCATGGAGCGCGATGGGGGGCAAATCGAGCGCCAACAACCCCATGTCCTGCACGATCAGCGCATCGGCCCCCGCTTCGTAAATTTGGTGAGTCAGCCGCCGGGCCTGTTCCAGTTCGTGATCGTGCAGCAGGGTGTTGAAGGCGACAAAGACCTGGGCACCGAAGCGATGGGCATGGCGCGCCAGCGCTTCGATATCCTCGAGGGAGTTGCCCGCCGCGCTGCGGGCGCCAAAGGCGGGGCCGCCCATGTAGACGGCATCGGCGCCATGGTTGATGGCTTCGATGCCGTAGGCGAGGTTCTTGGCCGGAGCCAGCAGCTCCAACCGGTTGGTGTGGCTTAACGGGTGCTTGTTCTGGTGCATGGTCTCTGGATCAGGGCGGACAGCAAATGGGCGCCACTCTAGGGCATTGCCCCCCTCCCCGCCTTGATCCCGCTTAAGATCACCGCAAAATACAGGATTGGATCAGACCCTTATCTCAGGGGCGCCGGATCAGAGCACCACCTTCAAGGCCAGCCCCAGCAGCACCAGACCGCTCACCTTGTCGATGACGAAGGATTTTGCCTTGAGCCAGGCAAGCAGCAGATCGTGCCGCGGGATGACTAGAGCACCACCTTCAAGGCCAGCCCCAGCAGCACCAGACCGCTTACCTTGTCGATGACGAAGGACTTGGCCTTGAGCCAGGCCAATACGGGGCCACGAGAGAGCACCAGCGCCACCAGCACGTACCAGACCGCGTCGATCCCGCCGGTGGTCAGCATCATGATGCCCCCCTCGCGCCAGTCGGTGTCGGCATGCACAAACTGGCTGAACAGGGCGATGAAGAAGACCGCGAGCTGGGGGTTGAGAAAGGCCACCATAAAGCCTTCGAAGGCGCCTTGCCGACCGCGCAGCTGGTGCACCTCTTCGCTCGCCTCCCCCTTGGCGGGTTTGGCCAGCAGCGCCTTGACCCCGAGCCAGGCGAGAAACGCGGCGCCGCCGTAGCGGATAACATCAAACAGCAGCGGGGTCTGGGTGATCAGGATGGCCAGACCCAAAGCCGTGATCAGCGCATAGATGCCAACCCCGAAGCCGTGGCCAAGCGCGGTGGCCACTCCGTGTCCCTGCCCCCCCTGCACCGTGTTGCGGATGATCAGCGCCAGGCTCGGTCCCGGGCTGATGGCGCCCATCACGCAGATTGCAGCCAGTGCCAGCCAACTCGTCAGTTCCATGGTGTTCCTTGTCTCAAGCGGAAGATGAATGTCTGCGCTCAGGGTAAAGGGCCCTTGGTTATGCCAGAAGTGAAAGTTGGGAATAGAACCCATAGCCAACGGCTATAGGCCAACACAAGCGTCTGTTGCTAGCGAGGCAGGATCAACACCTTGCGGCTCGCCGCCACCGTGCGCTGCAGGTGCTCGCGCAGGAAGGGATAGGCCAGTTCGCGAAACCACTTGTGGGCAGGATCCTGATGGTGGCGCTGGTGCCACAGCAGATGATACTGCTGGGTACGGCTGACAAACGGCAGATCACAAAAGTGCAGGGCGTGTTCGCAGGAGAGCTGCCAGGCGATGTGGGCCGGGGTGGTCAGCAGGCAGTCGGTGCGCAGCAACACCTCCACCGCCGCCTGAAAGAAGGGCACCCGGGCAAACCAGCGCCGGGACAGCCCCTGCGGGGCCAGCACCTGTTCCACCGGGCTGTCCTTGTCGCCACCGCCACTCACCTGCAGGTGAGGCCAGGCGAGGTAGTCATCGAGACTGAGCGCCCGCCCCGCCAACGGGTGGTGGCTACCCATCAACACCACCAGCCGATCTTCCCCCTGATGCAGGCCGCGGATCTGATCCGGCACCAGTTCGGTGATGGTGGAAACCATGTCCAGCTCGGATTGCCACAGCTGCGGCAGCAGTCGCTTGTCCCACAGGCTGTACTCCAGCGCCGCCAGCGGCGCCTCCCTGGCCAGCGCCGCGCAGATATCCGGCAGGATGTGCTGGGCCACGTAATCGGAGGAGGCGAGCCGGAACACCCGCTCGCAGCGGCTCGGGTCAAAACCGGGGGCCTCGTAGAGCCGCTCCAGCGCACCGAGGGAGTCCGCCAGCTGGGCAGCCAGCGCCTCGGCCCTCGGTGTAAGCAGCCAGCGCTGCCCCTCCCGCACCAACAACTCGTCGCCAAACTCGCTGCGCAGCTGGCCCAGCTGCTTGCTGATGGAGGGCTGGCTCAGGTGCAGCAGCTCCGCCGCCCGGCTGATGTTGCGAGTCTCCAGCAGCACCTTGAGGGTGGGCAGCAGGTTGAGATTGGCTTTGTGCAAGGGGGGAGTTCCATCCAGTGACGAAAGCCCTATCTTAGGGCAGGCAAGCCCTGTGGTTTAAGCAAAATTTCCCGTTGGCGCTCGTAACCTGGCGTGACCCAGCTGCCAGATAACCATGACCACAAGATGACAGTGGTTGCCTCGTGCGGCATAATTGCGCGATTTTCCGCCCGCGGGCGATCCACTTGAGAAGCGGTAACAAGATGAAATACGCCAATATCACAGGCTGGGGCAAATGCCTGCCTCCCTCCGTACTGACCAACGACGACCTCAGCACCATCATGGATACGTCGGATGAGTGGATCTACCCGCGCACCGGCATCAAGGCTCGCCGCATCTCCCATGTCAGCACGTCCGATCTGGCCACCCTGGCCGGGCGTCGTGCACTGGCCTGCGCCGGGCTGGAAGCCAGCGACCTCGACGGCATCATCCTGGCCACCGCCACGCCGGACAACCTGCTGCCGAGCGCCGCCTCCGCGGTGCAGAAGAAGCTGGGCGCCGTCAATGCCGCCGTGTTCGACCTCAACGCCGCCTGCACCGGTTTCGTCTACTCCCTCTCGGTCGCCACCTCGCTGGTACAGACCGGCATGATGAAGAAGGTGCTGGTGATCGGTGCCGAACGCCTCACCTATCTGCTGGACTGGGCCCGTCGCGATACCGCCGTGCTGTTTGGCGACGGCGCCGGCGCCGTGGTGATCGAGGCGAGCGAGCAGGAGAGCGGCCTGATCGCCAACAAGCTGGGCTGTGACAGCGAGGCGCGCGAGATCCTGCACGTGCCGAACTTCGGTACCGACCGGGTGCGCTTTGCCGACATCGACGGCCTGTTTACCTTCAACTTTGAAGGCCAGGAGATCTTCAAGCGGGCCGTACGCGGCATGGGCGAAGCCACCAATACGGTACTGGCACAGGCCGGCATCGCACCGGAGCAGATCGACCTGATCGTGCCGCACCAGGCCAACATCCGCATCATCGAGACCCTCGCCAAGCGCATGAACGCACCGATGGAGAAGGTGATGGTCAACATCGAGCATTACGGCAACACCTCCGCCGCCACCGTGCCCATCGCCCTGTGCGAGGCACTGGAGCAGGGCCGCGTCCAGCCGAACAGCTATCTGCTGACCGCCGCTTTCGGTGCCGGCCTGACCTGGGGCGCAGCCATCATCAAGTGGGGCGATCGCGTGACGCCCATCAAGGCGTGCGAGGCCGAACTGCCGCCGTGCGACAAGAGCGCGCTCGAGCTTATCGCCCATGCCGTGGAAGGGTGCCAGAAGGCCCACGCCGACGAAGCGTAAATCTACACATACAGCACCAAGAGCCTGCCAATGCAGGCTCTTTTTATTGCCGCGCCCAGCACTTTTCCCCTCCTCCCAGGCTCTGGCCCTCTCACCGCTGTGACTCCCGACGATGGCCCTGTGACAGTCTCCATATTCCAGTTTTCTCAGTAGCGCCCCCCGAATAGGACCAATTTGTAACCAGCCCATTTTTTTGCGCTAACCTTACTGAGCTATTGATAACTAGCAAGTTGGCGCTTGGGTCCCTACCTGAGGGGACGGCGGTTCACCTTCTTCCATCCATATGCAGGGGCAAGTTCGCGTATGACAGACAACACAAGGGCACACTCCTCCCCTTTCTGGGAGCCTGTCAGCTGGGCCTGCGGCCTTGGCTTGGGCCTGTTCAGCACCCTGCTGCTGGTACTTGCAGGCAGCCCCTTGCCGTATCTGCTGGCCAACCTGGTACTGGCCGTGGCTGCCGCCCTGTGGAGTGCCCGCCACTACCACGCCAAACCTGCCGGCAAGCCCGATGAACAAGAACAGACTCCGTCATGGTCCGCTGCCGGGCTCAACCACTCCATCATCGGGCTCGAGCAGGTGTGCGAAAAGGCCGTGCCCATCTGGTCGCAACAGATTGAAAACTCTCGCCAGCAAACCGAAGGGGCCATGATTGACCTCACCCAGCGTTTTGCCGGGCTGACCACCAAGCTGGAAGAGGCGGTCGCCGCCTCCCACAACGCCGCCGGTGATCTGGGCGGCGAGAAATCCGCCGGCATGACCGCCGTGCTGGCCGAGAGTCAGGCCCAGCTCAACCAGGTCGTCGCCATCATGCACTCCACCCAGGCCAACCGTGACGCCATGCTGGCAGAGATAAAAACCCTCACCGCCTACACCATCGAACTCAACACCATGGCGCTCGACGTGGCAAAGATAGCCTCCCAGACCAACCTGCTTGCCCTCAACGCCGCCATCGAGGCGGCCAGGGCCGGTGAAGCGGGTCGTGGCTTCGCGGTGGTGGCGGACGAGGTGCGCACCCTGTCGCGCCTCTCCAGCGAGACCGCCCAGAAGATGACCGACAAGGTCGATACCATCAACACCGGCATCGGCCGGGCCTTCCAGATTGCCGAGAGTGCGGCAGGGCGGGATCAGGCCGCCGTCAGCGACGCCGAACATGCCATCGAACAGGTACTGGAGCGCTTTCGGATGGCCACCACCAGCCTGGCCGAATCGGCTGCCCTGCTGCAGAGCGAGAGTACCGGGATCCACCGTGAGATTTCCGATGTCATCGTTTCGTTACAGTTCCAGGATAGAGTCAGTCAAATCCTTGGCCATGTTCGTCAGAACATGGACAGCCTCAACGATCACCTGATCTCGTCGCGCACCAGAACGCACCAGTCCGGCCCCATCCAGATCGATGCGGAAAGCTGGCTGGCAGACATGGAACTCTCATATGCCACCGATGAGCAGCGCAATATCCATCACGGTCGCAAAACCCCGACGGCAACCCCATCCAGCAACGCTGATGTCACTTTTTTCTAGGAGAGAGATATGGCCAAAACAGTCCTGATCGTGGATGACTCGGCAACCATACGCCAGGTCGTCGGCATGACGCTCAAGGGCGCCGGTTACGAGGTGATGGAGGCTTGTGATGGCAAGGACGCCCTCAAGAAACTCGACGGCAAGAAGATCAACCTCATCATCAGCGACGTCAACATGCCGAACATGGACGGCATCAGCTTCGTCAAGGAGGCCAAGAAACTGGCCAGCTACAAGTTCACCCCGGTGATCATGCTGACTACCGAGTCCCAGGACAGCAAGAAGCAGGAAGGGCAGGCTGCGGGAGCCAAGGCCTGGGTGGTCAAGCCGTTCCAGCCGGACCAGATGCTGGCTGCCGTCGCCAAGCTCATCATGCCCTGAGTCGGGAGGCGTTCATGCCGCTGCATATCGAAACGGGCGAAGAGAAGACAGTTGTGGCCATTGCGGGTGAGATGACCATCTATACCGCAGCCGAACTCAAACAGGCGCTCACACCCCTGCTCTATCGCCAGCAAGAGCTAGAGCTGGATCTCTCCCAGGTCAGCGAAATGGACAGTGCCGGCCTGCAACTGCTGCTGGCCGCCAAGAAGACGGCGCTGCAGGGCGGCTATCCGCTGCATCTGGTCATGCACAGCCATGCGGTACTTGATGCCCTTGAGCTGTGCCAGCTGGCAACCTTCTTCGGCGATCCCACACTCATCCCCCACCCCGATCACGCCTAGCCGGTTCTGCGGACAAGGAGTCATTCGTGAACATCAATCTTGATCAAGCCCTGCAAACCTACATCGCCGAGGCGCGTGAGCTGCTTGAGGAGATGGAGTCCGCACTGCTGACGCTGGAAAACGAGCCGGACAATAGCGAGCTCATCGGCGCCATCTTTCGGGCGGCCCACACCATCAAGGGCTCCGCCGGCCTGTTTGGCCTGCAACCCATCGTCAGCTTCACCCACATCGTCGAGGATCTGCTCGATCAGGTACGCAACCAGCAGCTGGCGATCAGTGAAGCACTCATCAAGGATCTGCTGGAGAGCCGGGATCACATCGAACGCCTGGTCAGCCTGGTGGCCGAACAAGGGGAAGCGCTCGGTGCGGATGAGCAGGCTCAGGATGAGCAGCTGAGAAGCAACCTGGCACGCCATCAAACCACCAGCCAAGCCGGCCTGCCGGAACGAAACCCGCCGGCCGAGACCAGCCTGGTCAGCAAGGAGGAGGGCCATGTCAGCGCCACGTCTCTGTGGCACATCTCCCTGCGCTTTGGCCCGGATGTGCTGCGCAATGGCATGGATCCCACCTCTTTTCTGCGCTACCTCGGCACCATGGGTACCCTCTGCGCCATCGAGACCATTCACCATGCTCTGCCCGACTGGGAACATTTCGATCCGGAGAGCTGCTACTTGGGCTATGAACTCGATCTGGATACCCAGGCCGACAAGAATGCCCTGAGCGATGTGTTCGAATTCGTGCGCGATGACTGCCGTATCACCATTATCCCGCCCCACAGCAAGCTGGCCGAGTACATCGACCTCATCAATGCCCTGCCGGAAGACAACGAGATGCTGGGGCAGTTGCTGGTCAAGACCGGTGCCCTGACGGCCAGCGAGCTGGTACTCGGGCTGCAGACCCAGCATGAACAGCCGCAGACCGACGCCGGCAAACTAGGAGAGATCCTGATTGCCCAGGGTGCCGTCAGCGAGGTGGTGGTGGATGCCGCGCTCAAGAAGCAGAGCCAGAACAAGGAGAGCAAAAACAAGGAGGGACGCTATGTCCGGGTCCATGCCGACAAGCTGGATGACCTGATCAATCTGGTGGGCGAACTGGTGGTCGCCAGCTCGGGAGCCAACCTGCTGGCCCAGCGTTCACGGGACAGCCAGCTGCAGGAGGCCAACTCCACCATTGCCATGCTGGTCGAAGAGATCCGGGATGGTGCGCTGCGCCTGCGCATGGTGCCCATCGGCGATACCTTCAACCGCTTCCAGCGGGTAGTGCGGGATGTCAGCCATGAACTGGACAAAGACATCGCGCTGGTCATCACCGGCGGCGATACCGAACTGGACAAATCAGTGGTGGAGAAGATCGGCGATCCCTTGATGCACCTGGTACGCAACGCCATGGACCACGGCATCGAGCCGGCTGAAAGAAGAGTGGCCGCCGGCAAGCCGGCACGGGGCACCCTGACTCTCAACGCCTATCACGACTCCGGCAGCATCGTCATCGAAATCCAGGACGATGGCGCCGGCCTCAACAAGGCCAAGATCCTGCAAAAGGCGCAAGAACGCGGCCTGGTGACCACCAATACCACCCTGACGGATCAGGAGATCTACCAGCTCATCTTCGAACCCGGCTTCTCCACGGCGGAGGCCATCACCAATCTCTCCGGGCGCGGGGTGGGCATGGATGTGGTCAAACGCAACATCCAGGCCCTGCGTGGCAGTGTCGAACTCGACAGCAAACCCGGCCTCGGCACCCGGGTCCAGATCCGGCTGCCGCTAACTCTGGCCATCATCGATGGTTTTTTGGTGCGCGTCAGCACGACCCACTACGTCATCCCCCTCGACATGGTGATCGAATGCGTGGAGCTGACCCAGAGCGCGCTGGCCGATACCCAGGGACGCAACTACATCAATCTGCGCGGCGAAGTGCTGCCTTTTGTCCGGCTGCAGCACTATTTCGATGTCGAGGGAACCAGAGGTCGCCGGGAAAACATCGTGGTCGTCAGCCACGGCGGCAAGAAATCCGGCCTGGTGGTTGACGAGCTGCTGGGTGAATTCCAGACCGTCATCAAACCGCTTGGCAAGCTGTTCCAGCGCCTGCAGGGGATCAGCGGCTCCACCATTCTGGGAGGTGGTGAAGTTGCCCTCATTCTGGATATCCCCTCTCTCATTCAGCACGCCATCGAGCAGGAGCTGGGCCAGCTGAGCCAGTACGCCATTCCACGTCTGCAAACCCAACCTAGAGTCAATTAACGCCAGGAGCCTGTCATGTTTAAAAACTCCACCATCAAGCTGCGACTCACCATTTTACTCTGCCTGCTCTGCACACTGCTGCTGGGAGTGGGTGCCTTGGGGCTCTACAACATGCAGAGCAGCAACAAGGGTCTGCAGCGGGTCTACAACGATCGGGTGGTGCCGCTCAAACAGCTCAAGACCATCTCAGACAATTATGCCGTCGCCATCATCGACAACGTCAACAAGGCCAATGCGGGCCTCATCAGCGCTGAAGAGGCGCGGCAGCAGATCCAGCATGCCCAGCAGCAGATCAAACTGGAGTGGCAGCATTACCAGGCCACCAAGCTGACCGAAGCCGAGCAGAAGCTGTCAGCCGAGGCCAACAGCCTGTTCAGCGCAGCGGATCGGGATATTACCCGACTGGAAGCGTTTCTCTCGACCCAGCGCGGTGTCGTCACCGGCATGCTCAACGAATTTGACGGCAAGCTGTACAGCTCCATCGATCCCATCGGTGGCAAGATAACCGAGCTGGTCAGCCTGCAGCTCGACGTCGCCAAATCCGAGTACGAGCAGGCGCAGGCCTGGTACGACGTCATGCTGCTCACCATGCTGGCGGTCGTTGCCGCGGGCATGGTGGCTGCCGCCTGGTTTGGCATCGTCCTCATCCGCAGCATCATCTCCCCCATCAACCAGGCACTGCAGGTAGCCAACCACCTGGCCGAAGGCAACCTCGACGTCACCATCGACATCGGTGCCCACGACGAAGCTGGACAACTGCTGCTGGCCATGCAGAACATGGTCAACAAGCTGACCGCACTCATCAACGACATCGAGACCCTGGTGACTGCCGCCGTCGAGCAGGGAAACTTCAGTTACAAGATCGAACTGGATGGACGCCAGGGCTACATCAAGCGGTTGTCCGAACTGCTCAACCGCCTATCCAACGTCACCGACACCAGCCTCAACGATGTGATGCGCATCGCCACCGCCCTGTCGCGGGGTGATCTGACCCAGAAGATAGAACAACCCTATCCGGGTATTTTTGGCCAGACAAAGGATGGCCTCAACAGCACCATAGAGGCGCTGACCGCCATCATCGAAGAAGTGCGCAACGCCGCCGACAACCTGACCAATGCCTCCAACCAGGTCAGCACCACGGCCCAGTCCCTGAGTCAGGCCACCAGCGAACAGGCTGCCAGCGTGGAAGAGACCAGCGCCTCCATCGAGCAGATGAGCGCCAGCATCAACCAGAACACCGACAACGCCAAGGTCACCGACAACATGGCCAGCAGTGCCGTGCTCGAAGCCACCGAAGGTGGCCGCTCGGTCCAGCAGACGGTGGCCGCGATGCAGCAGATCGCCCGCAAGGTCAGCATCATCGACGATATTGCCTACCAGACCAATCTGCTGGCACTCAACGCCGCCATCGAGGCGGCGCGGGCCGGTGAACACGGCAAGGGCTTCGCGGTGGTGGCCGCCGAGGTCCGCAAACTGGCCGAACGCAGCCAGATAGCGGCGCAGGAGATAGGTGAACTCTCATCGAGCAGCGTCGATACTGCCGAGAAGGCCGGCAGCCTGCTCGACAAGATAGTGCCCTCCATTCGCAAGACTTCCGATCTGGTGCAGGAGATCAATGCCGCCTCCGGTGAGCAGGCCAGCGCCGCCAACCAGATAAGCCTCGCTATGAGCCAGCTCAACCAGGTAACCCAGCAAAATGCCGCCAGCAGCGAGGAGCTGGCGGCCACGGCCGAAGAGATGAGCTCTCAGGCCAACGAGCTGCAGCAGACCATGGATTTTTTCTCGCTGGAGAACCTGAGCAAACCGGCAAGGACCCACGAGAGCGGACATAAAGGATTGCCCCCCAGAGGCAAATTTGTCATGCCGACCCAGCACCCACTGCACGGCAATACGGCAGCGCAACCTCAGGTTGACGAGGCCGATTTTGTCCGTTTTTAACCGGAGAGCCCCATGAGCATGTCTACCGAAGTGGCCGTCCAGCATGGCACGCTGGCCCCTGATAACCAGGGCGATGCCCAGTACCTGACCTTTCTCATCAACGGCGAGATGTTTGCCATCAACATCCTCGGGGTCAAGGAGATCATCGAATACGGCAACATCACCCCCATCCCCATGATGCCGAGCTTCATCCGCGGCGTGATCAACCTCAGGGGAGCCGTGGTCTCGGTGGTGGATCTCAATGCCCGCTTTGGCAATGCCCCCTCCAGCATCACCCGTCGCAGTTGCATCGTCATTATCGAGGGAGTGCATCCGGACGATCCGGAACACGGCAATCAGGACATCGGCGTGGTGGTCGACTCCGTCTCCGAAGTGCTGACCATTCCCTGCAATGAGATAGAGCCACCACCGAGTTTCGGGGCTCGCATCCGGGCGGACTTTATCAGCGGCATGGGCAAGGTAAATGGCAAATTTGTCATCCTCATCAATACCGAGAAGGTGCTCTCCATCGACGAAATGGCACAGCTCAGCGAACTGACCCAGCAGCAGGAACGGTTGCTGGAACAGAAGCCACAGACACCGTGATTCAGGCGTAGCAAGCAACAAGAGTGTCGCTCACCACACCACACAGCAATGACATGTCGCACAAGGATAAGGCTCATGACTCAATCATTTTTTGGCAATCTGTTCGGCAACGGCAGCGCTCATGCCTTGCTGCAGGAACAACTGCTCCAGCTCATTGGTGCAACCCGATCGCTCCAGCAGGGGATCAAACAAGGCGACCAGTCAGCCCAGCTTGAACTGGGTTCGCTCAGCGGCCCGCTGCGGGAACTCTGTCAGGAATTCAATACCGTGCTGACGCTGCTGGGGGAGCGCCTTAGCAACACTATCGCCACCATCAGTGCCAACCAGACCCTGTATGACGAAAATCTGCGAGTGCGCAAGGCGCTGGATGGGGCCTCGACCAATGTGATGATCGCCGATACCAATCTCGACATCGTCTATATGAATGAAGCCGTGCTCGCCATGCTGGGCCAGGCCGAATCGGACATTCGCAAGGACCTGCCCAATTTTGATGTCAGACAGCTGATGGGCAAGAACATTGATACCTTCCACAAAGATCCCTCCCATCAGCGCAGCATGCTGGCCAAACTGAACAGCACCTATCGCGCCCAGATAACCGTCGGGGGGCGCATTTTCTCGCTGATCGCCAATCCGGTCTTCAACGATGGCGGCGAACGGCTTGGCTCCGTTGTCGAGTGGGCCGATCGGACCAAGGAGATCGCCATCGAGAACGAGATGAAGGCTGCCAGCGCTGCGGCCAAGATCGCCGCAGCAGAGAGCCTGCGCGTCAAGAAGGCGCTCGATGGTGCCAGCACCAACGTGATGATCGCCGACACCGATCTCAACATCATCTACATGAATGAATCCGTCAAAGAGATGCTGAGCCTGGCTGAACCCGATATTCGCAAAGAACTCTACAACTTCAATGCAGGCACCCTGATGGGAGCCAACATCGACAGCTTCCACAAGAATCCGGGTCATCAGCGCAGCATGCTGGCCAAGCTGAACAATACCTATCGCACCCAGATCCTGCTCGGCGGGCGCACCTTCTCGCTCATCGCCAACCCGGTATTTGGCGACGATGGTGAACGACTGGGCTCCGTGGTCGAGTGGTCGGATCGCACCAAGGAAGTCGCCATCGAACGGGAGATGTCGGAGATCGTGCAGGCGGTGATCAACGGCGAATTGCACCGCCGCATGGACCTGACCGGTAAAAGTGGCTTCTTCCAGACCCTGGGAGAGGGCATCAATCGCATCGCGGAGGTGATCGACACCAGCCTCAACGACGTGATCCGGGTGGTGCAATCCCTGGCCAGAGGCGACCTGACCCAACAGGTCGAGGCCGACTACCCCGGTGTATTTGGCACAACCAAGGACTCCCTCAACCAGACCATCGTCTCGCTGACCAATATCGTCACCGAAGTACGGGGCGCATCTGACAATCTCTCCAGCGCGGCCGAGCAGGTCAGCGCCACCGCCCAGTCCATCAGCCAGTCAAGCAGCGAACAGGCTTCCAGCATGGAAGAGACCAGCGCCTCCATCGAGCAGATGAGCGCCAGCATCAACCAGAACACCGACAATGCTCAGGTCACCGATGGCATGGCCAGCAAGGCCGCCAAGGAGGCCGTGGAAGGCGGTGAGGCCGTCAAGCTCACGGTCGATGCCATGAAACAGATCGCCAAGCGGATCGGCATCATCGACGACATCGCCTATCAGACCAATCTGCTGGCCCTCAATGCCGCCATCGAGGCCGCCCGGGCGGGGGAGCACGGCAAGGGCTTCGCCGTGGTGGCTGCCGAAGTGCGCAAACTGGCGGAGCGCAGCCAGGTAGCGGCCCAGGAGATCGGTGAGCTCGCCTCTAGCAGTGTCGACATGGCGGAGAAGGCGGGCCGTCTGCTCGATCAGATGGTGCCCTCCATCAACAAGACCTCGGATCTGGTGCAGGAGATCAGCGCCGCCTCCGCCGAGCAGTCCACCGGCGTCAGCCAGATCAACATCGCCATGAATCAGCTGAGCCAGGTCACTCAACAAAATGCCTCCTGCAGTGAGGAGCTGGCTGCCACCGCCGAGGAGATGAGCAGCCAGGCAGAGCAGCTGCAGTTGGCGATGGAGTTCTTCACGCTGGAACAGCACAAGCACGGCGCCAACCAGAAGGCACCGGCCCGTGGTGGCCCACGGGGGCGTTTCATGCACGAGGGCAACGGCCAGGAAGGTGTAGGCACCACGCCACGCCCTCACAATGACGCCGACTTTATCCGCTTCTAGCCTGATGCGGGTGGGCCAAGCTCACCCGCATCCCGCTCACCGCAGGGAGTTTGCGCGTGTATCAGACCCAGTTGCATGATGATGAATTTGCGCAGTTTCAACGCTGGATCCACCAGACGGCGGGTATCGACTTGTCTCCGGCCAAGAAGGCCCTGGTCGCCAGTCGCCTGTCAAAGCGGCTCTGCCACTACGAGCTGGAGAGCTACGGCGACTATTTCAGCCTGATCATGAATAACCGGGGGGCAGAGCTGCAGGTTGCACTCGATCTGCTCACCACCAACGAGACCTATTTTTTCCGCGAACCCAAGCACTTTGAATTTCTCGGCAACAAGGTATTGGCACAACTGCCAAAAGAACGGGCGGTGCGGATCTGGAGCGCGGCCAGCTCTTCCGGTGAAGAGCCCTACAGCCTGGCCATGACCCTGGCCGACAATCTGAACCATGGCAGTTGGGAGGTCATCGCCTCGGATATCTCGACCCGCGTGCTGGAGCAGGCCAGAGCGGGGCAATATCCCATCGAGCGGGCCCACAACATCCCGCTGCCATTTTTGATGAAGTACTGCCTGAAAGGGGTCGGTTTTCAGGAAGGCACCTTCATCATCGATCGCAAGCTGCGCGAGAAGGTGCAGTTTCATCACATCAATCTGAATCAGGAACTGCCCGACATCGGGCTGTTCGACGTCATCCTGATCCGCAACGTGATGATCTATTTCAACCGGGAGACCAAGGCCCAGGTACTGCAACGGTTGGTGCCGCGCCTGCGCAAAGGGGGCTATCTCATCGTCAGCCATGCCGAGAGCCTGAACGGTCTGCCTCATGGCCTGCAACTGGTATCGCCTTCCATCTATCTGAAACCATAAGGGTTTCAATATGAGAGAGGTCTCGCTGCAACCCGGAGAATTCTATTTTGGGCAGGATGACACCATCATCCGCACCCATCTTGGTTCCTGTGTGGCCATTACCATGTGGCACCCGGAACAGAAGCGAGGCGGCATGTGCCACTACATGCTGCCCAGCCGCGGTCACAGCACCATGAGTCTGGACGGTCGCTATGCTGATGAGGCAATTCAATTATTTATCAATGAGATAAGCAAATATCCCGCCCCCATCCACGAATACGAGGTCAAGCTGTTTGGTGGCGGCAACATGTTTATCGAACAACAAACGCTCAACACCATGAATGTGGCCATCAGGAACATCAAGGCTGCCTGGCAACTGACCCAGCACCTGGGCCTCACCATCAAGGCCCACCATCTTGGCCATGCGGGACACAGAAGCCTGATTTTTGAGCTGGCCAACGGCAATGTCTGGGTGCGTCATCACCGCTTGCCACATCGCTAAGGGGACGGGAATGAAACAGATCAAGGTCATGCTGGTGGATGATTCCGCCGTGGTCAGGCAGGTATTGCAGGCTATTCTCGAGCAGGAGCCGGATATCAAGGTCATCGCCACCGCGTCTGATCCGCTGTTTGCACTGGAGAAGCTGAAGAAGGAGTGGCCGGACGTGATCGTGCTGGACGTGGAGATGCCGCGCATGGATGGCATTACCTTCCTCACCAAGATCATGGCCGAACACCCCACCCCTGTGGTCATCTGCTCCTCCCTGACCGAGAAGGGAGCAGAGACCACGCTGCAGGCCATGGCCGCTGGCGCCGTGGATATCATCACCAAGCCCACCGTCGGCCTGAAAAGCTTTCTGCAGGAGTCAGCGCAGGAGCTGGCCATGGCGGTACGCGCCGCCGCCCAGGCCAATGTCAGACGACTGGCCAAAGTGCCCACCCCCAGCGTCGCCCCCAAGCTCAACGCAGACGCCATCATGCCCGCCGCCAGCCAGCATGCCATGGCCCAGACCACCGAGCGGATAGTGGCGATCGGTACCTCCACCGGCGGCACCCAGGCGCTGGAAGCCGTGTTGACCACCCTGCCCCGGGTCTGCCCCGGCATCGTCATCGTGCAGCACATGCCGGAGAAGTTCACCGCTTCGTTTGCCGAGCGGCTCAACAGCCTGTGTCAGATAGAAGTGCGGGAGGCCAAGAGCAATGACAGGGTGATCCCCGGGCTGGCGCTGATCGCCCCCGGCGGCAAGCACATGCTGCTCAAACGCAGCGGCGCCTACTATCACGTCGACGTGATGGATGGCCCCCTCATCAACCGCCACCGCCCTTCGGTGGACGTGCTGTTTCGCTCGGTGGCCAAGTTTGCCGGCGGCAATGCCACCGGCATCATCATGACCGGGATGGGGGATGACGGTGCCCGCGGCTTGCGGGAAATGCTGGAGGCCGGCGCCAACACCTTCGCCCAAGATGAGGCCTCCTGCGTGGTCTTCGGCATGCCCAAGGAGGCCATCAAGCTTGGCGCCGCCCGCCATGTCTTGCCGCTGCAGGATATCCATCACGCCATCGTGGGCCGCTAGCAGAGAGATGAGACGACACAGCCCGGCATAACCGGGCTGTTTTATCTCAATGCGGCATATCGTCGAGCAGGGCAAACAGGCGGTCAATCTCGGCCGAGGTGTTGTAGTGCATGCAGCCTATGCGCAGCACCCCATCGCTCACCCCCAGTTGCTCAACCAGTGCCAAGGCATAGAAATGGCCGGCCCAGCTGCATACCTGATGCTGCCCCAAAAACTCGGCCATTTCGGCCGGGGTATGGCGGTTTGACGTCAGGGCGAAGGTCGGGGTGCGCCCCAGGCTGTTGTGAATGCCGTGCAGGGTGAACCAAGGCCGCTCGGCCAGCTTGGCCAGCAGATGTTCACTGAGCTCGCGTTCGTGGGCCTGGCTGCGGGCAAACGCCAGATCGAGGCGAACTTCCAGCTCATGCTCGGTGCCGTCCAACCCAGACAAGGAGGCCAGGTATTCGACGGTGGCCTCCACCCCGGCCAGCGCTTCCCAGCTCTGGGTGCCGGTCTCCCACTTGTAGGGCGCCACGTTCTTGGCCGGTTCAACCTTGTAGGGAGTGAAATGCGTCAGGTGGCGATGTTTGCCGTAGAGAATGCCGAGATGCGGGCCGAAGAACTTGTAGGCGGAACACCCCAGAAAATCGCAATCCCAGGCTTGCACATCGATACGCTCGTGGGGCGCAAAGTGAACCGCATCGACATAGAGCAGTGCCCCTACCCCGTGCACCGCATCGGCGATGCGAGGGATATCGACCAGGGTGCCGGTAGTATTGGAGGCCGCCGTCACCGCCACCAGCCGGGTCTTGGGCCCCAGCAGGCTGCACAGATGCTCATAGTCCAGCCCACCGGTGGCCACGTCCACTCTTGCCTGATGCACCACCACGCCGCGATCCGCCGCCGCTTGCTGCCAGCTGGAGACATTGGAGTAATGATCGAGCGCGCTGACGATGATCTCGTCACCGGCCTGCCACTCCCGCGCCAGCGCTCGGCTGAGCGCAAAGGTCAGGGTGGTGAAGTTGGCGCCAAACACTATCTCCTCTGCCCACTCAGCCCCCAGCAACGCAGCCACCGCCTGCCTGGCCCGCAGTGCCTGCTGCTCGGTCACCCTGGCCGAGAAAAAGGGGCCACCCAGATTGGCGTTGAAGTGACCGAGGTAATCGGTCATGGCGGCGAGTACGGCATGTGGCACCTGAGCGCCGCCGGGGCCGTCGAAGAAGATGGGGGCTTTGCCCTCAACCAGCTGATTGAGAGCGGGAAACTGGCCGCGCAACACGGCGATATCGAGAGCCTGCATAGGGAGAGTCCACAATCCATGTTAACAGTTGAATAACATGGCGAGAGTAAAATGCGGCAGCAGCAATGTCCATCAAGGAAGCGGTCAGCCATCACACTTAGAAGAGAAGGTGATTTTTTCAGTACAAAACGCTACTCGGTACATCTTGTCTGGTGACGCTTCACACCCGCGATGAGTCCTGGATCTGGTCTGACAGCGACAGGGAAGTCGTTGATAAGCGTGAAAAATGAGCGACAAATATCAAAAAATGACCGAATGGCACTTTTTTATCGCCAGATAGGGCCACCAGGGGTTCACAAAGAGCGAAGATCTGATAGTATGCGCCTCGCACTTGGGGAGGGGTTCCCGAGCGGCCAAAGGGATCAGACTGTAAATCTGACGGCTCTGCCTTCGAAGGTTCGAATCCTTCTCCCTCCACCATTCAAGTGCAATAATCAGGAAAATACCCCGTGGAGGGGTTCCCGAGCGGCCAAAGGGATCAGACTGTAAATCTGACGGCTCTGCCTTCGAAGGTTCGAATCCTTCTCCCTCCACCATCTTCCTGAACACAATATGCAAGGCCCCTGTGGAGGGGTTCCCGAGCGGCCAAAGGGATCAGACTGTAAATCTGACGGCTCTGCCTTCGAAGGTTCGAATCCTTCTCCCTCCACCATCATTCAAGAAAACCCGGCCCAGTGCCGGGTTTTCGCTTTTCACGCGTCTATCCATTTGACACTGTCAGATCTGACAATTGCCTGCCGGCCCGCTTTTGGAAACAGTATTGCCATTGCACCAAGAGACATGACCATGTTCGAGATCTGGGATGAAAAGGGACAGGCAACCGGGCTGAGTCTGCCGCAGCTGCAGCAACGACTGAGCTCCTATCGCGGCGAGGTGATGGTGCGCTACATCAACCGCATCGGCCTGCCGACCACCCTGTTTCTGACCGTCGACCAGGGCCTTGCCTATCAGCGCTTCAAGGCCGATACCCCCCTGCTCGACTGGGACTGGCTGGCACAGGCCGTGCAGCCCGCGCCCTCCTCCGGTCACCCTGCGTCATCATCAGATAGCCACAGCAGGCTGACGACAGTCTCGGGATAGTGCCGCTAGCTCATCGACAAGTTGTTGCAAAACATCGCGAAATTTCATCAACTCCACCTCGCATCCTGCACGCCCATCTTTGCGGATTTGCTCTTCCAGATGCCATGCCTGCTCTGCAACTCCGTCAACCCTCATCATGGCTATCGTTCCAGCCTGCCGATGCACCCAATTTGCAAGCGCCTTGTCATCCTCATGGCTCAAGCCAAGGGACTGTTCCAGCTCCTGACGAAACGACACCAGCATTGTCTCAAGTGAAGAACCAAATGCTGCCTGTAACACGTTGATGTCGAGCAACCTGGGTACCGGCAATATCTGCCACTTCATCAGCATCTGGCGCAGTCCGTCCATGAGTACGGGCTTGCCCAGCACATCATTCATGCCGGCCGCCAGACAACGCTGTGCCTGCTCCGGCAACACATTGGCCGTCATGGCAATGATGGGGAGTTGTGCCAGCCCCTCTGTGGCCCGCACCCGACGGGTAAACTCATAACCATCCATCACCGGCATCTGGCAATCGCACAGGATCAGGTCATAGCGGTGAAAAGTCAGCATGGCGAGCGCCTGTCGACCATTCTCAGCCAGATCGCACTGCAAATTGAGCTGTTTGAGCTGGCGCTGCACCAAAACCTGATTCAGGTGGTGATCCTCGACGACCAGCAATCGCTGTGGCAACAGTGGTTCATCCGATCCAACAGACGAAAAATCGGACGACAGTTGCTCGGCCAGGCCCAGCTGGCGATAACAGACATCCCTCACGGCCTGCCAGGTCAGGGGATTACTGTTGAGGCAATAATGACCATCATCACGAAGCTGATAACCCAGCACGTTGCCAAGCGGCGCGACCCGGATGGCGGCCGGCTCATTCAGGTCGCCAAACAACAAGTGCGCGCCCTGTGGGGCTTCACACAGCCGCAGCCCCAGCGACAGCAGATGCAACCGTAGCGTGTGGTGCAGTTTGCCATCCGGCAATGCCATGAAGACGTTCAGCCCCGCCAGCTTGGTATCCAGCTCGTGGCGCGCTTCCAGTGCCAGGGGGATAGACAAGCCGATATGGGTACCCAGCCCCGGGGCACTCTCAAGCCTCAATCGCCCCCCCATCAAGGTCGCCAGTGTCTGACTGATACTGAGACCAAGTCCGGTCCCCCCATAGCTGCGGGTCGTGGCGCCATCCGCCTGCTCGAAGGCATTGAAAACACGGGCCTGCACATCTTCGCTCATGCCGATGCCGGTATCCTGCACCCCAAGCAACAGCCACTGCTCTTCATCCGTCTCTCCTTCTAATCTGATCGACAGTTCGATGAAGCCGCGATCGGTGAACTTGATCGCATTGCTGGCCAGGTTGAACAGCACCTGCTTGAGCCTCAGCACATCACCATAGAAACGGGCGCCCACTTCATCATCAACACGCAGATAGAGTTGCAACCCTTTGCGCTGCAACTCGCTACTGGTCATTGTCAGCACGCTGTCGATGAGCTCACGCAGCAGAAAGCTGGTGGGTGCCAACTCCATCTTGCCGGCATCCAGCTTGGAGTAATCCAGCACATTGCCTATCAGCTGGAGCAGTCCTTCCGCCCCCTGATTGATGATGCCCACCATCTGGCGCTGCTCCGGATCGAGCGAGGTAAAACGCAGCTGTTCCGCCATCCCGATGATGCCGTTCATGGGGGTCCGGATCTCGTGGCTCATGGTGGCGAGGAAGTCGGCCTTCTGCCTGGCGGCCAGCTCAGCCGCCTCCTTGGCTAAAGCCAGATCGGCCTCCACCTGACGCCGGCGGGTTATCTCCTGGCGCAGGTGAAAGTAAGCGATAGAGAGTGAAAGAATAAACAGGGTGATACCGGTGCCGACAGGGATCAGGGTACTGACCAGCTTGTGCCATGAAATACCCTCGTTGTAGTTCACCGCCAGCCAGCTGTTGCGGATCTGCCGCTTTTCCTTGTCGCTCATGCTGGCGAGTACCCGGTTGATAAGCGGCAGCAGCGGGGCATAGGCTTCTCTCACCGCGACCGCCAGTTCATCTCTGAAAGGAGTGGGCGCGACAATATGCAGCGAGTCATCAAAGTGTTCGTTGATGAGCCGTGATATCACCGCCAGATTGCCCATATAGGCATCGCCCTTGCCGGAGGCCACCATCGCCAACCCCTCTTTTGGACTGGAAACAACCGTGGTCTGTATGTCAGGGATCCGGGACTTCAACTCGGTAATCAACAAGCTGTCGGTAACGAGCAAGTGCTTGCCCGCCAGCTCTGCAAATCCCCCAAAAGTACTGCTACCACGAGACATGGCGATGACCACGGGAAAGGACGCAATAGGTTGACTCACCTGCCAGCCCGCAACCCTCTGGCTGATTCGAATAGGAATGACTGCGATGTCAGCGTCTTGATGGAGCAATGCCTGCAGCAACTCTGGCCAACTCTGATCAACACGGTATTGATAGGCCAAGCCCAGCTTGTCCTTGAACACATCCAGATAATCGCCTATCAACCCCGTCAATTTACCCTCGTGATCCGCATAGGAAAACGGCACCCACCCAGGAATAAAACCCAGCCTGAGAGGAGGCAGACGGGAGAGCCACTCACGCTCATCAGGGCGCAGTAAAAAACCGCTGTGTCCCTGAAAACTCAAGCTGCCATCACTTAACCAGCTCTGTTCAAGAGCACTGCGCTCTTCCACCGTCAGCGCCTGAATCGCGGTATCAAACCGGACTCCCAGTCTGGATTTATGTTTGCTGATACCAAGGTGCAGGCTCTCCATCAACAAGGGGGCCTGAGCAACCACGGCCAGTTCTGGATGCTGGGCAATAAACTGATTCGTGACATGCAAATTGCCGATATAGGCATCGGCTCTCTTGTCCAAAACGGCTTGCAGAGCCATGTCGGTATCTCGAAACAACAGACGCAATACATCCGGATAGTAGGCTCTAACCAGCTTCTCGGTTAAAAAACCTGCCTCTATAGCCATTCGAGATTTACTTAAACCACTGACATCTCTAAAAAAAGGTGCATCATGGCGCACCACCACCACTGTTGGCGAAGAATAATAGGGGCGGCTGTAGGTAACACACTCTCGTTCATCTGCACGAAAGGCATCCAGCAGAATATCAACCTGACCCGCACAACTCGCCATATATAACTGGTTCCAATCCGGATAGGCTTTCCATTCAATGCGATAGTCAAGGTTCTTGGCCAATATGGTAATCAGCTCGACACTGAAGCCGCTGGCATTATGTCCATCCCACCGCTGAAATGGTCCCCAGCCGCCAGTCAATAACCCGACTTTTATTGTTGGTAATGAGTTGTCTTTATGAGCGAATGATAACCTTGGAAATATGCATAAATTAAATACCATTATAACGATTATGCATCGATATACGCTCATATGGAGACATCTCACTATACCAATTCTGAAGGAGTGGATATTATCTAAGTACTAAAAAATGGTCGTGCAAAGTAGTATAGAAATGAAATGTTTGCTAGTGTAAATATTACTCAAGCTTTCATATAGGGCTCATATATGTCTTCCAAGATCATTCTTGCCGACGATCACCCGCTGATACTTACCGGGATCCGCAGCCTTATTGCACAACACCAAGCTGGTTGCGAAATTGTTGCTGAGGCACATCAAGTTTCCGAATTATTCAAAACATTACAGCAACATCACTGCGATCTTTTAATAACTGACTTCAGTATGCCGGGTGACTCACGTAGCGATGGCTTGGCCATGATCCAGAGTTTAAAAAGGAATTACCCACAGCTATCCATTATCGTACTGACACAAATACAAAATGCCGGAATACTGCAAAGTTTGCTGCAACTTGGCGTCAGCGGGATACTGCTTAAAAAAGCCGTCATCAGTGAACTATCTGATGCGATCCGCCATGTCTTATCTGGTCAAAAATATCTTGGTCATTCTGTAAAGTTGTTATTGGCAGAAAGCGGTATGCCTGACACAACTCAACCGCTGCAGCTGACACCAAAAGAGAATGAAGTGGTACGTCTACTGGCCAGCGGTATGTCCGTCTCTCAGGTTGCGGAGTACTTGAATCGCAGCATCAAGACCATCAGCACCCAGAAAAAGAGCGCCATGCAGCGGCTCGGCCTGCACAGCGACAGCGCTCTGTTTCAATATGCCAAAGAAAAAGGGTTGATTTAACCCTTTTTCCGACACTTGAATGGATTAAAGTACTGCATCATAAATAATAGTGACATTTCCTTTATAAAGGCTTCCAGGATACTTCAACATGTCACTGAGTGTAATTTTATCGACTTTAAAAATCAGACTCTGCGGCTCAGCAACAAAATGCCCACCATTAGCTTCCAGAGCAAATCTAGTTGGGGTGATAAACTTGAGAGGATGCATTTCTTTCAGCCTGTCGACATAGTACACATACAGTTTCGCTTTATGACCAGTTTGTTGGTTGTGTAACATACAGTTGACGCCATCACTAAAGCCACAATTTAACCAGACACTATAAGCAGAGCTTGCCCATAATCGATATGGAAGCTCTGCCATCAAATATGGAGGCTGGCGTACTCTGCCACTATGCACCCATTCAAGCCACCCACCTGGAGGTTGTAACGCAACCTTATTCGAACCGGAAGGAAACTCGACCTTTATCTGATGCTTTACCTTAACAGTAAAATAAATGGTGAGCTGGCCGTCATTGTAGGTACCACCACCAAAGTCAAAGTCTTTATACTCCCCAACAGAGAAAATCAGCTTGCCAGTGTATGTACCATTGGGCATCTTCAGCGGATCTGCAGATTTAAGTTTATAGCCTATGTACACTGATGACACAGTTACCGTTCGACTTAAAAAACGCTCATCACTATAACATACCCCTCCTGATTGCTGCTTTGATTCTTTGATCCTGCTGTATGTGAAATTAGCGTAGAAGTTGGCCGAGAACAAATTATTAATGCAGTCGCCTTTTTCTGTAACCTTGGTAAAACTATTATCTAGCAGCCGATGCGAACCTATATCCGTCAGTATGAATTTAAAAGAAAAGGCCTCCCTCCCCCCCGATCTGGTCAATACCACATCCCTAGCTGCGGGGAATGCCAGATAATGAATGCCATACCTTTTATCATCATTTATTTTTACTTCACGCTGAATCGATGGGCGAATCTCAACCGCTTGTGGAGTGTCTACGGTTTGTGCGGTAGTACACCAGCTCACCAGAGATTGAGTACAGGGTGTCGTATTGATGAATTTGGCACCACTGGCTTCATACACTGCTGGATTATACTCAGCAGTAATATTGATATACGCTGCATTAACCATTCCGGTGAGAAGAGATAATACAATTCCTCCCAAAACATGCTGCACACCCGCTCTCATCATTTTTTCCTGCCACCCATCATTGATGTACCCAATTAACAGCACTGCATGTCAAGTCACCCAGCAACAACATCTCCTGCTGTCGTTCCACGCGATTCATATCCAACGCCAGGTTGCACCGCTGTGCTCCTTGGTACTCCACCTGCAGCTGTGGGTTGTGTTCGCTCATCTCGACAGCAAAGAAGCCATCAACTTCACTGACCGTGCGCCCCGCATGATTGAGCACCATGGCCCCTTTCAGCGGAGTGCCCTCTTCATCCAACAGACGACCTATTACAGTCACCGTCTTCATGACCCTGACTTTGTAGTAGGCCACCCCCCCCTTGTTGAGGTGATAGGGCAGCACGTTGGGTCGGATGTTCATCGATGGAGCATCGTGCCCGGCTAGATCCAGTTGCACCGCACTGCTGCGGTAGGCGGTAACGGGGACAAGATTGCGACCCGGTTTAAGCGGCACGTATCGCCCCTGTTCATCATCAGCCCGCAGGGTCAGCTCAGGCATATCAGACTCCACATCGACGATCATCCCTGCTTCATACCCTTGCGGTTGCCCAGTCATTGCGATACTCCCGTCGTCACCCAACGCCATGGTGCTATCCAGATTGAGCCCACCGCTGACAACCTGGTTATAGGAAGAGGATTGCAAGTGGACATCACCACTCAGTTGCTCCCCTTCAAAGCGGGCATATCCAGCCGTCCCAACCCCGTAGCTATCGGACGTCAAACTGGCGCCGACACTTTGCAACGCCCCCCATTCCAGCAACTGCTGATAACTGAGGGAGCCATTGCGTTCCTGCCCACCGGAGCGGGATGTCCGGCTGCCGACACCGATGGCCAGCAGGCTGCGCTCACCCCCCAGGTTCATGCTCAGGGAAAGCATGCCGCCCCGATCACGGGCATAGGCAGTGCTGATGCTGCCTGGTCGGTCAAACACCGTCAGGCTCCAGCTCATGTTCTGGCTGAACAAATCGCCGTTATAACGCCATCCGAGGTCAGCACCGGTCCCGTAGCCTGGTTGATGCGACACATAAAGGTTGGCAGAGTGGCTGTCACTGAGGCGCTGCTGCAGCGAGAGTGTGCTTTGGGCCGTATTGCTGTCAGACGCCTCGCTCTGACTCAAATATTGCCGCTGATGGCCAACGACCAGACTGCCGGAACCATAGTGATGGAGCAGTTGCAGATCGAAGCCATGTCCTATCCCTTGGGTGGTCATCAGGTTGCCAAGCAGTCGCCACTGCTCAGTCAGGCCCCAATCCGCTGACAGACCGTTTTGCCAACGTTCATCGATATATTGGCTGGATGCGCCGACGATGACGGAAGGTGCCAGCAGATGATTGACCATGACCCCGCTGCTCAAGCTGCTGATGTCACTCTCATCCCAATTGCTGAGCAAGCGGGTCTGCTGACCGGCAAACAGGTTAAACCGCCAAGTCTCGTCCGGATTCTGCCAATTCATCGGCTTGTAGATCGTCTCACGTCGCCGCTCGGTGACTTGACCATCTTCCAATACCCGTAACTCAACTTCGTAGATACCGGCTGGCAGCACTCGGGTATCCAGCGCCTGTAACCCGGCGATCACTTGCTGCGAATTGATGAGCTGTCCATCCCGGTATATTTCAACCATACCGGGACGGCTCGGCGTCACGTAAATAGGAGTCGCGCTAGCCTGCCCTTGCTCAATCAACAAGGTATCGGAATCACCCAGCATCACCCCCAGCACGGTAGGGGTACGTCCACCAAACAGTGCCGGCTGACGAACCAATCCCTGGGCATAAGGCGAGAAATACCCCAATCGATAGAAACGACCAGCCCCCTCATGCTCGGCATAGAGTTGCTGGATATGGTGCAGCGTCCCCTGACCGTCACCAGATTGACTTAACTCGCCCTCCAGCAATGGACTCCACTCGCCCGTACTGCCCTGCGCCGTCAAGTTGTAGCGACCACTACGCTGTTCGCCTTCTCCTTGGCTGAGGTTCAACTGATGGCGCAGCAAGGCGCCGTAACTGCCCCCCTCGGGCAGGGAATGGTAGCGGGTCGACAGTCGTCCCTTCTCCACGTTGGCGGTCAAGACGGATAGCTGGGAGTTTTCCAGGCTGTATTCCAGCGCCAGAACACCGTCCTCGCATTTTTGCTGACAAGGCCCCAGTTGATGGGGACTGGATAAAATCTGGCTCCAGTGTTGGCGATCTCGCTCGCTCAACTCGGACTCGTAGCTGTCCGTCAATGTCAATAATTGCACGCTGGTATCTTTGCCCAGCACAATCTCGCCTTCCCCAAGCTGCTGCCCATCCAACAGAATGCGCACCGCCAGCGGAACACCGAAGAAGTGATCGGCAAAGCCATCAGGCAAGCTCTCCGCTTGCTGAAAAAGATCAAGAGGCTGTGACCGCCGCTCTCCATTGGCCCAGGCCGGCCAGCACAACACCACCAGGACTAACAGGAACGGATAATACGGCACGGTTCATCTCACTCTTCTCGACGCAGACAAAAAGGCTCCCTGCCATTAGGGAGCCCGAAGCGGATGACTTAGCCGCCCATGGGTGCTTCAGATTCAAAAATCATGTTCACTACACCCTGGTAATTACCTGGCTTGTAACCAGTGACGGGGGCATCGGCGGGGATGACCTCCAGCTCGAGCAGCTTGCCGGTCTTGGCATCGTCAGCCTTGATCACTTCAACAGACGTCGTGGACAAGGCGACACCGCCAAGCTTGACGCTCAGTGCGATGTTGTCGCTGCCGCTGGCCATCACGGCCGGGTTGGTCAGATAACCGGTGATGGCGCCGATCGTGCTCTTGGCTTCCATCTGCTTGCTCAGCTTGTCCAGCTTCTTGGTGTAAGCGTTATAGGCCAGCTTCTGCGGGGTGCTAATCCAGTTGTCACCACCGGTCGGCTGCACATAGAACGCCTCGGTCGGGATCTGGGCGGTCACGGTGACCTGATGCTCGACACGTTCGGCAGCCATCAGATTGGCTGACATCAGCATGGCCAAGGGCGCTGCTATCCATACTTTCATTGCTCTCTCCTTTTTTGAAATATGAAACATCAGTGACCTATCACCATGTTTCTACTCTTGTCGCCCTCTATCAGCACAAATCGATATAGGCGATCGCTCTTCTTCATCAACTGCTTCTGCATATTTGGCAACAGATGAATCTTGGTCGGACTGGAACAATTCTTTTTCCGTCCATCACACTCCTCAAAAAAATCCAGCATGAGTGTTGTGTTGCCTTTATTGATAATGGTGGTCATCTTCTCATCTTCGATAATTTGAGTGTCGGAGTGACTTTGTCTAGGCATCACGAACAGAATTGAACCAAACCCGGTCAATATATTTACACCAGCAGATACCTGTTCCCGCTCTTCCTGGATAGTCGCAGCATCAATATCAAAACCATCCTCGGCCTTGGGCAGGACAGGTATAAAACGTACCCTGAAGTAGCGCTCTTTATCGCGCTCTCCCATAAACAGAAAACGGCTTGCCTGCACTCCATTGGCAGGAATAATGAGCCTGGAGGGGCTAGCAACCAGCGCCCTGTTACCTTCTGTCAGCTCAGGAGACTCCTTTGGCTGGCCTTCACTGTCATAGGTGATTTCGTGGATCGCCACCTTTACAAAGGCTGTTGCATCGCCTTGATTACGAACCCGTTTCAAATAAGTGCTCTGCTGGCCAGACATATAATCATATAGAGTGCCGATACTGATTTCTGCCGATGCAGAAGCATTGCCGCTGAACAGCAAAAACAAGATTAAATATACTTTTCTCATTACTACCCCAGGCGTTTACCTATACGGACAGGATGAATAAAGCCATCAACATGGCGAGAGGTGTTGAGGTTATTTAAAAAATCATTCCACCGTATATTTCCAGGGCCAGTCTATGACGCAAACGAGTCAGCGTTAATCGGAATAGTCCTATATTGCAGGCATTAATTAACGTCAATTATCAGATGATTCCTACAGGCTTTTCCGATCTCTTCTGCTGTATTATCCGCAACCCTATCCGTCAACAGGTGAGTGCCGTGTTTGCATTTCAAGAAGAGTACCCAATAAGTGACATGGCAAGCATCGCGGTGGCCGATCTTGCCGTGCCCTTTTATCAGCCGATCATCGGTCGGGATCATCAGGTCAAGGGTTATGAGGTGCTGGCCAGACGCTGGGAGCCGGCCCAGCAGAGCTATCAGGGCATCGACTTTGCCTCTCTCAGTGAGGAGCAATCCCTCCATCTGGACATCGTCATGCTGCGGGCCATCATGCGGGATCTGCCGACCCTGGCAAAAGGCGGACCCTATTTTCTTTCCATCAATCTCAACCCGACCCTGAACAGCCCCACCTATCAGAACCTGTTGCTGCTGGTGCTGATGCAGGCGCGCAAGCTGGGGATCGAGGTCTGGTTCGAGGTGCTGGAACAGGCGCCGCTGCTACGGCAGCACAGGGCGCTGATCGAGGTACTGCGCAGCCACGGTGCCCATATCGCCTGCGATGACTTCGGCACCCTGGAGTGCAACTTCCAGCGCATGCTGGCGCTGCCCTACGAGGTCATCAAGCTGGATCGCTCCTTGCTGCTGCAAGCCAGCAAGACACCCCATGCCCTGCGCATGCTGACCGGTCTGGTGGAGTACCTGCAACGGCTCGGCATGAAGGTGGTGTGCGAAGGGGTCGAGACCCTGCAGCACATCGAAATAGCCAACCGGCTCGGTTGCGACTATCAGCAAGGCTACGCCTACGCCATGCCCTCCCCCCTCTCTCGCTGGGCCTGAACTGCCCCTTTTTTGGCCGCCGACTCGCGCCGGGGACGTTCCCCTGCCAAATTGCATGATGCGGTGAGGGCGAGTACAATCTCGCACCCCGTTTATCCGGTGCATGCTGCTGCAGCCCGGATATGCCGTTATCGGGTCGCGCCGAGCGAGTATCCACTCCCGGTGCAGCTCAACCCATACGGCGCCATCAGGTGGCGCCGTCCTGATTTGCAATCAGATACGAAGAGTCCGCCATGTTTAAACCAGAATTGCTCTCCCCCGCAGGTTCCCTCAAGAACATGCGTTACGCCTACGCCTATGGCGCCGATGCCGTCTATGCCGGTCAGCCCCGTTACAGCCTGCGGGTGCGCAACAACGAATTCGATCACGAGAACCTGCAGCTCGGCATCAACGAAGCTCATGCCCTCGGCAAACAGTTCTACGTGGTGGCCAACATCCAGCCCCACAACTCCAAGCTCAAGACCTTCATCCGCGACATGCGTCCGGTGGTGGAGATGAAGCCGGATGCGCTGATCATGTCCGACCCCGGTCTCATCATGATGATGCGCGAAGCCTTCCCTGACATGCCTATTCACCTGTCGGTGCAGGCCAACGCGGTCAACTGGGCCACGGTGAAATTCTGGCATCAGATGGGCCTGACCCGGGTCATCCTCTCCCGCGAACTGTCGCTGGACGAGATCGAGGAGATCCGCATGCAGGTGCCGGAGATGGAGCTGGAAGTGTTCGTCCACGGGGCGCTGTGCATGGCCTACTCCGGCCGCTGCCTGCTCTCCGGCTACATCAACAAGCGCGACCCCAACCAGGGCACCTGTACCAACTCCTGCCGCTGGGAGTACAAGGTGCACGAAGGCAAGGAAGATGACGTGGGCCAGATCGTCCACCGTCAGGAGCCCATTGCCATCCGCCCGGACAACACCCTGGGCCTGGGCAAACCGACCGATGCACTGGTGCTGCTGGAAGAGTCCAACCGCCCGGGCGAGTACATGAGCGCGTTCGAAGACGAACACGGCACCTACATCATGAACTCCAAGGATCTGCGCGCGGTCGAGCACGTCGAGCGACTGACCAAGATGGGTGTGCACTCGCTGAAAATCGAAGGCCGCACCAAGTCCTTCTACTACTGCGCCCGCACCGCCCAGGTCTATCGCAAGGCCATCGATGATGCGGTAGCCGGCCGGCCGTTTGATCGCAGCCTGATGGGCACCCTCGAGAATCTGGCCCACCGCGGCTATACCGAGGGCTTCCTGCGTCGTCACAACCACAGCGAATACCAGAACTACGACTACGGCTACTCCGTCTCCGACACCCAGCAGTTCGTCGGCGAGATCACCGGTCGCAACGGTGACATGGTGGAAGTCGAGGTGAAAAACAAGTTCCTGGTGGGCAACAGCCTGGAACTGATGACCCCGCAGGGCAACCTCAGCTTCAATCTGGAGCAGATGCAGAACCGCAAGGGCGAGCTCATCGACACCGCGCCGGGCAACGGCCACGTGGTCTATGTGCCGGTGCCGAAGGAAGTGGACGTTGACTACGGCATCCTGCTGCGCAACCTCGGTGAGCGCCAGGATACCCGTCAGCCGCACTCGGCCGCCTGAGATGGCACTGCTCATCACCGACAAGTGCATCAACTGTGACATGTGCGATCCCGAGTGTCCGAACCAGGCCATTAGCCTGGGTGAGGAGATCTACGAGATCGACCCCAGTCGTTGCACCGAGTGCGTCGGTCACTATGAGAAGCCGACCTGCATCAGCGTCTGCCCCATCGACTGCATCATCTGGGATCCCGCTCACGTGGAGACCGAAGATCAGCTGATGGAAAAGTTCGTACGGATGCACCGGCAGTAACATCGGCATCAGCGTCTGCTTTACATGGACTGCATCATCTGGGATCCCGCTCACGTGGAGACCGAAGATCAGCTGATGGAGAAATTTGTACGGATGCACCGGCAGTAACTTCGGTAACCCGCAGGTCGCTGACGACACATAAAAAAAGCCCCGCATGCGGGGCTTTTTGACTTTTGGCACTCACGGTACCTAGACGTATTCCATAAAGACGCGGGAGGTGAGCTTGGTGATGAGCTCGTAAGGAATGGTGCCGATCTGGTCGGCTACCCGCTCTACCGGTAGCCCTTCCCCCCACAGCACCGCCTCGTCGCCGGCCTTGTCGGTGGCGCCGGGGCCCAAGTCCACCGTGGTCATGTCCATGGAGACCCTACCCACCAGCGGCACGATGCGGCCGTTGACCAGCACCGGCGTGCCGTTGGGGGCCATGCGTGGATAGCCGTCGCCATAGCCGATGGCAATCACCCCGAGCCGGGTATCGCGATCCGACACCCAGTTGGCCCCATAGCCCACCGGCTCGCCCGCCTTGTGATCCCGCACTGCAATCAGTTGTGTCTTGAGGGTCATCACCGGCTGCAGGTCGTAATCGGCCGCCACCGTATTGGGGAAAGGGGAGACGCCGTAGAGGATGACGCCGGGGCGCACCCAGTCGCAGTGGGAATCCGGCCAGGCCAGGATGCCCGCCGAGTTGGCCATGGCCCGCTCGCCCAACAGCTGTGCGGTCAACTTGCTGAACAAGTCGATCTGCTCGCGGGTGGTGGGCTGCTCCAGCTCATCGGAGCGGCTGAAGTGGGTCATGATGTTGAACGGTTGAACCACGTTCTTGCACCTGGCGAGCCGCTCGATAAAGGCAGGCATCTCGTCGGCCCGCACGCCGAGGCGGTGCATGCCGGTGTCGAGCTTGAGCCAGGCCACCACAGGGGCAGGCAGATCAGCCTGTTCCAGCGCCTCGAGCTGCTCCCAGGTGTGCACCGCGGTCTGCAGGTTGTTGGCCGCCAGCACCGGCAGGTCGGCCGCGCTGAAGAAGCCCTCCAGCAGCACGATGGGCTTGACCACGGCGCAGGAGCGCAGCATCAGCGCCTCTTCGATGCGGGCCACTGCGTAGGCATCCGCATCCACCAGGGTGCGGGCGACCGGCAGCAGCCCATGGCCATAGGCGTTGGCCTTGACCACGGCAATAATCTTGCATTGGGGGGCGTGGCGTTTCACCACGGCGAGGTTGTGGCGCAGGGCCGCGGTATTGATTTGGGCGATAGCCGCTTTCATCTGTTTTCCCTTACGAGGGCATGATAACGCGCGAACGCGCCAGGCACCGGGGGGTGTCAGCCCTTAATTGTCATCGTCTAAGGCCGGACCGGCAGAATTGTCGAACCGGGAAAACTGTTTCTGGATACCGGGAGCAGGCTCCCGGCTTACTTAATAGTCATCATCAAACGCCGGACCCGCGTAGTTGTCAAAGCGCGAGAACTGGCCCTGGAAAGTGAGGCGCACCCGCCCGATGGGACCGTTACGCTGCTTGCCGATGATGATCTCGGCGATCCCCTTGTCCGGGCTGTCGTCGTGATAGACCTCGTCGCGGTAGATGAACATGATCAAGTCCGCATCCTGCTCGATGGAGCCCGATTCCCGCAGATCCGAGTTGACCGGGCGCTTGTCAGCCCGCTGTTCCAGGCTTCGGTTGAGCTGGGAGAGCGCCACCACCGGGCACTGCAACTCTTTTGCCAGCGCCTTGAGGGAGCGGGAGATTTCACCGATTTCCAGAGTACGGTTGTCAGACAGCGCCGGCACCCGCATCAGTTGCAGGTAGTCCACCATGATCATGCTGATGCCGCCGTTGTCCCGCGCCACCCGACGGGCACGGGAGCGCACTTCGGTCGGGGTCAGGCCGGAGGAGTCGTCGATGTACATCTTCCCCTTCTCCAGCAGCAGCCCCATGGTGGAGGAGAGCCGCGCCCAGTCCTCGTCGTCGAGCTGACCGGTCCGCACCTTGGTCTGGTCGATACGCCCCACCGAGGCGAGCATACGCATGATGATCTGCTCGGAGGGCATCTCGAGGGAGAAGATCAGCACCGGCTTGTCGGCGGTGAGGGCCGCGTGCTCGCACAGGTTCATGGCAAACGTCGTCTTGCCCATGGAGGGACGGGCCGCGACGATCACCAGATCCGAGCGCTGCAGGCCGGCGGTCATCTTGTCGAGATCACCGTAACCGCTCGATACCCCGGTCACGCCGTTGTGGGGCGTCTTGAACAGCTCTTCAATCTTGTCGACGGTCTGTTCGAGAATGAGCTTCAAGGGCTGAGGGCCCTCGTTGGCGCTGGTGCGCTGCTCGGCGATCTGGAACACCTTGCTCTCGGCCAGGTCCAGCAGATCATTGGAGGTGCGCCCCTGCGGCTCGTAGCCCGCTTCGACTATCTCGTTGGCGACCGAGATCATCTCCCGCACGACCGCCCGCTCACGCACGATCTCGGCGTAGGCACTGATGTTGGCGGCACTCGGGGTGTTCTTGGCGATCTCCACCAGATAGGCGAAGCCACCGGCCTCTTCCAGCTGTTCGGAGCGCTCCAGCTCCTCCTGCAAGGTGATGAGATCGATGGGGTTGCCCGCATTGGAGAGGCGGGTCATGGCCTGGAAGATCAGCCTATGCGGGCGGCTGTAGAAATCCTTGTCGATCACCCGCTCGGCGACCCGATCCCAGGCCTCGTTGTCCAGCATCAGGCCGCCCAGTACGGACTGTTCGGCCTCAAAAGAGTGGGGAGGTACTTTCAGCTGTTGTGTCTTGGCGTCTTTTTTCGCCGTCACTTGCTCTGCCATACACATAAAAACCGCAGCGGGAAGGGGACGGGAATTTTACAAAAGAAACCCCGTCATCGCGAGTGCAAATGCACGCTATTCACTTCTGTCAGCCACAACCGCCCTCCTGATGGTTGTTGACGCCGCCTGTCGATGAAATCCGTCTCGCATTCATACCATCATGAAGGGCCAGACCAGGGTCTGATCCTGCGGTTTGGCTCTCGCCTTGTTGCGCAGTTTGCGCTCCTTGCGGCTTGGTCGTCGACTTTTCATGGCCTGTCTCCTCGCAACGCCCCCGATCGGGGCAATCTGTTCATGAATAATTCATGCCAATCATGTTAATCATAGTCGCAAGCTGCAATACAACGAGGGACAGGCAGCCTGCCATGCGCCTCGCTGAGCTTGCCAAAGCAGAGCATGCCCCACCCACTGATGAGAGTGAAAAGAGTCAAAATGAAAAAGATGCTGACCCTGTTTGCCGTGATCCTGGCCATTGGCCTGGGGGCACCCATTGCCGAGGCCAAGAAATTTGGCGGCGGCAAATCCTTTGGCAAGAGCTATAAAACGGCTCCGGCCCAACCGGCCGCCAAACCCGTCGACACCAAGAATCCCACCGTGGGCGCCCAGGCACCCAAGAAGGGCGGCATGATGGGCGGCCTGCTCGGCGGCCTGCTGGCCGGTGGTCTGTTCGCCTACCTGCTGGGCAGCGGCGCCTTCGAAGGTCTGCAAGGGATGGACTTCCTGCTGATCGCCCTGCTGGCACTGGGAGCCGTGTTCCTGATCCGCACCCTGCGCAAGGGCAAGATGGCGGCGCCACAGCAGCAGACGGCCTATGCCGGCTATCAGCCGCCCCAGAGTACGGCGCCCCAGCAGTTCGAGCAGAACCACAGCGCCCCGCAGGCCACCGGTTTTGCCGACAGCGACGTGCCGTTCCGCCTGCCGCCAGGTTTTGACATGAACGGTTTCCTGGCCGGGGCTCGCGATCACTACCGCACCCTGCAGGAAGCCTGGAACAAAAACGATCTGGAAAAGGTACGCGAGTACGTGAGTCCTGAGCTGTTTGAACAGCTCAAGGCCGAGCGTGCCGAGCTCACCGGTGAGCAGCATACCGAAGTGATGTATGTGGACACCCAGCTGGTGCGCGCCGACTACGGCAGCGACTGGGCCCAGGTCAGCGTGCGCTTCAGCGGCCGCTACATGGATCGCCAGGAGCAGGTCGAGGAGGACATCAAGGAGGTGTGGCACCTCGAGCGCAACCTCGCCAAGGACAATGCCCCCTGGCATATCGTCGGCATCGAGCAGCTGTAAACGCGCTTTCCCTGCGATGACAAACAAAGGCGGCCTGCGGGCCGTCTTTGCTTTTTAGCATTTCCAGCTCCCTGCACCCGCCCATGCCACCTCTTGTCCCGGCTATGAGATTGAGGTGTGATTGTGTAGTATGACCGACCTTTTTTTGTTCAATTGACTCTTCATCGAGGCGTGGCCCATGGCTCTTCCCTTTCTGCGTCGCAGCAACATGCCTCGTCTCCTGGCCAGCCTGCTGTGCTGCGCCACCCTGATCCTCATCTCCCTCGTCACCCTCTACTGGCAGACCTGGTCGATGACGCGCCAGCAGGCCCAGACCGCCGCCGAACGCGCCATGACCCAGATCGACAGCGCGCTGCACCACTCGACCCTGGCGGCCAAGGCGGCGCTGCCGCTGGCCAGCCGTCCCTGCCGCGAGGTGGCCCGCGAGCTGCGGGTGCTGGTCGCCACCTCCCCCTATGTGCGCTCGGTCAATCTATCCCGCAACGGTCGCCTCTACTGCTCCTCCATCTTCGACGAGATCGATCTCAAAGACCGGCTGCAGAACAGCCAGCACGAGCTGCTCAGATTGGAGGCGGTCACCCAGCTCGGACGCAAACCGTCGCTGCTGTTCTACCACCTGAGCGAAGGGGATCATGCAGTGGTGGTCGCCATCAACCCCTATCATCTGAGCAAGCCGTTGCAGTGGCACCTCGCCGGCCCCCACAGCTGGGTGCAAATCGGTGAGCAGTGGCTCGACCTGCAGGGCAAGGTACACGATGGCCAACCGCCCAGGCTGAGGGGCTTCAACTACCGGCTCGACTCGGCTACGTTCGGCTACAGCCTCAACCAGGGGTTCCCGCTGAGTGCCGTGCTGGCCATGACCCTGCAAAAACAGGGCAGCATGGTGCTGCTGATCCTGGCCCTCGGGGGGCTGGCCGGCCTTGCCACCTACCGCTGGTGGAGCCATATCTCGACCCCGACCCAGGAGCTCAGGCGCGCCATCATCAAGCAGGAGTTCGTGCCCTATCTGCAGCCCATCGTCGTCAGCCAGAACGGCCAGCTGCATGGCTGCGAGGTATTGATGCGCTGGCAGCACCACCGCCAGGGACTGATCCGGCCGGATCTCTTCATTCCGCTGGCGGAGGAGAGCGGCCTCATCATCCTGATGACCCAGACCCTGATGCAGCAGGTGCGGCTGCAGTTTGCCCCCCACGCGGCGGCGCTGCCGCCCCGCTTTCACTTCAGCTTCAACATCTGTGCCCGCCACTGCCAGCAGCTGAGCCTGCTGGATGACTGCCGCAGCTTTCTCGCCGCCTTCACCGCCAACCCGATCACCCTGGTGCTGGAGCTGACCGAGCGCGAGCTCATCACCCCCAACCACCTCACCGAGCGGCTGTTTGAGGAGTTGCGGCAGATGGGGGTCAGGATCGGGCTGGACGACTTTGGTACCGGCCACTCCAGCCTCGCCTATCTGCAGCAGTTTCACGTGGACTATCTCAAGATCGATCAGAGCTTCGTCGCCATGATTGGCACCAATGCCCTCTCCCGTCATATTCTTGACAGCACTATCAGCCTGGCGACCCGGCTGGGGCTGCAAACCATCGCCGAAGGGGTCGAGACCCAGGAACAGGCCGACTTTCTGGTCGAGCGGCAGGTCGATTACCTGCAGGGCTACCTGTATGGCCGCCCGCTCACCCCGCAGCAATTTCTGCAGCAGCTGAGCCCCACGCCTGCGCCTTGAAGCCCCCCTGATACCAATGGGGTTGCATTGACACCCATGCTGGCGGAAAATCCCCGCCGCGCCTTCCCCTGCTCTGCCAAATAGAGCAAACGTTTATTTGCTTTATTAATGTGCAGTAGCTCAAAGGAATCAGCTCTGTTTATTTCCAATTATTACTTTTTGCCTAGAATCGCCACACTCCTGTCATGCAGGAACGATATACAGGACTATAACAACAAGAGGAATATTACCGATGAAGAAGACGCTACTGGCCGTCACCGTCTCTATTACCCTGTTCGGGCTGACCGCCTGCAATTCAGAAAACAGCAGCAAGGAACATATTCCGCTGGATCTGACCATTGCCCACATCAATGATACCCACGCCCACCTCGACCCGACCGAAAATGCGCTGGCGATCCAGCCCACCGGCCAGGAGCTGTTCAAGTTCAACGCCAAGCTGGGCGGCTATCCGCGCCTGAAGTTCAAGCTGGACGAGCTGCGCAGCCAGGCTGCCAACGAGGGCCGCAACTTCATGGTGCTCAACGGTGGCGACGCCTTCCAGGGCACCCTCTATTTCACCCAGTTCAAGGGTGAAGAGGAGTCCCGGCTGCTCTCCGACATGGGTATCGATGCCATGGTGCTCGGCAACCACGAATTCGATCTGGGCAACCAGGCTATTAAAGACTTTGTCTCACGGGTGAATTTCCCGGTATTGGCTTCCAATATGGTGAAATCCAGTAGCGCCACCCTGAAGGACAGTGAAAATATTCACGAATATGTCATTAAGGAAGTCAATGGCGAGAGCGTGGGTATTTTCGGGCTGGTGCTGGAAAATATGCATGACATCTCCTCACCGGATACCGACACCAAATTCCTGCCGATGATTGAGACCGCCCAGAAAATGGTCGACACCCTCAAATCCAAGGGCGCCAACAAGATCATCATGGTCACCCATATCGGCCTGCAAAATGACCAGGCGGTCGCCAAGGCCGTCAACGGCATCGACCTGATCGTCGGCGGTCACTCCCAGACCTTCCTCGGCGACATCACCGAGCTCAACAGCATCGGCTACACCGCCCACAACCAGAACCCGGCCGACGACAACACCTATGCCCAGATCGTCAGCAACCCGGACGGCGGCAAGACCTGTATCGTGCAGGCCGGCGAATGGGCCAAGGGCTACGGCCTGGTCAACGTCTCCCTCAGCAAGGAAGGCCAGCTCACCAAGTGTGAGGGCCGCAACACCCTGATGACCGGCGACGACTTCACCAAGGAAGTGGCCAAGAAGAAAGTGCCGCTCAGCGGCACCGAGCAGACCAACGTGGTCGACTTCATCAACAAGTCCCCGGTCATCGAGATCGTGCCGGAAGACACCGCCATGCGCGATGTGATCGACACCGAGTACAAGCCAGCCGTGGCCGAGCTCGAAGCCAAGATCATCGCCGACGTGCCGACCAAGCTGACCCACGTGCGCGTGCCGACCACTCCGGACGGCGCCGGCCTCATCGATCCCCTGGTGGCCGAGTCGCTCTACTGGAAGCTCAACAAGCTCAACACCAAGGTCGACTTCACCATCCAGAACGCCGGTGGTGTGCGCGCCGACGTGAACGCGGGCCCGCTCTCGGTCGGTTACGTGATGGGTACCCTGCTGCCGTTTGGCAACAAGATCGCCGCCTTCAACCTCAAGGGCAAGGACGTTCGGGCCACTCTGGAGTACGCCGTTGACTACTCCATCGGTCTGGAGACCGGGATCGCCGCCTCCAGCGGTGCCTTCCCTTACGTAGGCCACCTGAGCTACACCTACGACGGCAAGCTGGCCAAGGGCTCCCGCATCACCAAGCTGGAACTGCTGGATGCCAACGGTCAGTGGCAGCCGCTGGATGACGAGAAGGTGTACCGGGTCGGTGCCAACACCTACATCGCTTCCGGCAAGGATGGCTACAACGGCCTGCTCAAGCGTGAAGAGCTGCCCAACAAGGGTGACTACGTCGACTCCGGCGTCGGTGAGAACGAGATGTTCATGGAGTATGCCGAGTCCCAGGGCACCCTCAACCCGCTACCCTACGCGACCGTGACCTACTACAAGCCCTGATCCGGTTCACAAGCTGTTGCAACGGCGCCTGAGGGCGCCGTTTTTATGGCATACTCCCCGCCAATCGATGCCGAGGAGACCCTTTGATGGCGAAGTACGACAAGATTTCCCCCGAGACCCAGCAGGAGGCGATGAAAATTGCCCGTGCCAACCAGAAGCCGGGGCAGACCAAGGAGCAGACCCAGCGGATCGCGCAGGGGATCCAGAAAGGCATAGACGAATACAAGAAACAGATGAAGGTGCGGGCCCGCGAGGCCAGCCGTCAGAAAAAACTGCAGGCCAAGGCCAAACAGTCCCACGCAGCGCCGCAGGATGAGGAACCGGACGACATCGTCGAGCTGGTCGAGGTTTCTCGCCAGCATCCGCTGCCCTGGCTGCTGCTGGCCATCAGCTGGCTGGGCTTTGCCGCCTGGTTCTGGCTGCGCTGAAGCCCAGGCCGACAAACCTTTGCCCGGGATCTGCTTCACAGCCCGGGCCCTTGTGGCTGGTCATCCCCGCCTCGGGCTGATTAAATCCCGCCACTGCTGCTCACGCCTTTTTTCAGGATACCCGTTATGAACCCGGCTCCACTCTACCTGCTGGCACCCCTGGTGCTGTTTATCGTGACCCTGCTGCTCTATCGCATCTCGCCGCTGCGCGCCGTTGCGGCCGGCAGCGCTCGCTGGTTTATTCTGCCGGCCTTCACCCTCTTCATCCTGCTCATCATCATCAATGGTGCGGCAGACCCGAGCCTGCGCAACCCGGCCTTTCACTGGCTGATGCCGGGGCTCGGCTTCGCCCTCAGCCTGTTCCCGGCCCTGCCCAAGGCGCTGGTACCACGGCTCGCCATCAAGGAGGGAGCCTTCGCCGCCCTCGGCCTGATGTTGATGAGCCTGGCCATGGTCTACTGACCGGCTCGCCACTGATATGAACATGACTCAAGGGGCACTCTGTGACGGGGGCCCCTTGTACAAACAATGGCCTGCAGGCATCTTGGGGGGAGGATAGCCAGCAAGGAGGCCAAATGGACAATCCGCCCGATTTCATGGCGCAGTGGGATTATCGGGATCCCGCCGCCAGCGCCCTGCGTTTTCATGCCCTGTTGCCCGAGGCGCGCGCCGCCGCCGATCTGCAGTACGAGCTGGAACTGCTCACCCAGATAGCCCGCACCCATTCACTGCAACGCCAGTTTGCCGAGGCGCATCAGCTGCTCGACGAGATAGAACCCCGCCTCACCGACGCCACCCCGCGAGCCCGCCTGCGCGCCCTGCTGGAGCGCGGCCGCACCTTCAACTCCGCCGGCGACAAAGCCAGCGCCAAGACGCTGTTTGAGCAGGCCTGGCAGCTGGGGCTCAAGCACAAGGAGCTCTATCTCGCCATCGATGCCGCCCACATGATCGCCATCGCCGCACCGCTGGAAGAGCAGAGCCGCTGGCATCAGCTGGCGATGGAGCTGGCCGAGCGCAGTACCGATCAAAAGGTGCGCGGCTGGCTCGCCACCCTCTACAACAACCAGGGCTGGACCCTGTTCGAGCTGGGTCGTTTCGATGAGGCCAGAGGCTTCCAGCAAAAATGTCTGGCCTGGCACGAGCAGCACAACAACCAGGCCAAGGCGTTTATCGCCCGCTGGAGTCTGGCCCGCCTGCTGCGGGCCCAGGGGCAGCACGAACAGGCGCTGGCCGATCTGATGCTGCTGAAGGGTGATATGGCGGCCGCCGGGGTGGCGGAGGATGGCTATCTGTTCGAGGAGCTGGGGGAGAATGCGCTGGTACTGGATGAACCGGCTGCGGCCGAATACTTCTCCCGCGCCTGGTTCCTGCTCTCGCAGGATCGCTGGCTCAAGGCCAACGAGGCAGAGCGGCTGGCCCGCCTCAAGCTCCTCGCCAAGCTCTAGCAAGCGACCACAACAAACGCAGCGGGGCGGCCAATGGGCCGCCCCGCACATTTATCCCTCGGGAGGGTGACTCCTCCCGACACCGGCCTCACGCCAGACTCGCCTCTTCCCAGCCCTGTTTCTTGCGATAGATGGTGGAAGGACTTATCTCCAGCAGCGCCGCCGCCTTGGGGATGTTGCCGTCACAGCTGGCGATGGCCTGCTCTATGGTCTCTTTTTCCACCAGCCAGAGCGGGCGGATCGGGGCATTGGCCACCACCACGGCACCGCTGCCGGTCGCCGCTGCAGCGGGGATCGCCGCCAGCAGGCTGCCACGGCTGCCGTTAAGCGGAGGCGGCAAGATGTCAGGGCTCACCAGCTCGCGATCGTTGAGCACCACTATGTTACGCACCACGTTCTGCAGCTCGCGCACGTTGCCGGGCCAGGGGTAATCGAGTAGCACCCGCGCCGCCTCGGCATCGAAATCCTTGAAGCGCTTGTTCTCTTCCTTGGCATAGCTCTGCAGCAGGGTTCGCGCCAGCAGCAGTATGTCCTCGCCCCGCTCGCGCAGCGGCGGCAGGCTGAGGGGGATGACGTGCAGCCGGTAGTAGAGATCCTCGCGAAAACGCCCCGCCTTCACCTCCAGCAGGGGATCCCGGTTGGTGGCGCAGACGAAGCGCACGTCGACCGTCTCCAGCTTGCCGCTGCCGACCCGCTGCAGAGTACCGGTCTGGATGAAGCGCAGCAGCTTGCTCTGCAGGTCCAGATCCATCTCGCAGATCTCGTCGAGAAACAGGGTGCCGCCGTCCGCCAGGCTGGCCGCCCCCTTGCGATCCCCCTGCGCACCGGTGAACGACCCCTTCACGTGACCGAAGATCTCGCTCTCCATCAGGTCGTGGGGAATGGCGGCGCAGTTGAGGGCGATGAAGGGCTGCTCGCGACGAGGGCTGCACTGGTGGATGGCCTCGGCGCACACCTCCTTGCCGGTGCCGCTCTCGCCGGTGATGAACACGGTCGCCTTGCTCGGTGCCGCGCTCTCGATGATGCGATAGACCGCCTGCATCGGCATGGAGGCACCGATGAAGCCGGCAAACGAGCTGCGCTCGAAGTTCTCCCGGTACTGGGCCACCAGCGAGCTGAGCTGCTGGTGCTTGAGGGCATTGCGTGCGGTGGCGCACAGCCGCTTGCCGTCGAATGGCTTGGTCAGGAAGTCGAAAGCGCCAAGCCGCATCGCTTCCACCGCCACGTCCACCGAGCCGTGGGCGGTGATCACCACCACCGAGCAGGGCAGCTGCTGCTCGGTGATCTGCTGCAGGATGTCCATGCCGGACATGTCGGGCAGCTCAAGATCCAGCAGCACCACCGGTGGCGGGCTGCTCAGCAGCTGCGCCAATGCCTGCTGGCCGCAATCGGCCCGCAGCACCTCGTAGCCATCCTGGGCCAGATACTGTTCATAGACCACCGCCAGACTGCGGGTATCTTCCACCAACAGGACTCGAGGTTTGCTTTCAGCCACGGGAGCCATCCTTGCAATTGATTTTGTTGTCTATTTCGGGTGTCGTTCGCCATGTTAGCACAGTTGGCGATACTCTCTTTTATCCCGCCATTCGGGCGGCGTTACAAGTAAAAACGGCTCCCTAAGGAGCCGTTTTTTCAACGTTTTCCGCTTACTTCTTGGCGTTGTCGCCATCGGCAGCCGGCTTCTCGATAGCCAGCAGCTCAACGTCGAATACCAGCACGGCATTGGCCGGGATGGAACCCGCACCGTGTTCGCCGTAGGCCAGCTTGGACGGCAAGAAGAACTTGAACTTGGAACCGACCGGCATCAGCTGCACGCCTTCGGTCCAGCCCGGGATCACCTGGTTGAGCGGGAAGGTGGCCGGCTCGCCGCGATCGACGGAGCTGTCGAACTTGGTGCCGTCGGTCAGGGTACCGGTGTAGTGGACCTTGACGATGTCGGTGGCCTTCGGCTTGGCGCCGGTACCCATCTTCTCGACCTGGTATTGCAGGCCGGATTCGGTGCTCTTCACGCCCTCTTTCTTGGCGTTGGCAGCCAGGTACTCTTCACCCTTCTTCTGGTTTTCCACGGCATCCTTGTCAGCCTTGGCCTTGGTCAACTCGTTGATCTTGGCGTCGTACTGCTGCAGAACCTTCTGGATCTCCTCGTCGGTCATCTTGGCTTCTTTGCCCAGACCGTCGGTCACACCCTTGAGGATGACGCTGTTGTCCAGCTTGATGCCGAGTTCCTGCTGACGTTCCAGGGTATTGGCGATATAACGACCCATGGAGAGGCCAATTGCATAGCCGGATTGCTCTTCAAAGCTCTTGGCTTCAGCCTTGGGAGCCTCTGCCGGCTTGCTGGCTTCTGCCTTGACCTCTGCGGTGTTGGTCGCAGCAGGTTTCTCATCTTTTTGGCAAGCAGTCAGACTCACGGCAACTGCCGCGGCCAACAGGGACACCTTCAGAAAATTGTTCATCAGTTTCTCCAAAACTCTAAATACCGCTCTCGGTTCCTTCGTGAAATGAGAGGTTTATCGTGATAAGCGCCTTATACTAACGCCGTGATCGCAGGTAACGAAAGCATGAGACAGGAAAAATGATAAAAAGTGCCATTTATCTCGTCGCGATTTGCCTGATACTGACAGGCTGCGAACAGAGCTCATCGCCGGACCGACAACTGACCCTCGCCAACCAGGGGCTGCTGAGCGCCGATCTGGCCAGCGACGGCAAGCAGGCCATCGTCTCCAGCCTGAGCCAGGGCACTGTGGTGTGGGACCTGGAACAGGGCAAGGAGCGCTGGCGCTGGCGCCAGTCCGACAATCCGGACAACTTCATCATCATCACCCGTTTCTCGGCGGACGACAGCCACGCCGTGACGGCCACCCCCGACAGCTTCGGGATCTGGCGCCTGCAGGATGGCCAGTCGCAAGGCTACTATTCGCTTCCTGAATCCAGGCTGAGGGACATCGCCCTGTCGGCCGACGGTCGCCAGGTGCTGATCGGCCGGGAAGACGGCAAGGCGGAAGTGGTGGATACCCGCAGCGGCCGCCGGCTGCAGTTTCTCGGCCACACCGAGCAGGTCAACACGGTGGATCTCTCCCCCAATGGCCGTTACGCCCTCACTGGCGGCAACGACTACAGCGCCTACCTGTGGGATACCCGCTCAGGCCAGGTGGTATGGCGCTTCAACCACGCCGGTCGGGTGGTGCTGGCCCGGCTCGACCCGAGCGGACGGCTCGCCTTCACTGCCGACAGCCGCCAGGCCAGCATCTGGGACCTGACAACCGGCAAGGAGCTGAGCCGGTTGCAGTTCGATCACCGCTTCGAGGTCTACACCGCGGCGCGTTTTGCCAACGACGGCAAGTGGCTCATCACCGGCGCCCCCTCCCGCCAGCTCTCCCTGTGGCAGGTGAGCGACGGCAGCCTGCTGCAGAGCTGGCGCGTCTCGCCCCATCCCAGGGTGAAACCGCCGAGCGCAGTGGTCTACGGCGTGGCTTTGCGCGACAATAGCCACCTTGTCAGCGCCAGCTCCAGCGGCCTGGCCGAAATCTGGACTATCAAGTAAGGACCAAAAGGCCCATGAGTCAGCAATTAAACGATCGCCTCGAAACCCTGGAAAGCCGCCTCGCCTTCGCCGAATACACGGTGGAGCAGCTCAACGACGAGGTCACCACCCAGGGCCGCGAGCTGGATCGCCTCAAGCATCAGATCCAGCTGCTGGTGGACAAGCTGCAGAGCGTGCAGCCGAGCCAGATCGCCAGCATGGCCGAAGAGACCCCGCCGCCGCACTACTGATGAGTGCCAGCCATAAAAAAACCCGCGCCAGGCGCGGGTTTTTTTATCATCGGCAATGCCGTGATCAGTGCTGATGGCCCTTGCCACCGCAACCGCCGCCACCGCAGCAGCCGCCGTGACCGTGGTCGTCGCCGTGGTCATGACCGTGATCGTGGCCGTGATGGCCACCACCGCAGCAACCGCCGTGCTCATGACCGTGGTCGTGATCATGGTCGTGGCCATGATCGTGACCGCAACCACCGGCACCGTGAACGTGGCCGTGGGCCAGCTCTTCGGCAGTGGCGGCGCGCACGTCCTTGATCTCGACCTTGAAGCCCAGGGTCACGCCAGCCAACGGATGGTTGCCATCCACCTTGACGAACTCTTCGGACACTTCGATCACGGTCACCGGGCGGTGGCCGTCGTCGGTCTCGGCCACAAAAGTATCCCCTTCAGACACTTCCATGCCGTCGAACAGCTCGCCGGGCACTTCCTGCACCAGGTTCTCGTCGTACTGGCCATAGGCCTGCTCCGGCGTCAGGGTGACGTCGAACGCCTCGCCCACGCTGCGACCTTCCAGCTCGGCTTCGAGGCCGGAGACCAGATAACGGGTACCGTGCAGATACACCAGAGGCTCTTTACCGACAGTGGTGTCGATGACTTCACCGTGTTCGTCGGTGACCGTGTATTCCAGCGTAACCACGCTCAGGGGAGCTACTTTCATGTCAGGGATCCTGCGGATAGAAAAAAACGGGCCCAGAATACCTCAAAAAGGCAGACAAGCATATGGTCGGTCCGGCTTCAGCATGATGAAAAAGCAATCAACAGCCACCAGCCCGACCGGCGTGCCATCACCTTGATGGCTGGCACTCACTCGGGACGAAACACGCCGATTACCTGTTCCGTCTCCCGGGTCACCTTGTCCACCTCGGCCTGGGTCTGTACCTGGGTATCCCCGCACTCGACACAGGTCACCTTCTCGACTCCATGCTCCATATACAGCATCATGGTGTCCATTTTGCCGCACGCCGGGCAGACCGCACCGGCAATGAAGCGTTTTTTACGTCTGGTTTCCATTTTCGTTACCTCCAGGCAGCATCATATCAGGGTTTTTACATGCATCACGCCATCGAATATCAGCATTTTTCCACTTCGCATCTGCAAGTCGGTGCCCGCAAGCGCGTGCCGGTGGGCCAGCTGCTGCGGATCACCCGGGGCGCGGCGCTGCTGCGCCTCGGCGCCCATGAGTGGCTGATGCCGACGGGCAGCCACTTCTGGCTCTGTGCCGATGCCCTGGCCGCATTCACTCCGCTGGTGGGCTGCCAGCATGATCTGCTGACCTGCTCGGTACGCGTGGAGCAGCCAGAGCGGGCGGGCTGGCTGCAGCCCACCCCGCTGCTGGCGGCGCTGCTCGACGGCCTGGCCCAGTGGCAGCGCCCCCGCGACTGGCAAGGTGCCTATGGCCACCGCTTGCAGGTAATTCTCGACGAGCTGCCGGCCTGCCCCATTGCCCCCCAGCCAGACAATGCCCTGCAGGCCGCCTGGCAGGCGCTGGCAAACGGTCAGGAGGGCAGCGATGCGGCATGGCAGCAATGTCTGGCGCAGCGTGGCCTCAGCGACCCCGCGCTGGCGGGCGATGCGCTGCGCGCCCAGTGGCAGCTGCTGCAGGCGGTGCGTCTGCTCAAAAGCGGCAGCCAACGCGCCCAGGTGGTGAGCAAGCTGGGTTATGGAGATGAAGCCGCGCTCGCCCACGCCTGCCAGCAGTGGCTCGGCACCCCGCTGGAGGCGTTGCAGGCGCGCTGAACTCCCCGCCCATGAGGGCCCCAGGCAGTGCGCACAGGTGCGGATTGCGGCAATAAATGGATGAAATGAGTCCAGTTTTGCGGCCAATGGTCGTTAATAACCACAAGGCCATTTCTTCTATAATCCTTTATGCTAGGGGCCTGAATTGACTGATACCGTTTTGACTCACAGGACATCTGCCATGAAAAGCAAGGCCAACCAATCCCAGGGCATGTTGCTGTTTCATCTCTCGGCCAAGCAATCCTTCGCTATAGGCACCCTCAAGGTGAAAGAGATAGTGCCCTACACCCAGCTGACGGCCATGCCGCACTCGCACCCAACCGTGCTCGGCGCCGCCAGCATGCGTGGCACCACCATCCCGGTGATCGACATGGCCATGGCGGTGGGTTATCGCCCGATCAGCAAGGAAGAGATGCCGCACTGCTTCATCATCATCACCGACTGCCGCCGTACCCTGGTGGGCTTTCTGGTGCGCGGCATCGACAAGATCACCGAGTGCAACTGGCGCGACATCGAGCCGCCGCCCGCCACCCTCGGCCACAACGTGTTCGTCACCGGCGTGACCCGGGTCAATGACCAGCTGATCCAGCTGCTGGACGTGGAGCTGATCCTCTCCCGGGTCTATCCGGACGATCCCAGCCACCTCTACCCGGTGCTGACCGACGTGCAGCGGGAGCGGATCAAGCCGATGCGGATCCTGCTGGTGGATGACTCCTCGGTCGCCCGTCGTCAGCTGATGGCGGCGCTGGACTACATCAACATCCCCTACGAGGTGTGCACCAACGGCAAGGATGCGCTGACCCTGATGCAGACCCGCGCCAGCCAGAAGACCCCCATCGACATCCTGGTGAGCGACATCGAGATGCCGGGGCTCGACGGCTACGAGCTGGCCTTCGAGGTGCAGAGCGATGCCAAACTGGCGGGCGCCTACATCATCCTGCACACCTCGCTCTCCAGCGAGATAAGCGTAGAGCGAGCCCATCAGGTGGGCGCTCACGAGGCGCTGACCAAGTTTGAAGCCAACGAACTGATCCAGGCCATGCTGCGCGGTGCCGAGCACCACGACAGCCTGCCGGCCTGATCCCGACGGCGAGCAGCCCGGCTTCTCGCCGTTGCCTTTTCTGTCCCTGTCACCCCGCGGACCCAGCATGCTGATCGAAAGCCACTTCCACGCCCCCTGGTGGGCGCGCAATCCCCATCTGCAAACCATTTTGCCCAAGTGGCTGCGCCGGCAACCGGCCCGTTTCGTGGCGGAGCGCTTCGAGCTGGCGGACGGCGACTTCGTCGATCTCGCCTGGAGCGGCGCGATCAGCCTGGATGAGCGGCCGCTCATCGTGCTGTTTCACGGGCTGGAGGGGAGCATTCACTCCCACTATGCCAAGGGACTGTTCGCCCACCTGCAACGCCAGGGCAACGAGGCGGTGCTGATGCACTTTCGCGGCTGCAGCGGCGAGCCGAACCGGTTGCTGCGGGCTTATCACTCCGGCGCCATCGAGGATGCCCAGGCGCTGATCGCCGAGCTGGGCCGCCGCTTTCCCGGCAAACCGCTCATCGCCATCGGCTATTCGCTGGGGGGCAACATGCTGGTCAATCTGCTGGCGCGCGCCTGCCCGAGCGAGCTTAAGGCGGCGGTAGTGATCTCGGCGCCGCTGCGGCTGGACAGCTGCGCCGATCGGGTCAATCAGGGCTTCTCACGGGTCTATCAGAGCTATCTGCTGCGCACCATGCGCCACAACCTGCAGCAGAAGATCCAGCGGCAGGCGGCGGCCGGCTCCCGCTGGCAGCCGCAGCAGGTGCGCGCCATCGCCACCCTGCGCGACTTCGATGAGCAGGTCACAGCGCCACTGCACGGTTTTGACAGTGCCGATCACTACTATCAGCGCTGCTCGGGCCTGGGCATGCTGGCACAGATCCCCATCCCCACCCTGGTGATCCACGCCGCCGACGATCCCTTCATGACCGAGGCGGTGATCCCGCAGGCGGAGCAGCTCTCCCCCATGGTGCGCTACGAGCTGAGCCACCAGGGCGGTCATGTGGGCTTTCTGCACGGTACGCCCTGGCGACCGCGGTTTTGGCTGGAGGAGCGGATCAGCCAGTGGTTGCAGGAGCAGACTCAGGGGGCGAGTCGATAGCCGTTGCGGCCAGCCTCCTTGACCTGATAGAGCGCCTCGTCGGCACGCACCAGCATGTCGGCGATGCCATCCTGCCCCCCGTGCCACAGGGCGATACCCTGACTCACGGTGACCCGATCCGACACTTCTGACAGCGCATGAAGGATGCCTCGCCCGGCCAACGCGGCAGCAATGCGTTTGGCGATGGCGCTGGCGGCCAGCGCATCGGCACCGGGCAATAACAGTACGAACTCCTCCCCGCCATAGCGGGCCACTACGTCGGCCGGCTGGCGAATGGCCTCGCGCAGGCAGTCGGCCACCGCGATCAGGCAGTTGTCCCCCTGCAGATGGCCGTAGTGATCGTTGAAGCGTTTGAAGAAGTCCACGTCCAGCAGCAGGATGGCAAACTCGCCGTGCTGCTCTCTCGCCTCCTGCAGGATCTGCTCGCCGACGTTGTCGAAGTGGCGCCGGTTGGCCAGCCCGGTCAGCGGGTCCCGCTTGGCCATGGCATCGAGCTGGCGGGCCAGGGTCAGGTTCTCGTGCTCACGGGACACCGCCAGTTCGAACCAGCCGTTGAGCATGCGCCTGCCCGTCTCCAGCATGATGATGAGGCAACCCACCGCCATCCAGTGCACCGCAGGAAACGGCACCTTGACCAGCAGCGCCTCCAGCAGCAGAAACAGCAGCGGCGGGGTGCTGAAGCAGTAGAACAGCCGCACTTCGCAATAGAGCGCCACCAGCGCCGTCATCAGCAACATGCCGATGAGATCGAACGCCAGGCTGAAACCGCCTCTCAGCTCCACCAGGGCGATGGCGTAGCCGAGCAGCGCCCAACCGATCCCCCACAGCAGGGCACCGGCACGCAGGCAGGGTTGCCAGATGGTGGGGGGCTGGCGGGAGAGCCAGTGCCAGAACAGCGGAAACGACAGGCAGGCCAGCGTCATCAGCACCAGCTGCACCTCGTAGCTCCAGGGCAGTACCCGGGCCACCACCAGATGGGCGTCCTGATAGACATAGAAGCGCGCCAGCAGGAACAGGATCGCCAGCTGGTTGACGGCCCAGAACCAGCGCAACCCCTTGCTCAGGGCGTGGCGACGAGACTCATACAGATGGTGAGCGAGGTGGCTGGAGAGACGACGTTGTTCATCAGAGAGCATGTTCATACCTGCTTGCTGCCATATAAATCCCTTGCGCTTGCTGCCGACAGATAGACAATACCCGCTCTCTGGTAACGGAAGATGAAACCATGATTATCCCCTGGCAAGAGCTGGATGCAGACACCCTCAACAACCTGCTCGAGCACTTCGTGCTGCAAGAGGGCACCGAGTACGGCGAACATGATGTCAGTCTGGCCGACAAGGTCGCCGATGTCAGGACACAGCTGCAGCAGGGGCTGGCCGTGATCGTTTACAGCGAGCTGCACGAAAGCGTGAACATAGTGCCCAAGGCGACCCTCGACCGGGCTCAGGTGGACGATATACCGTAATAGCCGGCCCATTGCCATCCCGATCTGGGTCTTGCCAGCCGGGCCGACACGATGGCGGCACCAACCCGACAGTTCCCGCCGGGCTGGCGCGTCCTTTTCAGAAAATAAAAATGGCCCTCCGCACTGGCGGAGGGCCATTTTTATTGTGAGCAGAGTGAGCTCTGCCGGATGTTGTGCATTGATTGGTGCCCCGCGGCAATATGCTGCGGGGAAATAGGCCATATCAATACCGGTTTAATTAATAGTGGCGAGCCATGCAGAGAACCTGGCCATAGCGGCAATATAAAATTAATAAAGTGAATCAGCTCACAATATTAAATAAATATGACAACGACGCTCACCGACAATAGTGACGAAAATAGTCTTGTTCAGCGTGAAGAGATGCCGCACTGCCATGGCACTGAAACATGGCGGCAGCGTGGCATGGTCTTTTTATTTCATTACCGATTCGCCCCGCCCAATGGCGTAGTAATGAAAACCATGATCTTTCATCCGGCCCGGATCAAACAGGTTGCGGCCATCGACGATCAGCGGATAACGCAACGCCTGCTTGATGGCGGCAAAATTGGGGGCCTTGAAGTGGTTCCACTCGGTGCAGATCACCAGGGCATCCGCACCAAACAGCGCCGCTTCCTTGGTGCCCATCAGCCGCAGCTTGTCACAGTTGCCGTAGATTTGCTGGGCCTCCTGCATCGCCTCGGGATCGTAGGCCTGCACGGTCGCACCGGCCTGCCACAACGCCTCCATCAAGGCCCGGCTCGGCGCCTCGCGCATGTCGTCGGTGTTGGGCTTGAACGCCAGCCCCCACAGGGCGATGGTCTTGCCGGCCAGGCTCTCCCCTTCGGCGCAAAAGAACGCGGACAGCAGCTCAAACAGCCGCGATTTTTGCAATTCGTTGACTCGCTCCACCGCCCGGATCAGCGGCGTGTCGTACTCCAGCTCCTGGGCCGTGGCCAGCAAGGCTTTGACATCCTTGGGAAAACAGGAGCCGCCATAGCCGCAACCCGGGTAGATGAACTGATAGCCGATGCGCTGATCCGAGCCTATTCCCTGGCGCACCATCTCGATGTCGGCACCGACTCGCTCGGCCAGCCCTGCCATCTCGTTGATGAAGCTTATCTTGGTGGCCAGCATGCAGTTGGCGGCGTACTTGGTCAGCTCGGCGCTGCGCACATCCATGAACAGAATGCGGTCGTGGTTGCGGTTGAACGGCTCGTAGAGCTCGCGCATCAGCTGGCGGGAAGCCTCGTTGGCGGTGCCCACCACGATGCGATCCGGCCGCAGGCAATCCTGGATGGCGGAGCCCTCTTTCAGAAATTCGGGGTTGGAGACCACGTCGAAGGCGAACGACTGATCCCGCTGCTGCAGGATGGCGTTGACCCTGGCAGTCACCTTGTCGGCGGTGCCCACCGGCACGGTCGACTTGTTGACGATGATGACGGGCCGATCGCGATGCAGGGCTATGGTCTCGGCCACCGTCAGCACGTGGCTCAGATCGGCGGAACCATCTTCCCCCGGTGGCGTGCCTACCGCCAGAAACTGCACATCGCCGTGTTTGACGGCCAGCACGGCATCCGTGGTGAACACCAGGGCGCCGCTCTTGATGTTGCGCTGCAGCAGGGATTCGAGACCGGGTTCATAGATGGGCACCTGGCCATCCATCAGGGCTGCCACCTTCTGTTCATCGACATCGACACAGATCACCTGATGACCGACATCGGCCAGTACGGTGGCCTGAACCAGGCCCACGTAGCCACTTCCAAATACAGTAATGTTCATATTGATACAACCAAAATGTCAGAGAAGATGTAATTTGGAAAAACAAGAGTTGGGGGGGTTATAAATATTTATCACATTACCTAAGATGACCGCACCAGTTAATTGTTACCAGCTGTTTCTGGACCATTGCAGGCCCGCTTTTATATCCGTATGTTGAGTAAAACAGTTTGGGGGAGCCCAATTTAATGGGCGCTGATTAATATTCTTCGTTGGATCTCTTATGCAAGATTTTCTGCCATTTTCGAGGCCCGCCATCGGTGATGCCGAGATAAGTGCTGTCTGTGACGTATTGAAATCGGGCTGGATCACCACGGGCCCGAAGAATCATGAACTGGAACAGCAATTCTGCGACACATTCGGCTGCCAGCACGCGGTCGCGCTCTGCTCCGCCACCGCCGGCATGCACGTCACCCTGCTGGCGCTGGGCATAGGCCCGGGAGATGAGGTGATCACCCCCTCCCAGACCTGGGTCTCCACCATCAACATCATCACCCTGCTGGGGGCCGAGCCGGTCTTCGTCGACGTGGACCCGGATACCCTGATGACCAGCGCCGAGCTGATCACGCCGCTCATCACGTCCAAGACCAAAGCCATCATCCCGGTCCACTACGCCGGTGCCCCGGTCGATCTGGACCCTATCCTCGACCTGGCACGCCAGCACGGCATCCCCGTCATCGAAGATGCGGCCCACGCGGTCGGCACCCGCTATCGGGAACGCTGGATCGGCGCCAGCGGCACCGCCATCTTCTCCTTCCACGCCATCAAGAACCTGACCTGCGCCGAAGGGGGCATGCTGGTGACCGACAACAAGGCGCTGGCGGACAAGGTTCGGATGCTCAAATTCCACGGCCTGGGGGTGGATGCCTTTGATCGCATGAGCCTGGGCCGCAAGCCGCAGGCGGAGGTGATCATCCCGGGCTTCAAATACAACCTGGCCGACATCAACGCCGCCATCGCCCTGGTGCAGCTGGCGCGCCTGCCCGAACTCAACGCCAAGCGGGCCGAACTGGTGGCCCGCTACCAGGAGCGACTGGCCGGTCTGCCGCTGGCGCCGCTCACCGTGCCGGGCTACCCCCACCTGCACGCCTGGCACCTGTTCATGGTGCGGGTCGACCCGGAACGCTGCGGGCTCGACCGGGATCAGCTGATGCAGGCACTGCAGGAGCGCGGCATCGGCACCGGTCTTCACTTTCGGGCGGCCCACACCCAGAAATACTACCGCGAACGCTACCCGACCCTCAGCCTGCCTCATACCGAGTGGAACTCGTCGCGCCTGTGCACCCTGCCACTCTTCCCGGACATGACGCTGGCCGACGTCGACCGCGTGGTCGCGGCCCTTATCGACATTTTGGAGTAATGCAACGTGAACAACACTGACATCAAGCTGGTTTCGGTGGTCATCCCCGTCTACAACGAGGAGGCCAGCCTGCCCGCGCTGCTGAGCCGGGTCACCGCCGCCTGCGATCTGCTGTCACAGGATTACGAGGTGATCCTGATCGATGACGGCAGCCACGACGGCTCCACCGAGCTCATCAGAGACGCCGCCGCCGTTGAGGGCAGCAAGCTGGTCGGGGTGCTGCTCAACCGCAACTACGGTCAGCACGCCGCCATCATGGCCGGCTTCGAGACCGCCAAGGGGGATCTGGTGATCACCCTGGATGCGGATCTGCAGAACCCGCCGGAGGAGATCCCTCGCCTGGTGGAAGCCGCCATGCAGGGCTACGACGTGGTGGGCACCATGCGCCGCAACCGGCAGGACTCCTGGTTTCGCAAGACTGCCTCCAAACTCATCAACAAGTCGGTGCAAAAGGCCACCGGCGTGCACATGAGCGACTACGGCTGCATGCTGCGCGCCTATCGCCGTCACATCATCGACGCCATGCTCTGCTGCCAGGAGCGCAGCACCTTCATCCCCATCCTGGCCAACAGCTTCGCTCGCCGCACCATAGAGCTGGAAGTGGGCCACGCCGAGCGGGCCCACGGCGAGTCCAAATACGGGCTGATGCACCTCATCAACCTGATGTATGACCTGGTCACCTGCATGACCACCACCCCGCTGCGTCTGCTCAGCATCGTCGGCAGCGTGGTGGCGGGCATCGGCTTTACCTTCTCCATCCTGCTGATCCTGATGCGCCTCATTCTGGGCGCCGACTGGGCCGCCGATGGCGTCTTCACCCTCTTTGCCATTCTCTTCACCTTTGTCGGCGTGCAGCTGCTGGGCATGGGGCTGCTGGGAGAATACATAGGCCGCATGTACACCGACGTGCGTGCCCGTCCCCGCTACTTCATCCACCAGATCGTGCGCAGCGCCACCACCCCTTCGCAACAGGAAGCTGAACAATGAAAGTCGTCGTCTTTGCTTATCACGATATCGGTTGCACCGGTATCGAGGCCCTGCTTGAGGCAGGCTACGAGATCCAGGCCGTCTTCACCCACGCCGATGATCCGGGCGAGAACCGCTTCTTCGGCTCGGTCGCCCAGCTCTGCGCAGAGCACAACCTGCCGGTCTACTCCCCCGAGGACGTGAACCACCCGCTCTGGATTGAGCGCATTCGCGAGCTGGCGCCCCAGGCCCTCTTCTCCTTCTACTACCGCAACATGCTCAAGCAGGCGATCCTCGACATCCCGACCGTCGGCGCCTTCAACCTGCACGGCTCCCTGCTGCCAGCTTATCGCGGTCGTGCCCCCATCAACTGGTGCCTGGTCAACGGTGAAAGCGAGACCGGCATCACCCTGCACCAGATGACCGCCAAGCCCGACGCAGGCGCCATCGTCGCCCAGCAGGCGGTGGCCATTGCCGACGACGACACCGCGCTGACCCTGCACGGCAAGGTGCGCCTCGCCGCCCGGGCGCTGCTGGAGCAGGAGCTGCCCAGGCTGCGCGCCGGCGACATCCGCCTCACCCCGCAGGATGAGAGCAAGGCCAGCTACTATGGCCGCCGCACCCCGGCCGATGGCGAATTGCACTGGCACCGCCCGGCCCGCGAACTGCACAACCTGGTGCGCGCCGTCACCCAGCCCTACCCGGGCGCCTTCAGCTTCGCCGGCGATCGCAAGCTGACGGTGTGGAAGAGCCACTGGCTGACCCAGCAGAGCGACAAGCAGCCGGGCACCATCCTGAGCCAGGAGCCGCTGCGCATCGCCTGCGGTGAAGGGGTGCTGGAGATCGTGGCCGGTCAGGCCGAAGGCGGACTCTATGTGCGCGGCGCCCAGCTGGCCCGCGAACTGGGGCTGGTCGAAGGGATGAAGATTGGCGCCAAGGCGAGCAATGCCCTGCGCAAGGCGCGGCTGACCCGGGTGCTGATCCTCGGCGTCAACGGCTTCATCGGCAACCACCTGACCGAGCGCCTGCTCCAGGATGGCGGCTACGAGGTGTATGGCCTCGACATCGGCTCCAGCGCGGTGGACCGCTTCATCGGTCACCCCAACTTCCACTTCGTGGAGGGGGACATCAGCATCCACACCGAGTGGATCGAGTATCACATCAAGAAGTGCGACGTGATCCTGCCGCTGGTGGCCATCGCCACCCCCATCGAGTACACCCGCAACCCGCTGCGCGTGTTCGAGCTCGACTTCGAGGAGAACCTCAAGATCGTCCGCTACTGCGTGAAGTACCACAAGCGCATCATCTTCCCCTCCACCTCCGAGGTGTACGGGATGTGCGACGATCACAGCTTCGATGAAGACAGCTCCCGCCTCATCGTCGGCCCCATCAACAAGCAGCGCTGGATCTACTCGGTCTCCAAGCAGTTGCTGGATCGGGTCATCTGGGCCTACGGCAAGAAAGAGGGGCTCAACTTCACACTGTTCCGTCCCTTCAACTGGATGGGGCCGCGTCTGGACAGCCTGGACTCCGCCCGCATCGGCAGCTCCCGCGCCATCACCCAGCTGATCCTCAACCTGGTGGACGGCACCCCGATCCAGCTGGTAGACGGTGGCGCCCAGAAGCGCTGCTTCACCGACATCGAGGACGGCATTGAGGCCCTGTTCCGCATCATCGAGAACAAGGAGAACCGCTGCGACGGCCAGATCATCAACATCGGCAACCCGGACAACGAGGCCAGCATCCAGCAGATGGCCGAGATCCTGCTCGCCAAGTTCGAGGCTCACCCGCTGCGCGACCACTTCCCGCCGTTTGCCGGCTTCAAGCTGGTGGAGAGCAAATCCTTCTACGGTGACGGCTATCAGGACGTCTCCCACCGCCGGCCGAGCATCGCCAATGCCCGCCGCCTGCTGGACTGGGAACCGACCATCGAGATGGAAGAGACCATCGGCAACACCCTGGACTTCTTCCTGCAAGGGGCGGTCACCACGGGAGTCGAGCATGACTGAGGTAGGTCTGCGGATCGACGTCGATACCTTCAGGGGGACCCGTGACGGGGTGCCCCGCCTGCTGCAACTGCTCGACAAGCATCAGGTCAAGGGGAGCTTCTTCTTCTCGGTCGGACCGGACAACATGGGGCGCCACTTGTGGCGCCTGCTAAAACCCCGCTTTCTGCTCAAGATGCTGCGCTCCAACGCAGCATCCCTCTATGGGCTGGACATCCTGCTGGCGGGCACCGCCTGGCCCGGCAAGTCCATCGGCAAGCAGCTCGGCTCCCTGATGCGCGACACCGACAGCGCCCGTCACGAGGTGGGGCTGCACGCCTGGGATCACCACGGCTGGCAGGCCAACACCGGGCGCTGGGACGAAGCCGAGCTCACTCGTCAGACCCGGCTCGGGGTGGATGCGCTCAACCAGATCCTGGGGCGCGAAGTGGATTGCTCCGCCGCCGCCGGCTGGCGAGCCGACCCGCTCACTACCCAGGCCAAGGAGCAGTTCGGCTTTCGCTACAACAGCGACTGTCGCGGCAGCGGCCTGTTTCGGCCCCTGCTGCAGGATGGCCGCCCAGGCACCCCGCAGATCCCGGTCAACCTGCCCACCTTCGACGAGGTGGTGGGCCATCAGGTAACGGTCGACGGTTTCAACCGTTTCCTGCTGGATCAGCTGGCGACCCCGCCGGCGCAGGGCCCGCACGTCTACACCATCCACGCCGAAGTGGAAGGGATAGTGATGGCCGAGCAGTTCGATGCCCTGCTCGGCGAAGCCAGGGCGCGCGGCATCCGCTTCGTGCCGCTCGGGGATCTGTTACCATCCGACCCGATCACGCTGCCGACCGGCCGGCTGGTCCGCGGCACCCTGCCCGGACGGGAGGGCTGGCTCGGCTGCAAGGCCGAAGCCTGAGATGAATGACGCCACCTCGGGTGGCAGGACTAACCATCGCGCTAATCACACCATGCAACAGAGGATGTCATGACGTTGACCAAGTGGGCCCTGCCCCTGTTCTTTCTCTTCTTTTACCTGCTGCCGCTCGACCAGCGGCCGCTATGGAGCCCGGACGAAAACCGCTACGCCGAGATCAGCCGGGAGATGGTGAGCACCGGAGACTGGGTCGTGCCCCACTTCCTGGGCTTGCGCTACTTCGAGAAACCCATCGCCGGTTACTGGTTCAACAGCATCAGCCAGCAGCTGTTCGGTGACACCAACTTCGCCGTGCGCTTCGCCTCTGCCGCCGCCACCGGCCTGAGCGCCCTGCTGATCTGCTGGTTTGCCCTGCAGCTGTGGCAGTGCCGGCGCAAGGCCTTCCTGACCGGGCTCATCTATCTGTCGCTGCTGATCGTCTACGGCATCGGCACCTACAGCGTGCTGGACGCCATGGTGACCCTCTGGCTCAACGCCGCCATGGTGAGCTTCTACATCATTCGCAAGGAGGGCTCCCTTGGCAGCCGGGTCGGTGGCTATCTGCTGTTCGGCCTCGCCTGCGGCATGGGCTTTCTCACCAAGGGCTTCATCGCCCTGGCGGTGCCCGTGGTGGTCATCGTGCCCTACGTCATCTATCAGCGCCGCCTGCTCGAGCTGGTGCGCTTCGGGCCGCTGGCCATCCTGAGCGCGGTCCTGCTGGCCGCCCCCTGGGCCATCGCCGTGCACCTGCGCGAACCGGACTACTGGCACTACTTCTTCTGGGTTGAACACATCCAGCGCTTCGCCGCCGACAACGCCCAGCACAAGGCGCCGTTCTGGTACTACCTGCCCATGGGGCTGCTCGGCACCCTGCCCTGGCTCGGCCTGCTGCCAGGCGCCCTGCGCAAGGGCTGGCAGGAGCGCAAGATAAACCCGGAAACCCTCTACCTGCTGGCCTGGGTGATCCTGCCACTGCTGTTCTTCAGCATTGCCAAGGGCAAGCTGCTCACCTACATCCTGCCCTGCTTCGCCCCGCTCGCCATGCTGATGGCCGCCAGCGCCGTCGACCTGCTCAAGGAAGGGAAAGAGCGGGCCTTGCGGGTCAATGCCTGGTTGAACGGCCTGTTCGGCCTCATCTGCCTGGTGGTGCTGGCCGTGCTGGCGTTCTCCCCCAGCCACGCCGTCTATGGCGAGGAGGATCACGGTGCGCTGGCGGTGGCCATGGTCATCTTCGCCGGCTGGAGTCTGCTCGGCTTCCTCCAGTTGAAGGAGGTCAGCCGCCGCTGGATCCTGAGCGCGCTCTGCCCCATGGTGCTGGCCATCGGCCTGCCCTGGGCGCTGCCGCAATCGCTGATCGACTCCAAGCTGCCGGAGCGCTTCATCGAGGCCAATCAGGCCGTGCTGATGAAGTCGGGCACCCTGCTGGCCAACGACGTCGGACTGGCCTCCTCCCTCGCCTGGGGTACCCAGCGCAGCGAGATCAACCTGTTCGACAGCAAGGGCGAGGTGCATTACGGCCTCGGCTACCCGGATGCGGCGGGGCGCTACGTGGCCCGCGCCGACTTCCCGGCCTGGCTGGCACAAGCGCGCAAGAATGGGCAGGTAGCCCTGCTGATGAAGACCGATCGCGACGGCAACACCGGGCCCGTGCCCCCCGCCGACGAGACCATCGTCAGTCACCGACTGACCCTGCTCATCTACCACGGGGCCCAGTGATGGACATCCTGCTGCTGTTGCTGGTGTGCCTGCTGACCTGCAGCGGCCAGATGCTGCAAAAGCAGGCGGTCGTCAGCTGGCAGCGCCGGCCCTGCAACCACTGGCAGAAGCTGTGCTCACCCTGGCTCATCGCCAGCGTGGCGGCACTCGGCTGCGGCATGCTGCTCTGGATCTACCTGCTGCAGCGGCTGCCGCTCAGCATGGCCTACCCCATGCTCAGCATCAATCTGGTGCTGGTGCTGGTGGGTTCCAGGCTGTTCTTTCACGAGCAGATCAGCTACCACAACTGGCTGGGAGTGGGGGCCATCATAGTGGGCGCCCTGCTGCTGGGAGGCTTGCTATGAGCGATGATCATCCGCAGGCGGGCCAACCACCGGCCAGCCCTGCAAGAGCGGCGCTGAAGGGGTATCTCTACGTGCTCGGCAGCATCTTGCTGGTGACGGCCGCCCAGCTTGGCATGAAGTGGGGGGTGATCCAGCTGCCGACCTGGCAGATGGATCTTGCCGTGATGCTGGCCCATCCGCTGCCGCTGCTGGTGATCCTGGCCGGGGTGGGCTGCTACGCCCTGTCGCTGCTCTGCTGGTTGGCGGCACTGCACTCCACCCCGCTCAACATCGCCTACCCCCTGCTCAGCACCAGCTATGCGCTGGTCTACCTGCTGGCGGTCAACATCCCGCTCTTCGCCGAGCCACTGGAGCCCGGCAAGGCGCTCGGGGTGCTGTTCATTCTGCTAGGGGCCGTGCTGGTGGGGATCAAGCCTGCGGCCGGCACCAAGCAGGCCGGCTAGTTTTTCTCTTTGCTTGTCGCAAGGGCTGCCACGGCAGCCCTTTTTTGCGTCTGCCGCTGATGGAGGCACGCTGGCACGCCAGCGAAGCAGTTGCGCGATGGTACTGTCAGGTCGCACACTTGACCGCACTCGGAACATGCCTTTATAACGGAACTCCCAAGGAAGAGAGAATTCTATGTCGGCAAAGCATCCCATCATTGCGGTTACCGGTTCGTCCGGAGCCGGCACCTCCACCTCCACCAACGCCTTTCGCTCCATGTTTCATCAGCTCGGTTATCAGGCGGCCGTGGTGGAAGGGGACAGTTTTCATCGCTACACCCGCCCGGAAATGGACGTGGCGATCCGCAAGGCGCGCGAACAGGGGCGCCACATCAGCTATTTCGGCCCCGAGGCCAACGACTTCAGCCTGCTGGAGAGCTTCTTTCAGGAGTACGGCCAGAACGGCAGCGGTCAGTATCGTCGCTACCTGCACAGCTTCGACGAGGCGGTACCCTTCAACCAGATGCCGGGCACCTTCACCCCCTGGCAGAACCTGCCAAGCGACACCGATCTGCTGTTCTATGAAGGGCTGCACGGCGGCGTGGTCACCGATGAGCACAACGTGGCCCGCCACGTGGACTTCCTCATCGGGGTGGTGCCCATCGTCAACCTGGAGTGGATCCAGAAGCTCATTCGCGATACCTCGGAGCGCGGCCATTCCCGCGAGGCGGTGACCGACTCCATCGTCCGCTCCATGGACGACTACATCAACTTCATCACCCCCCAGTTCTCCCGCACCCACATCAACTTCCAGCGGGTGCCGACGGTGGATACCTCCAACCCCTTCAGCGCCAAGGTGATCCCGAGTCTGGACGAGAGTATGCTGGTGATACGGTTTCGCGGCATCAAGCAGGTGGATTTCCCCTACCTGCTGTCGATGATCGACGGATCCTTCATGTCACGGATGAACACCATCGTAGTGCCGGGCGGCAAGATGGGCTTCGCGATGGAGCTGATCCTGCGCCCGTTGATCCAGCAACTGATTGAAACCGGCAAGATCACCTGAGCCAAGGAGCTGATGATGCGGTTAGCGTTTATCTCTGTGGGATTGGCCGCCCTGCTGGGTGGCTGCAGCAGCGGCCCGGCCGCGCCGACCCTGGAAGCGGGCACCATGGTGGTGCGCCCGGCGGCCAGCTGGCCTTTCGGGGCGACGCCGCGCTATGCGCTGGCCGAGCAGTTCCAGTATGCCGGCGACAGCGCCGAAGGCTGGCTGGAGCCGGTGCAACAGGCGGTCAATCAGGAGCTGGGGCGCAAGGGCTGGCAGAGCGTGCCCCTCGACGAGGCCGATGTGTGGGTCGCCATCGGGGTGGCCGGCAGCAAGGATCTGAGCGATGGCGAGATCTTCGCCCGCCTCGGCATGACCCCTGGGCTGCAGGCCAAGGCCGATGCCCGCAAGGGTACCCTGGCCATCGTGCTGCTCGACCGGCGCACCCAGCAGGCGGTGTGGAGCAGCGCCATCTCCCTGGCCAGCGACGTGGCCATCGCCGAAGGGGAGCGTCAGCAACTGAGCCAGCAACTGGCCGCCAAGATGCTCAACGCCCTGCCGCACTGACCCCCAATATGCAAAACGGCCTGCATTGAGCAGGCCGTTGTCATCACACCATGACGATCACTTGCGCTGGCAAGTCAGCAGGGTTACCCCTTTCTGGCTGAGGATGGCCTGCTTCTCCTGATTCCAGAAGGTGGTCACACCGTCGGAATACTTGGCACCGGACTCCGCCTCGACCCGGCCCAGCTTGTGATAGACCCCGGCATAGGGGAACTGCACCATGTCGGCCTGGGCATCATAGGTCACGGCCAGCAACTCCTCACCGCACTGATACTGGCTGTACTGGTACTGGGTCGGTTGCGGCATGCTGCAGGCTGCCAGCCCCAGCAGGGGGAGTAACGCTATCATCTTTTTCATTGCACTTTCCTTATGTCATGGTGTTATTCGATCGGAAGAGCCACTGCTATCAGGCTTCAAGAATTTGATAACTATGGGTAATTTCTACCGCTTTTTCCAACATCAGGGAAACTGAACAATATTTTTCCATCGACAGATCCACCGCACGGGCCACCTGCTTTTCGGCCAGCCCCTTGCCGGTCACCACGAAGTGGAGGTGGATCTTCTCGAATACCCGCGGCACCGAGTCAGCCCGCTCTCCGGCCAGCTCCACATGGCAGGCGGTCACGGATTGACGCGCCTTCTCCAGGATGGAGACCACGTCGATCGAGCTGCAACCGCCCACCGCCAGCAGGATCATCTCCATCGGGCTGGCACCTTCGCCGGGGTTGGCACCGTCCAGGGTCACCTTGTGACCGGACTCACTCTCGCCCACAAACTGCATGCCTTCCACCCAGCTGACCTTGGCTTTCATTTCACATTTCCTCTTGATGACGACAGATCTGACTGACATAGCATACCGCAGACGACGCGACAGCGGCACATATCCGCCATTTTCACGAACTTCCTGACTAACTAGATCAAAATCAACATCTGATGCCCCCATCTTCCCTACAATGGCGAACGGAACGCAGCAGGGGTTGCAAGGGGAGCTGGCAAAAGCCCTCAAAGCCTTGTCAGCACAGACAAAGGCTCTTATCCTACTGCGACTAATACAAGGAATGGCAAGGTTGGCAGCTTGCCCGGACGCACGAGTCCATAAAAAGACACTACAGAGGAATTCTCATGGTCATTGGCAAACCGCAAAGCGATCCCACCCTGGAATGGTTCTTGTCGCACTGCCACATTCATAAGTATCCCGCCAAGAGCACCCTGATCCACGCGGGTGAGAAAGCGGAAACCCTCTACTACATCGTCAAGGGCACTGTGGCCGTCTTGATCAAGGACGATGAAGGCAAGGAGATGATCCTCTCCTATCTGAACCAGGGCGACTTCCTGGGCGAGATGGGGATGTTCGAGGAGAGCGAAAACCCGGAGCGTTCCGCCTGGGTGCGTGCCAAAGGTTCCTGTGAAGTGGCCGAGATCTCCTACAAGAAGTTCCGCCAGCTGATCCAGGTCAACCCGGAAATCCTGATGCGCCTCTCCGGCCAGATGGCGGCCCGCCTGCAGCACACCAGCCAGAAAGTCGGCAACCTCGCCTTCCTGGACGTGACCGGCCGGATCGCCCAGACCCTGCTGAACCTGGCCAAGCAGCCGGATGCCATGACCCACCCGGATGGCATGCAGATCAAGATCACCCGTCAGGAGATAGGCCAGATCGTCGGCTGCTCCCGTGAAACCGTCGGCCGGATCCTCAAGATGCTCGAAGAGCAGGAGCTGATCTCCGCCCACGGCAAGACCATAGTGGTGTTCGGCACTCGCTGATCCCGCGACTGGCGGCCCCGCACTGGGTCACCGGATAAAAAAGGCTGCTACGGCAGCCTTTTCTGATCGTCTCCCCTATAATCCCGAACGCCCCTGTCGTCATGGCCTTCGCCAAGAGAAATCCTATGCACCTGCAATGCCCTATCTGTCGCAGCCCGCTGCAACTTCATGAAGCCTCCCGCGGGGTCTACTGCGCCAACAAGCACCACTTCGATCCCGCGCCGGAAGGCTATCTGGATCTCATCCCCGGCAAGAAGAATCCCAAGGACAGCGACAGCCGCGCTCTGATGCGCGCCAAGCGCCACTTCCTCGAGCAGGGCCACCAGTTGCCGCTGGTCGAGGCGATAGCCAGCCTGCTTGCCCCCCTCGAACCGCGCGAGCTGATCCACCTGGGCTGTGGTGAGGGTTACTACTGCCGGACCCTGGCCGAGCGCCTGCCGGGCTGGCAATTTGCCGGCGTCGACATCGCCAAGAACACCATCTTTGCCGCCAACAAGGCGCAGCCGGACGCTCAGTTCGTCATCGCCGATCCGGCCCGCGCGCCGATCCTGCCGGGCACGGCCCAGCTGCTGCTGGTCAACGATCTCAAGGTCAAGACCGAGCAGCTGGTCAGCTGGCTGGCACCGGGCGGCTACCTGCTCTACCTGCAACCCGGCCCCCGCCACCAGTGGCAACTGAGGGTCAGCCTCAACCCGGTCAGCATGGAGCACCCGCTGAGCTGGCCGAGCCTGGCCGGCCTCAACCCCATGGGTCAGCTGCGCTGCCAGTTCAGCATGCAGATGGACCAGGGGCTGCGCAGCTTCATCCTGGAGACCAGCCGCCTCGGCTGGCGCGCCAGCGGTGAACAGCGCCACGCCTTCAGCCATCAGGGACCGGACGAGCTGGAGCAGGATCTGCTGCTGAGCCTGTGGCAAAAGCCGCTGTGAGCGAACTCACTTCATGAAAAAAGGCCCTGACGGGCCTTTTTTATTGCGCGGAGATGCCGTTACAGCTTGATCCAGGCATCGCTCCAGGCCGTGCCCTTGCCGGGCTCATAGGCCCAGGCTGCGCCGGCACACCAGCCGGTGTAGGGATGGGGCTTGCACTGGTAGTTGCCGCCCAGGTTGCTCACCTTGTCACCGGCCTTGTAGGAGGTGCCCTCCTTGTAGGGCGGGTTGCCATCCGGCGGCGTGGTACCGCCACTGCCCTTGATCAGGATCTCGTGGGTGGCGCTGCGGCTCAGCCCCTTGTCGTCGGTCACCTTGAGCACGAAGCCGTAGCGGGTGTCGCTGGTCGGGGTCGGCGGCAGGATGGCGCTCAGGGTGGACTGCGTCAGATCCGAGGCGCTGGCCCCGGCAGGCAGGGTCCAGGCGTAGCTGAGGGGCTTGCCTTCCGGATCGCTCGAGCCCTGGCCGGAGAGCAGCACGGTAGCGCCGCCCAGCGCCTCGCTCGGGCCGCTGATGCTGGCCACCGGCGGCAGGTTGGTGCCACCGCCGTTGTCCTCGATCACCACCTCGGGGAAGAAGTGCTGCACACAGCGGCTGTAGTCACGTTCCTTGAACGCGCTGAAGCGGGTCTGGTAGCCCACCAGCTTGCAGGCGTAGCTCTTGCCACCGTTGGGGTTGCCCGGCACATAGCTCCAGTCGTTCTCCCAGTAGATGGGCAGGGCGCCGGCGCCGGCCTCGTCAAAGACCTTCATGTTCTTGCAACCGAGCACCTCGTCGGCAGGCACCGGCACGCCCAGATACTGGGCCTGGGCCTGGTAGTAGGTGATCCGGTTCTGGGACTGGGCATGCTCGGCCGCACCGCCGCACTCCACCCCGCCGTTGATGATCTGGGTGGTCACCCCGAAGCCCGGCACCAGGCCGTTCTGCCGGTCGTGGGCGTTGGGCTGCCAGGTGCCGTCGATCACGTGCAGCATGGAGGGCTTGGGCGGCTGTGGATAGACGAAGAAGAACACGGCGCTGGCCAGGTTGAGCCAGGTGTCTGCCACTTTCTCCGGGTTGTCCAGCAGGGTGCGCACAGTGCCGAACATGGCCTCGGAGAAGGGGCCGTAGTTGTAGTTGTACGACAGCTGCTTGGCGCCACGACCGAAGTAGCTCTTGAATTCGCCGTTGTCGAATTTGCCGCACGGCCACTGCTGACCCTGCCACACATCCGGCCGGCACTCGGCGTTGTAGCCTCCGCGCATCTGCTCGGTCCAGCCCATCTCCCGCACCCACACCAGGCCCTGACGCCACTCGGGCTCGGGGCGCCAGCTCTCGTGGCCGCCGGTCTCCTGGGCGAAGTGGGCGAACATGGTGGCCAGCGACTTGCGGCAGATGGCCTCGGCGTTGCGCCCGTCGCTGTAGTCGCCGCAGAAGGCCGGGAACTTGGCCACCGCCTGCAGGAAGCCGCGATAGGTGTACTCCGGCGCCCGCAGCGGGAACAGGAAGTTGAACTGCGACTCGCTGAGCAGCCCCTCCACCCGTTTGACGTTGGCGGGGTTGAGCGGCAGGCCGGGGGCCACCGCCTCGACCACGGCGTTGTCACGGGTGGCGATGGAGGCCTTGACCGCCGTCATGGCCGGGAAGTCGGTGAGCGCATGCTCCCTGGCATCCAGCTCGCTCTGGCTCAGGTAGACGGTGCTGCCGTCAGCGGCGCCGCTGCCTCCCTGCGTAGGCGGAGCAATGCCCTCCCCGTCACCCGGTGGCGTCGCTTCCCCCGCCCCCAGCAGGGCCCACGGAGAATCCCACTCGTTGGCGACCTGCACGCCCGGGCTCTGGCCCGGATTGGCATACCATTTGGCCTCGTAGATCTGGCCGTTGAAACTGACCTGGCTGCCGCCGCCATAGCCCTGATTGATGTCATAGGCGCTGGCGGCCCACAGCTGACCGCTCAGACAGAGCCCGGCCAGCAGGGTGGCCACAGAGGACTTTCTTGTCATCATATTTACCTCTTGCTTGATGAAAGGCGGGGCTTGGCCCCCGCCAGTGGCACCTCGCATTGCGCGAGGAGAAAGGAGAAAAACACTCAGCGCGCCGCCAGCGGCATGCCGTTGACCGTGTAGCCGAGCCCGGCCGGGGCCGGGGCAAGCTGGGCATCGGCCTGTGACTGGTTGCGGCACAGCACGCTGGCGCTGCGCGGCTCGCTCGCGCTCGGCACGTTGACGTGGAACTTGTTCATCACGCTGGCGCTCAGCCGGTGATTGGCCAGCTTGAAGCGCAGCAGGCCGTCGCGGGTCTCCACCTGCAACTGGCAGTCACTGTTGCCGAGCCGCTCGCCGTCATCGCCATAGGCAAAGCCGTAGGCGCCGTGCAGGGTCGGATAGAGGTAGCTCGGCAACTGACCCTGCGGGTCGTAGTAACCGACCAGGGTGGTCACCGGCACCCCGAAGGCGGCGGGCTTGCGATCAGCCGCCAGATCCGTCGGCGCCCCCTCGTTCCAGCGGCTGCCGTCGGAGCGGTAGCTCTTCTTGAAGCCGCGCGAGACGGTGATCTGCTGGCCGTTGATGAAGAGGGTGCTGTTGTAGCCGGCGTTGTGGTCGATGCTGACGATGCGGCCGCGATTGACCGCCGAGGCGGTCGGCAGCTGGATGTTGCGGGTCCAGTTGCCATCCCACATGGCCACCTTGACCAGATCGTACTCGGCCAGCAGGGCGGCCAGCTTGACCTCTCCCAGATCGCTCACCGGCGCGGTGATCTGCTCGGCGAGATCGACCCGGTGGCGGTAGGGCTCCATCCTGGCCTGGCTTTCGTTCCACTTGCTGAAACCGGTGGGGGATGCTGCGTCGAACACCGCCTTGCTCTCGAGGAAACGCTGGATGATGGCGGCCGAATTTGGGGTGTAGAGGGTGAAGCGGTTGAAGCCGGAGAGCGGCTCGCCGCCGGCCATGGCATCGAAGCCGAACTTGCGGCCATCAAACGGGGCCTGGCACTGACCATCGAGGCAGGCGCTCTGGCCGCTGCGGCTCGCAAAGAAGTTGGGGATGAAGCGGTTCTTGTCGCCATCCCAGCCCCAGGTGGCATTGATCTGATCGGCGCTGCGGTGCACCGAGCCGGCAAAGCCGCCCACGTAGTGGCCGAGACCGTAGTTGTGGCCCACCTCGTGGCTGAACTCGTTGCCAAGGGAGGCGTCAAGGGTGACGATGCCGCCCCCGCCGGAGCCGCCGTGCACCTGCACCCCGTTGGCGTACTTGCCGCGGCTGTTGTGGGCCGCCAGCTGGGCCACCACGTAGGGATGGCTGTTCTCCCCCTCCCCGGCGGTGCTGTTGATGCCGTAGTTGGCATTGTCGATGCCAAGGGAGATGAGCTCCTTGCCGATGCGCTGGCGCATGGTGCCGCTGTGCCAGCCCCCCTCGCTCGGATCAAAGTCGGTGAGCAGGGTGCCATCCGGCAGCATCACTTCCGGCAGCGACAGCGGCGCATACTGGCTGACGATGAGTCGGCTGGCGGGAATGGTCTGGAAGTACTCCCGCTGGGCTTCTTTATCTTTGGCAAAGGCGAACTGGTCGCGCGGGCTGGTCAGCATGCCGATGTCGATGGTGTGGATCAGCAGCTCCCCCGGCGCCCCTACCTTGAGGTCGCTCAGCTCGCCGCTCAGATCCCCCTGGCTCAGTCGCAGGGTGAGGCCGGGCATGATCCACTCGGCCGGCAGCACGGCGCTCCAGGCATCGCTGGCATAGGTGATGCCGTTGTTTTCCAGCTCGCCATCGCGGATCCACTGGCCGCGCACGAATTTGAACTGCTGGCTCTGGCCGCGGGAGATTGTTACCTGGCCGCCACTGAAGTAGACGGTGGAGTTGTAGCCGGCATTGGAGGCGAGGCGCACCATCTTGCCCTCCAGGCTCGCGTCGCGCGGCAGGTGGATGTCGCGCACCCAGCGGCCATCGGCGGTCTGGATGGTGACCAGGGCATGGGGCTGCAACTTGCCGAGCAGGAAGGCGCCGCTTGGATCGCTCAACCTGGCCAGCTCGCTGCTGCTGTTGATGACGGCACTGGTGCCGGGACCCGGGGTGAAGTCGACCCCCTCCTCCGGCGTTCCTTCCAGGTAGTAGGCGGTCTTGGGCAGGCGGGAGGGGGGATCCAGCGTGAGGCTGCCGAGCAGCTTGCCGGCGCCGTCGCGGGCCTCGAGCGCCAGCGGCGCCTGGTTGCCGGCCTGCAGCGGGCGTACCAGCAGCAGGCTCTTGCGCAGGGCGGTGAGGCGGGGCTGGTTGTCCCCCTCCCGCGGGTGGGCGGGCAGGATCTGGCTCTGGGCAAACTGGATGCTGGCCAGCAGCGACCCCTGCAGATCGTTCTGCGGACGGGTGGCGTCAAAGACCAGCGGAGCGGGTGGCTGAACGGCGGCCAGCAGCGGGCCGCTTGCCAGGGCTGCGCCGATCAGGCAGGCAAGACGTGTAGTGCATGTGGTCATGGTGGTGCTCTTTGTTGTTATGGGGAAAAAAGGGGGCATGCCTGGCATGCCCCGATGGGTTTTACGGTGAGGTTATTTGCAGCTGGCGGCGCCGATGTCCTGCCAGACGTCGTGCTTGCCGGGCTCGTTGCCGCGGGTCCAGTACTGGGCCTTCCACTGGCGACCGTTGTGGGTGGTCACGTCTCCGGCGTTGTAGGCAACGCTGGCATCCCAGCCCAGCTGCACCTGGCTTATCAGCTTCCACTGATCGGCGGTGCGGCTCGGTTCATTGCCCTGAGTCCAGTATTTGGCCTGCCACACCAGCTGGTTGTGGCTCACCTTCTCGCCACCGTTGTAGGTGGTCGAGGCCTTCCAGGCCGGCCAGTTGGCGGCATCCGGATCGGTGGCGTTGCAGTCGCCGCCACCGCTGACCGGGGTCACGGTGAGGCGGGTCTTGCCCTGGGCATCCAGGGCGCCGTCGGTCACGGTGACGGTGAGGTCATAACCGGTCTCCACGGTGACGCTGGGGCCCGTCACCACCAGGGTCTTGCTGTTCTGACCGCTGGCGGTGAGCCCGGCCGGCACGCTCCACTGATAGCTCAGGGTGTCGCCGTTGGGGTCGGTGGCGCTGGCGGTGATGCTCACCTGCTTGCCGGCCTGCACCGAGACCTTGTCCTGCACCGTGACGACCGGCGGCAGGTTGGGTTGCGGTGCCTTGTTGGTCACCACCACCTGATCCTTGGCGCTGAGATTGTGGTCATCGGTCACGGTCAGCTCGAACACCAGATTGACGTCCTGGCTCACCGCATCGACGCTCACCTTGGCCTTGGCCTGGGTGGCATCGCTCAGGGTCGCCTTGGGACCGGATATCTGGGCCCAGCTGTAGCTCAGCACCGCCCCTTCCGGATCGCGGGAGGAGGAACCGTCCAGCACCAGCTGGGCCGGCCCGGTCACCGCGAGATCGGTGCCGGCGTTGGCCACCGGCGGCTTGTTGACCGGCGGTGTGCTATCGCCGTGGCCCAGCCCCTCGTGCATGGCGTTGAGAATGTCGCCGTTGTCGGCGTCGATTTCCCAGGCGAACATGCCGCCGAGCTGGTTGGCCAGCACGTACTGCCCCTTGGCCTTGACCGAGCGCTCGTCATCGAAGGTGATGAGCTCGCCGGTGGAAGCCTTGAACACGGACGGTGCCTCGGCCACTTCGTCATAGCTGTACTGCCAGTCGCCGGCCATCTTGCCCTTGGCGATGCCGCGGTAGTCGATGACCCCCTTCTCCCAGATCCCTTCCGCTTCGGTTCCCGCAATCGGGCCGGTGGCGGTGCCGGTGAAGGGGTTGTTGCCCTGATACCCGCTGACGCCGGTCCAGCCGCGACCATACATGGCGGCACCCACCACCACCTTGCCCGGCTCTACGCCCTGCCCCAGCAGCGCCTTGACCCCCTTGTCGGTGGTGTACTTGGTGTTGGGATCCCAGCTCGACTCGTAGAGCGCGGTCTGGTGACCCAGCCCGGTGTTGGTCCAGGCGCCGTTGAAGTCGTAGCTCATCAGGAAGATGTGATTCATGTATTGCTGGGCGGCGCGATAGTCCACCTTGGCAATCTTGTCACCGCCGGCGCTGATGGCGGAGGTGAGCTCATAGGTGCGGCCCGTCTCTGCGCTCAGCTCGTCGAGCATGGCGCGCAGCTCCTTCATCAGCAGCACATAGGTCTCGCCGTCGGAGGGGCTGCCGAGGTTGGGGTTGGCCCCGAGGCCGCCCGGGAATTCCCAGTCGATATCCACCCCGTCGAAGAATTTCCAGGTCTGCAGATACTCCTTCACCGAGGCGACGAAAGTGTCGCGCTTGGTCTTGTCACCGAAGAAGAAGAAGGGGTCGGAGAGGGTCCAGCCACCGATGGAGGGGAGGATCTTCAGGTCCGGATAGGCCTTCTTGAGCGCCATCAGGTTGCCGAAGTTGCCCTTGTAGGGTTCGTCATAGGCGGTGAGATTGCCCTGCCCCATCTGGATGGCGGCCCAGGGATCATGGATGGATACCTTGAAGTCCTCGCGGCCGGCACAGGAGCGCTGCAGCGCCTCGAAGCTGCCGGAGATCTCTTTCAGGCTGTCGTTGATGCCGTTGCCACCGCAGATCGGGGTGAAGCCGTAGAGGATGTGGGTCAGGTTCTGGGCCGGGATCTTGTCCACGGTGAACTTGCGACCATAGACCCCCCACTCCACGTAGTAGGCCCCCATCACCTTGCCGGTCTTGTTGACATAGGGCTTGTTGTTCTCCTTGAGCGGCGCCTTGAGCGGCAGCAGATGGCTGCCGTCGGTGTCGGCCACCAGGATCTCTTTCTTGTCGGAGAGGGTGCAGCCGTCGGCGTTGCACAGCGCCACCTGCATCTGGTAGCGGCCCCCCTTGGTGACCTTGAAGTTGGCGGTGCCGGAGGCGGACGCGGCGCCGGACCACACCTCCTTGCCGTCGAGCAGTACCTTGGCGGTCTGGCCGACATCACCGGACCAGAGGTTCCAGCTCACGCTGACCGGCGCGCCATCGGCGTGCACCTTGACCAGCTTGTTGTAGGAGGTGGCAGCTTGATCCACTTCGACGATGGCGAACTTGGTTTCCCCCCAGCCGATGGTGGGTTTGCCGGGGGCGGCAGCGAAGGCGGAGGAGGCACACAGACCCCCGACCAACAACGCCAGTACGGAGGGTTTTGGACTTAACATAGTTGAATATCCTTATTTCGTTCTTGGAATAGATAACGAAAAAGGCAACGCAACCTGACAGGTAACGCAGACAACATCGCACCATGGCTTGGCCCATGGACGAAACAACCTGTGGTGGCCCCGCTATCTTAGGTACTGCTGACCCTTAGACCGGAAGCTTTGCGTCCCGGACTTTCATCCGGTTTGCCTTTTGCACAACTTGATTTGCGACAAAAATAATCGCGACCTGACTATAAGGGAGTCAAAGGAGGGAGGGCAAACCCCCGAACGGTTATTAATAAACCACTTTTTATCGAAAATGAGCCTCAAACGAGAAGAAAAGGCGCTTTTTTGTGTCAGAAAGTGCCGATCTTGCTGGCTGGGGGTCGTCGATTAAAATTCGGACGAATTCCCGGTTTCGTGATCATCATCAAGTTTGGCCGGCCGCAAGATGCTGTTCATCAGCGCCCGCAGCTTGAGCGGCTTGACCGGTTTGCTGATGTAGCCGTAGCCGTGTTCGCGGATCTGCGCCTGCAGCTCGCTCTTGCGATCCGCACTGATGATGATGCCGCCGATGTCGTTGCCGTGGGCCAGGCGCAGCATGTGCAGCGCCTGCAGCCCGGTCTTGCCGTCGTCCAGATGGTAATCGGACAGCACCAGCTGCGGCAGGAAGCCGCCGGCGATGAGATCCTCCGCCTGGGCCAGGCTCTGGGCACAGACCACCTCGCAGCCCCAGCGTCCCAGCAGGGAGTGCATGGCGATCAGGATGTCGCTCTCGTTGTCGATGCAGAGCACCCGGCTCCCCTCCAGCTGGCTGTCGCGCTGGGTGGGGGCCGCCACCTGCGTCGTTGCGACAGGACGGGTCGCCAGATTGAGGGTGATGGCAAACACCGAGCCCGCCCCCGGCCAGCTGCGCAGGGTCAGGTTGTGGCCGAGCACCAGGGCAATGCCGCGGGCGATGGCAAGGCCGAGCCCCAACCCCTGCTCCCGCGCGGTGCGGGAGTGATCGAGGCGGGAGAACTCGTCGAAGATCGCCTCCTGCTTGTCGGCCGGAATGCCGGGGCCGTTGTCCCACACCTCGATGCGCACCTTGTCGCCAAGCCGGCGGCAGCCGAGCAGCACCCGCCCGCCCGGGTTGTAGCGAAAGGCGTTGGTGAGGAAGTTTTGCAGCACCCGCCGCAGCAGGCGCACGTCGCTGTAGACCGCCACACCGCTCTCCACCACCGAGAACTGGATCCCCCCCGCCTGCGCCAGCACGCCGAACTCCGCCTTGAGGTTGTCGAACACGTCGCGCAGGGCGAAATCCAGCTTCTTGGCCTTGAACTTGCCCGCTTCGAGCCGCGAGATGTCGAGCAGATCGGTGATGAGATCCTCGGTCGCCCCCAGCGCGTCATCGATGTGGCGGGCGATGCGGGCCGGCTCGTCCGCCGGCGGCAGCATCTCCAGCAGGGAGGAGGTAAACAGCTTGGCGGCGTTGAGGGGCTGGGTCAGGTCGTGGCTCACCGCCGCCAGGAAGCGGCTCTTGGAGTGGTTGGCCCGCTCCACCTGCTGGTTCACCAGCAGCAGCTGGCGGTTGAGCTCGGAGAGCTCGTGGGTGCGCTCGGCCACCCGCGCCTCCAGGTGTTCGTTGGCCTCGCGCAGCACCCGCTCGGCATCGCGAAACGGGGTGATGTCGGTAAAGGTCATCACGAAACCGCCCGCCGGCATGGGGTTGCCCTGCATCTCGATCACCCGGCCATCGGGGCGCTCACGGGCCGAGATATGCTGGCTGCCGCGCTGCATGAAGGCGACCCGCCGCGCCACGTGAGCCTCGACATCGCCCGGGCCGCACAGCCCCTGCTCGGCGTTGTAGCGGATGATCTCCTCGATGGGGCGCCCCACCTGGATGAGGCCGGGCGGATAGTGGAACAGCTCGATGTAGCGCCGGTTCCAGGCCACCAGCTTGAGCTCCCGGTCCACCACCGAGATCCCCTGCCCCATGTGTTCGATGGCCCCCTGCAGCAGGCCACGGTTGAAGCGAAACACGTCGGAGGCCTCGTCCACTATGGTGGCGATCTCTTCGAGCTGCATGTTGCGCCCCTGCAGGGCCGAGGCCAGCACCAGGCGGGCGGACGAGGTGCCGAACACCCCGGCCAGCAGCCGCTCGGTGTGGGCAATCAGCTCGGCGGAGGCCTGCATCTGGGGCGCCAGGGTGCCGCCCCGCTCGCCGGCGAAGCGACCGAAGGCCCGCTTGACCCGGCTCGAGCCGACGAAGCGGGCCGCCAGCATCTCCAGCTCCTTGACCGAGACCCGCGCCTGATAGAGCGCCGTGGTGTCGCGGCTCGGCTTGCCGACGAAGTTGGCCGCCTGCAGCCGCTCGCTCACCGCCGCCTGCGACAGCAGGGAGCCCGCCACATAGCCGATGAGGTTGAGCAGCAGGCTCAGGAAGATACACCAGGCCCCCAGACTGAGATCGCGAAACGCGGGCCAGTCGGGCGGCGCCAGCAGGGCCGCCAGCGGCGAGCCGGCCAGCAGGCCGCTCTCCGCCAGCAGGGTGGCGAACCAGAGGCTGACCCCGAGGGCGAGACCGAGGTAGACCCCCTTGCGATTGCCGTGCCGCCAATAGAGGCCGAGCAGCAGCGCCGGGGCGAACTGGGCCACGGCACCGAACGACAGGTAGCCGATGCGCGACAGGCTGGTGAGATCTCCGAGCCAGAGGTAGAGCCCCCAGGCTGCCAGCAGGATCAGCAGGATAGCGCCGCGGCGCACCTGCAGCAGCAGGCGCACCAGCCGCTCGTCCCGCCCCTGCTGCCAGAAGCGGCGCAGCAGCACCGGCAGCACCAGATCGTTGCTGACCATGATGGCCAGCGCTATCGTGCAGACGATCACCATGCCGGTGGCCGCCGAGGTGCCGCCAAGAAACGCCAGCAGCGCCATGCCGTCGAAACCGAGCGACATGGGCAGGCTGATCACATAGGTATCCGAAGCCATGCCGGCCCCTACCCACTGCTTGCCCGCCAGCGCCAGCGGCCAGATGAACAGCCCCATCACGAACAGGTAGAGCGGAAACAGCCAGCGCGCCCAGTGCAGATCCTGGCCCTGGTTGTTCTCCACCACGGTCACGTGAAACTGGCGCGGCAGGCAGATGACGGCGCACATGGCGACCAGGGTGTAGATGGCGAGCTCCAGCAGGCTGCCCGGCGTCACCGCCACCACCGCATCGAGAAAGTCGCTGGCCACCAGGGTGCGAGCCTGGCTCGGCTTGCTGAGGATAAGCCAGAGCGCAAAGCCCCCCACCGCCATGAAGGCGAGCAGCTTGACCACGGATTCGAAGGCGATGGCCACCACCATGCCGCGGTGGTGCTCGGTGGCGTCCAGATGGCGGGTGCCGAACAGGATGCTGAACAGGGCCAGCAGCAGGGCCACGCCGAGGGCCAGCCCGGCGGTATTGCCGGTGGGGCCGGCAGGCACAGAGTTGGCCATCAGCAGATCCAGCCCTGTGACGATGGCTTTCAGCTGCAACACCAGGTACGGCAGTATGCCCATGATGGCGATCAGCGCGATCACCATGGCCAGGCGCTGGGACTTGCCGTAACGGGCGGCGATGAAGTCGGCGATGGAGGTGATGTGCTCGCGCTTGGCCACCAGGATGAGGCGGGCCAGCAAGCGCCACCCGAACAGGAACACCAGCATGGGCCCCAGATAGATGGGCACCGGTGACCAGGGCGACTCGCTGGCCTGGCCCACCGTACCGAAGAAGGTCCAGGAGGTGCAATAGACCGCCAGCGACAGGCTGTAGAGCAGGGGCTGCCCCTTTAAACGGCGACGTTTGTTCTTGTCCGCCACGTAGGCGATCAAAAACAGCAGCCCCAGATAGGAGAGCGACAATCCGATCAGCAACCATCCCTGGTGCATCTGTAACCTCTTGTCCGTGTTGAAGATTCAAGCGCAGCAGCAGCCAGTCTAGAGAGCCGCCCGAAAAATGTCATCCTCTTATTGCAGCAAGAATTTATCGTTTTTCAATAAAAAACGGTTGAATAAATATCGAAAAACGATAAACATCTAGCTGTGTTTATTGATAAACAATAATTCGGTGCTGCGCGTGGCCCACCCTTTCACTCCAAGAGGTAAGCGATGAAACACAACAAGCTCGAACGCATGAGCAATCTGATCGAATGGATCCTGCTGTTCGCCCTGCTGGCCACCCCGCTCATGACGGTCATGGGAGTCTGGTCCCAGCTGCTCGGCGGCAGAGACTACCTGCAGCAGGAGCTGATCGACGCACTGGCGGTGCAAGACAGTTCGGTGCTCAACCATGTCCCCCTGACCATGGCACAGCCGGCGCTGGCCAGCACGGCTCCCTCGATTGCCGACTACCCCCTCAGCCTGGGCACCCGTCTGCTGGGCACCCTGGTGATGCTGCTGCCGGATCTGGTGTTCATGCTGATGCTGTGGCAGCTGCTCCAGCTGTTTCGCGGCTATCGGCAGGCCATGCTGTTCACCTTCAGCCAGATCCGCCGCTACCAGTTGATCGGCCTGCTGCTCTGTGTCAGTTTCGTCACCAAAATCATCACCACCCCGCTGCTGGACCTAGTGCTCACCCTGCCGGGCCCCGAGCTGCACGGCCAGATCAACATAGGTTCATCGGACTTCCAGTTGCTGCTGGCCGGGCTGATCGTATCGGCGCTGGCGCTGGTGATGCGCGAGGCCAAGCGGCTGGCCGATGAACAACAACTGACGGTGTGAGGAACCCATGCCCATCATCATCCGACTCGATGCCCTGCTGGCCGAACGCAAAATGACTGCCCGCGAGCTGGCCCTGCGGGTCAACATCACCGAGGCCAACCTCTCCATCCTGAAAAACGGCCATGCCAAGGCGGTTCGCTTCTCCACCCTGGAGGCGATCTGCCGCGAACTGGGCTGCCAGCCCGGGGATCTGCTGGCCTTTGAGCAGGAGTCCTGAGCCAGCCATCACCATGCAACAAGGGGAGCCGAGGCTCCCCTTTTTCGTTGCTGATCAATGTGGTTGCGAACCGGATAGGGCCACTCAGACGGCCTTCAGCTCGCCCTCCCGCAGGCGCAGCACGAACACCGGCAGCACCACCAGCACCATCAGGAAGAAGATGCCGCCCCCCAGCGGTTCGAACAGCAGGCCGCACAAGGTCATCAGGGCGGCCACCGTCATGCCGAGCCCCAGCGCCGCATAGAGCGCCTGGGTCGGGATCAGCTGCTCGGCCGGCAGCTGACGGGTCATGAAGCGCACGGCTCCGAGGTGGCTGACGCAGAAGGTGACCGCATGCAGCAGCTGACCCGCCACCAGCACCAGCAGCTCGGTGGAGGCACCGAGCAGGATCCAGCGCACCACGCAGCCCAGCGCCCCCACCAGAAACAGGGTCTGGGCGCCGAAGCGGTTGAGGAAGCGCTTGTCGGCGGCAAACATGCCGATCTCCGCCACCACCCCCAGCGCCCACAGATAACCTATGGTGGTGCCGCTGTAACCCGCCGCCTTCCAGTGCATGGCGCTAAAGCCGTAGTAGGCGGCGTGACTGCCTTGCAGCAGGGCCGAGATCAGCAGAAAACGGCGCACCGAGGGGGACTTGAGGGTATCGAGCAGGGAGGCCTTGGCCCGCTCGCCCTGAATGTCCTGCGGCGCCGGGTGCAGCGGCAGCCAGCTCAGCAGCAGCATCAGCAGCAGCCCGGCCACCATGGTGTGCAGTATCCAGTCGCTGCCAAAATTCCCCACCAGCGCCCCCACCAGGGTCGAGGCGACGATGAAGGCGAACGAGCCGCACAGGCGCACCTTGCCGTAGTCGAGGTGTGCCTGCACCACCATGCGGGTGGCCAGCGCCTCCCCCACCGGCATCAGGGTCGGGTAGATGAAGTTCGCCACCAGGGTCAGCCCCACCAGCCACCAGAGGTTGTGGCTGAGGTAAAAGCCGAGGAAGGCCAGCAGACTGAGCAGGCAGAGCAGGCGGGTGACCGGCAGCAGGTGCCCCGCCCCCTTGATCTGCCCCATCACCATCAGATTGCCGGCAAAGCGGATCGCCATGCCCGCGCCGAGCAGCAGGCCGATCATCTCGGCGCTCACCCCGATCCCCTCCAGCCAGAGCGACCAGAACGGCAGATAGGCACCGTAGACGAAGTAGAAAGCGCCAAAAAACAGGGCTAACCAGGAGAAGGCGGGCATAGATCCTCGACACTGAGAAACGGGGGCACAAATGATAACCGATTTGTCGGTGGGGATCCTGCGATCCCGGGTGGGACGCCGCACAGATAATAATGAAAAACATCAATAAAATTGAACTATTGGCGCAAGGCTGGTGTCTATTGAGTAACACCTCCTCCTGGTTAGTGTTGCAATCCTTCCACCCGCCTTCGGCGGGTTTCTTTTTGGCCGCCTTTTTGTCCGCCATCGGGGGCCCGGTTCCCGCCATGAAAAAGGGGCCCGCAGGCCCCTTGTCGTGGTGTGCATTCATCAGAACACGTACTTGACCCGTGCACTCAGGTTGCGACCCGGCTCGGTCTGGCGGCTGGTGCTGGCACTGGCGCTCTGGCCGGTGATGCTCTCGTAGTTGACGTACTCCTTGTCGAACAAGTTGAAGACGCCCACGTTGAACTGCAGATCCTGCACCGGCTTGAACTGGGCATAGATGTCCACCACGCCCCAGCCCGCGCTCTTGATGTTGTCGTTGCCCTTGGCATCCTTGCCCACCTTGCTCATGTCGTCGGCAAAGCGCAGGGCGGTGTTGATGTTCCAGTTGGGCTGCTCCAGTCGAACACCCAGGGTCCCCTTGAGCGGACTCAGGCTGTTGATGTAGTTGCCATCGCCATCCTTGCCCTCGATATAGGAGAGGTTGCCCCAGACGTTGACCAGATCGTTCAGCCAGTAGTCCGCCTTGGCCTCGGCCCCCTTGGTGGTCGCCTTGTCCAGGTTCTGATACTGATACAGCGCGGTGCGGCCCTCGGTGCCGACCCCGGCCAGCTCGATGAAGTCTTCGAACTTGTTGTAGAAGGTGGCCACTTCATAGCTGAAACCGCCGGCACTGCCGCGCACCCCCAGATCGATGCCGTCGCTGCTCTCGGGCTTGAGGTTCGGGTTGGGCTCGATGCGATAGCCATATGCCTGGTGGTTCAGGGTGGAGAAGGCGTTGTCATACATGGGGGTCTTGTAGCCGTGGCTGTACTGGGCGAACAGGTTGGCCGCCTCGTGCGCCTTGAACACCAGCCCCAGCTTGGGCGAGAACTCCCCTTCGGAGAAGCGCTTGAGGTTCTCGCCGGTGTAGGCAGGATCCTGATCCGGGTTCATCCGGTAGTAGTCGTAGCGAGCACCCGGCGTCAACACCCAGCGCTCGCCGAACTTCAGCTCGTCAAACGCCCACAGGGCGCCGTGCTCGGTGGTGGTGGAGGGGAAGCTCAGCTCGTTGTAGCCGACGAAATCCCCCGGCACGGTCGGCGCCTTGAAGCGGGTCCGCTCGTTGTCAGTGTGCTCATACTCCAGACCCCAGGCCAGCCGCTGGCTCGCCAGCGCCTTGCTGAACTTCAGCTGGGCTCCCAGGCTCTTCTGCTCGAAACCGTTGTTGTCCAGCGAGTTCTTGGTCACGTAGGGGTTGGTCGGCCGCACCGGATATTTGGAAGAGGCGTACTGATCCATGATCTGCTTGGTGCGGGCGTAGTAGAGCTTGCTGTCGATGCGATCAACCCAGGGCGCGTTCAGGGCGATGCCGTGATCCAGCACCAGCGACAGGTTGTCGGTCTCCTTGTCGGTGATCGGCTGGTTGAAGACCGAGCCCGCCTTGGTGAGGTCGACGGCATCGGGGTCCTGCCCCTCGTTGAAGTAGTCGACGGTCAGCTTGAGGAACTGGGCATCGCTCAGGTTCCACTGGCTCTTGAACAGCACGGCCTGGCTGACGATGTCGAACTCGTTCTTGTCGCCGTCGTAGTTCTGGGTCACCCCGCCGTCACGCCAGGTGTAGCGCAGCAGGTTTTCGAACGCGCCGGCGCGCAGAGCCCCAGTGACGCCGGCCATCTTCTGGTGGCTGCTGGAGGCATAACCGGTGGTGGCATCCAGATAGCTGTCGCGACCCTTGAGGAAATCAGCCGCATCCTTGGTGGTGATGGCGATGACGCCGCCCAGTGCATCGGAGCCGTAGGCCGCCGAGGCGGGTCCCTTGACCACCTCGATCTGCTTGATCATGTCGGTGTCGAAATAGCTCTGACCCACGCCACCGTTCTTGTAGGCGTCGTTCTGGCGCACGCCGTCGCGCACTATCTTGACCCGGTTCTCACCCATGCCGCGAATGACGAAGGTCTGGGCATCGCCAGCGCCGCCGAGGGCGATGACCCCCGGCTCGTAACGGAACAGGTCGGCAACGTTGCTCACCACCTGCTCTTCAATCTGTTCGGCGGTGATGACCGAGATGGGGCCGGAGACATCCTCCAGTTTCTGCTCCATCCGAGAGCCACTGACCACCATGACTTCATCTGCTTTCTTGTCCGCCGCAAAAACCGGGGAAGCGAGGCCTGCCGCCACGGCAAGGGCGACCAGCGATAGGGTGTTGTTATGGGCCACTGCAAATCCTTATTGAGAACTGTTATCAAACAGCTGGCATCTTACCCACCTCTCAACAAAGATCAATAATAAACGGAATCATTCTCATTTTCTTTTGTCATAATTCGGTTCTACACTACGCCCCTCTGTTTTCCCGCCCGCCATGCTGCCATTGTATGGTGCAGGCACCTCATCGCTGCGAGACATCCATGACCCGACTACTGCCTCTGTTCACCCTGCCCCTGCTGCTGGCCGCCTGTGCCACGACGGCCCCCGTCAACGATGCCGGCACCCTTTATCACTATCAGCTCAAAGCCACCCAGGGGAACGATCTGACCCTCGAACAGGCCCTGGCCCGGGTGGCGGACGCCGACATAGTGCTGGTGGGCGAGCTGCACACCCATCCGGCGGTGCACCTGCTGCAGGCCAGAATGCTGGCGGGCCTGGCCGCAGACGGTCGCCCTCTGGTGCTCTCCATGGAGCAGTTCAGCCGCGCCGATCAGCCGGTGCTGGATGCCTACCTGGCCGGTCGCATCGGCGAGGCGGCCCTCATTCGTGACGGCAACGCCTGGCCCAACTACCAGAGCGACTATCGCCCGCTGGTGGAGTTCGCCAAGGCGCACCACCTGCCGGTCATCGCCGCCAATGCGCCCAAACCGCTGGTGAGCTGTGTCGGCCAGGAGGGGCCGGCCTGGCTGGATCAGCTGCCCGCCAGCCGTCGTAGCCAACTGGCCCGCACCCTCACCCTCGGCGATGATCCCTATCGCCAGAAATTCATGGCCTCGCTCCATCATGGCGATGCCGACAGCAACGCCCGCCGCTTTGCCGCCCAGACCAGCTGGGACGACACCATGGCCGAGAGCATGGTGGATTACCTGCGCAGCCACCCCGGCCAACGCATCATGCATATCGCCGGCAACTTCCACGTAGAGGGCGGGCTGGGGCTGGCCAGCCGCATCGCCAGCCGCAACCCGGATCTCAAGGTAGCGCTGGTCGTGCCGGAGCTGACGGCGCCGCAAGCGGGTGATGGTCAAGCAGCGGCCGGCCGGGTTGCCGACGTGCGGGTCGGCATCGCCCCCCTGCCGGAACGCTGGCTAAACGCCGATGAAATGAAGCAAGATATGGGCGCACTGCATCAATCCCGCAGTCGTGACTGCAGCCAGTGGCTGCAACCCTGACCTTGCGTCTGAGGAGCCCAGTGGCTGCCACCCTGACAAACATTTGCCCAAGGATTTCATATGGATGTGTTACTGGTCATCGACATGCAACAGGGGCTGTTCACCCAGCCTCGCCATCAGGACGCCCAGGTCATCGCCAATATCAATCGATTGGCCGAGCGCGTGCGGGCAGAACAGGGTCGTGTCATCTATGTGCAGCACGATGCCCCCGGTTCCGAAGTGGATCCCGCCAGTCCGGGCTGGCAGCTGCACGCCGATCTCGCCCCAGAGGGGCATGACAGCCGGGTACGCAAGACCGCCTGCGACAGCTTCCTCGACACCGAGCTCGGTTTCCTGCTGGCGGAGCAGCCGGTAGACAGGCTGCTCGTCTGCGGCTGTGCCACCGATTTTTGCGTCGACACCACCTTGCGCAGTGCCGCCGCTCGCGGTTTCGAGGTGGTGGCGGTGACCGACGCCCACACCACGGCAGACAGGCCCCACCTGAGCGCGGAGCAGATCATCGAGCACCACCACTGGATGTGGCGTCACCTCAGCCTGCCAAAAGGCAGAAGCGTGACCCTGCTCACGACGGATGAGCTGCTCGGCGCCACCCAACCGGGCCCGGCATGTTAATCTGCCCGCTCTGAAGCGATCACCCGATTGGAGTCTTGTGTGCGTCTACTCTCTGCCGTTGCCTTCACGGTGCTGTTACCGGCAATCACCGCCTGCTCCGGCCTGCCGGGGCGCCAGCCGGATGGCCCGGCCCCCCTGTTCAGGACCCACATCAACGAGGAGGGGAGCAAGCGCTTCACCTTCGAAGCCGCCCCGCTCGATACCCTGCCCACCCGCCTGCAGGACGATGACGGCAGCCGCCTGAGTCGCAGCAAGAGCCTGCTGGAGCGGCGTGAAGCGCTGCAGGATGCCCAGCTCACCCAGGCGCTGGCCGAGCGCAAGTACTGCCGCGAAGGCTACATAGTGCTCAGCCAGACCTCCTGGAAGATCCGGGGCGAGTGCAACGAGACCGCCACCCGGGCCGACCGCGACGCCTTCCCCAACAAGGCCTCCTGGCAGGATTGAGGGAAAACCGTCCATAAAAAAACGGGCAGCCCCAGGGCTGCCCGTTTTGTCATGTTGGTGATCGCGTAGATCAGACCGGCGCATCGGCCGGGCTGGTCAGCTCGGCACCATTGTCGACGCGCTTGTGCCCTTCCACCAGGTGGACGAAATCCACCAGCTCGTCGCCGGAGACCCGGAACGCCTGGCCGAAGCCCTTGACGAACAGCCCCTGTTCGGGCTTGAGGCGAAACAGCACGAAATCCTTGAGATTGGAAAGCCCTTTGACTATCTCGCCGAAGCGCCCTTCCAGCGCCGCAATGGCCTTTTCCCAGCGCACGTCGTCGCGGGCCACCACTTCGGCCAGCGCATCGAAGGTGAGGCGCTTGCGGGCAAACAGTTCGCGGGCCCCGTTCTCGTCCTCGATCAGCATCAGCGACACCTTGGGCACCTGTTGCAGGTTGCGGGCGTGGCGGGCGATCTCGGAGATGAGCACATAGTAGCCATCTTCCTGCAGCACGAAGGGGGCATAGCTGGCATTGGGGTTGCCTTCACTGTCCACCGTCGCCAGCTGCAGGGTGCGGCAACCGTCGCGAAACTCGCGGATCTCCGGTTGCAGGCGGTTCTGCAGACGCTCCTGACGTTCACTCATGCTTTGACTTCCTCTTGATACTGGTGGCGCAGGGCCATGAAGCGTTCCACCTGGGCCGGCAGCAGCTGACGCTGCTCGTCACGCCCCAGATAGACCTTGAAAATGCAGCGACCGCTGTGGCCGAAGAACTGGAAAGAGTGCCCCTCCTTGCCCATGAACAGCTTGCTGACCAGGGCGATGCCGACCACGTTGTCGAGCTTGAGGTGGCCGTGCATCTCGCCGTCGCGCCCCATCAGGTTGTAGTAGCCGCGGGCGCTCTTGCCACGGGGGAAGGGGGCCTTCACCTCGAAGATGGAACCGTCGGACTCGACGATGGTGGTCACCTGGCCCCAGTCGGCCAGATCCGCCAGCAGGGCTTCGGCCTGCTCGGCGGGCACCAGGGTGACCAGCTCGGCCGGCAGGTGGCGTACCACCTCCCATTCGCTGACGGCCAGCTCGGCGGCGATGGTGGATGGGTGAGCGCTGGGATCTTGTTCCAGCAGCCCATGAATGCGTTGTGCAATGCTCATCGGTTCTCCCTTGGGGTGCCTGCGGCATCCCTGTTCTGTCATGGCGGATACTGTAATGAAGGCCCCAAACCAATGCAATTGATAATCGCTTTCATTCTCAGTGCATTTTTTTCGACGGCTTGATATTCTCGGCGGCAACCCAACTTCATTCACCCTTCGGAGGTTAGCATGGGCCGTCGTTTTGCCCTCGCACTCAGCCTGCTCGGCTGCTCAGCCCTGTCCCTGTCCGTTCTGGCGCAGGAACGTATCGTCAGCATAGGCCCGGCCACCACGGAACTCATTCTGGCGCTGGGCGGTGAGCAGAGCCTCATCGCCACCGACATCAGCAGCCCAGAGCCGAAAAACCTGCCACGGGTCGGCTATCACCGCGCTCTTGCCGCCGAAGGGATCCTGAGCCTGGCGCCGACCCGGCTGGTCGGCAGCGACGAGATGGGGCCGCCGCCCGCCCTGGAGCAGCTGCGCCGGGCCGGGGTCGAGGTGGACGTGCTGCCCACCGCCCCCACCCTCGCCAACCTCAACCAGCGCATCGATACCCTGGCCGCCCTGCTCAAGGACTCGGCCGCCGGCACCCGCCTGAAGGCCGAGATCCAGGCCCAGAGCGAGCAGCTGGCCGCCCAGGCGAAGCAGAACAAACCGCTCAAGGTAGTCTTCCTGCTGCTGCACAAGGGCCAGCCCACCAGCATCGCCGGCGGCAACACCACCGCCAGTGCCCTGCTCACCCTGGCCGGCGGCGTCAATCCGGTGGCACAGTTGCAAGACTACAAGCCCGTCTCCACCGAATCCCTGATCGAGCTGCAGCCCGATCTGGTGCTGGTGAGCGGCCGCGACTGGCAGCAGTATCAGGATCCTGAAACCGTGCTGAGCCAGGTGCCCGCCCTTTCCGCCACCCCGGCCGGCAAGAACAGGGCCATCCACGCCATCGACGGTCACGCCCTGCAAGGGGGGCTCAGCCTCACCTCGCTGCAGCAGGCCAGCCAGATCGCCAAGTGGATCAAACTGGGTTCATGATGCGTCTGCCACTGTCCTGGCTGCTGTGCCTCACCGGCGGCGCACTGGCGCTGCTGCTGGTCGGATCCTTGGCCACCGGCCCCATGGCCCTCTCCTTTGGCGAGAGCCTGCGCGCCCTGTTCGCCGGCCAAGGGAGCGGGATTGAGGCCCACAAGCTGCTGATCGTGCAGGAGATCCGCCTGCCGCGCACCCTGCTCTGCATCGCGGTGGGGGGGATTCTCGGCCTCTGCGGCGCCGTGATGCAGGGGCTGTTTCGCAACCCCCTGGCCGACCCCGGCATCATCGGGGTCTCCGGCGGCGCGGCGCTCGGCGCGGCGCTGGCCATCGTGCTGCTGGCCCCCCTCGGCCAGCAGTGGCAGAGCCTGCTCGGCATCGGCCTGCTGCCCCTGCTCGCCTTTCTCGGCGGGGCGCTGACCACCACCCTGGTCTATCTGCTCGGCACCCGGGAGGGGGGCACCTCGGTCACCGTCATGTTGCTGGCCGGGGTGGCCGTCACGGCGCTGTCCGGCGCCGTGATCGGCCTGCTCACCTATCTCGCCGACGATCAGATGCTGCGCAACCTGAGCCTGTGGCAGATGGGGTCGCTGGCGGCGGGCAAGCCGGTGGACGTGGCGCTGGCGCTGCTGACCCTGGTAGCCCTGCTCATTCTGTTCTTGCGCGATGCCAACCCCCTCAACGCCCTGCTGCTGGGTGAAGGGGAAGCCCGCCACCTCGGCATTCAGGTGCAGTCCCTCAAGCGGCGGCTGATCCTGCTCACCGCCGCCGGGGTCGGCGTGGCGGTGGCAGTGGCCGGCATGATCGGTTTCGTCGGCCTGGTGGTGCCCCACCTGGTGCGGCTGCTGGCCGGCCCCAACCACGTCCGGCTGCTGCCGCTCTCCGCCCTGCTCGGGGCCGCCCTGCTGCTGGGCGCCGACATGCTGGCCCGCACCCTGCTGGCGCCGGCCGAGATGCCGGTCGGCATCATCACCGCCCTGCTGGGCGCCCCCTTCTTCATCTGGCTGCTGGTCAAGGGCCGCCGGACGCTTTAACCGGAGGACTCCTCTTGTCTGCTTCATCGACCCTGCTGCACTGTCGCCAGCTCAGCCTCAGCCGGGGCGGCCGCCCCATCCTGGACAGGCTCGACCTCAGCCTGCAGGCGGGCAGCCTCACCGCCCTGCTCGGCCCCAACGGCGCCGGCAAGAGCTCGCTGCTCAAATGCCTCACCGGCGAGCTGGAACATCAGGGAGAGATCCGCCTGTTTGGCCGGGAGCGGCAAGAGTGGGCCGGCACCGAGCTGGCCCATCGGGTCGGGGTGCTGCCGCAGAGCTCGTCCCTGAACTTCCCCTTCCTGTGCGAGGAGGTGGTGGCCATGGGCCGGCTGCCCCACAGCGAACCGGCCAGCCGGCGCGACCAGATAGTCGGGGCCGCCATGACCCACACCGGGGTCGATCACCTGGCCGGCCGCCTCTATCCCGGCCTCTCCGGCGGGGAGCGCCAGCGGGTGCAGTTCGCCCGGGTGCTAGCCCAGATCTGGCAGGCACCGGACGAACCGCAGCAAGCGCGGCTGCTGCTGCTCGACGAGCCCACCTCGGCGCTCGATCTCAAGTACCAGCACCAGCTGCTCACCATGGCACGCGCCCTCGCCGCCCGCCATACCGCCGTGCTGGTGGTGCTGCACGACCTCAATCTGGCGGCCCGTTACGCTGACCGGCTGGTGATGCTGGAGCAGGGCAGAGTGATGGCAGACGGCACCCCGCGCGAGGTGCTGACGCCTGATCTGATCGACCGGCTCTACGACTACCCGGCCCAGGTGATCCTCCACCCCGAAAGCGGGCTGCCCATGGTGGTGTGATGCGGTGATGGCCGTGCGGCAGATAGCAACAGAGCGCCATCAGGCGCTCTGTTTGTTTGCAAGGCGGGCAGGCTAATCGTCAGCCAAACAGCCTCATATGATTCTTTACTCGTCAAGCAATCTGATAGCGGCCCGGCTTGTGGTTGAGTGTCAACACCAGGTTACAGATGATGGCCGCCACCACGGAGAGCGCCAGGATCCAGGGCTGCACCACGAAGAAGGAGGCGATGACGATGGTACAATCCAGCCCCATTTGCAGCTTGCCGGCGCGGATGCCGAACCGATCCTGGATAAACAGCGCCAGGATGTTGAAGCCGCCCAGGCTCGATTTGTGGCGAAACATGATGAGCAGCCCCATGCCGATCAGGGTGCCGCCGATCAGCGCCGCGTAGACCGGCTCAATCTTGCCGATTTGCAGCACGGCGTTGAGGTGATCCGTCATGAAGGAGACAGCCGCCACCGAGACGAAGGTGTTGAGGGTGAAGCGCGGCCCCATCCTGAGCCAGGCCAGGGCATAGAAGGGCAGGTTCATGCCGAAAAACAGCAGGCCGAAGCTCAGCCCCGTCACCTGCTGCAGCAACAGTGCCAGCCCGGCGGTGCCGCCGGTGAGCAGACCGACTTGATGAAACAGAAAGATGCCGAGGGAGACGAAGCCGGCCGCGGTCAGCAGGGCGATGACGTCTTCATAGAGGGGGTGCGCAGTCCGAACGGAGTGCGCCGAGCCAGGGGTGTTGTCCATAACCGGTATCCAATAGCGAAGTGAAAGAGTGTCTGTTGCCCGTCTGGCGGGCGCGAGCCCTGTCCGCAGGGCTTCGTTATGGGGTTCAGTCTATTTTTTGCGACCATGATCACAATAGTTGCCGCCCACGCCCCGTTTTGGTGCCTGTCATTCTCCATTGACAGCCGCTGCACCAAGATGCAGCATGCCGCGCCTGGACCGCCCCCGTCGCGCCGACACGGGCGGTTTGCCATGGCACAGATGCGCCGGCTCTGCTACAAAGCGCGCAGCCCCTTTTCCCATCACCGTCAGGAGCCCCATGATCTGCACAGGACCCCAACCATGAAGTATCTGGTCACCGGCGCCGCCGGCTTTATCGGTTTTCACGTGGCCAGACGGCTGTGCGAGGCGGGCCATCAGGTGGTGGGGCTGGACAACCTCAACGACTACTACGAGGTGAGCCTCAAGGAGGCTCGCCTGGCGATGCTGACCCCCTTCCCCCATTTTCGCTTCGTGCAGGGCGAGCTGGCGGACCAGGCCGGCATGGCCTCCCTGTTTGCCGAGGGGCGGTTCGAGCGGGTGATCCACCTGGGCGCCCAGGCGGGGGTGCGCCACTCGCTGGAAAACCCGTTTGCCTACAGCGAGAGCAACCTCACCGGCATGCTGACGGTGCTGGAAGGGTGCCGTCAGCACGGCATCCGGCATCTGATCTACGCCTCCTCCAGCTCAGTCTACGGCATGGGCGAGCAGCTACCGTTCAGTGCCGATCAGCAGGTAGACCACCCGGTCTCCCTCTATGCCGCCACCAAGAAGAGCGGCGAGCTGATGGCCCACGCCTACTCGGCGCTCTACGGTCTGCCCACCACGGGGCTGCGCTTTTTCACCGTCTACGGCCCCTGGGGCCGGCCCGACATGGCCATCGCCAAGTTCACCCGCGCCATCCTGGCGGGCGAGCCCATCGACGTCTACAACCAGGGCGACCTCAGCCGCGACTTCACCTTCATCGACGACATCGTCGCGGGGATCCTGGCCGTCGCCGAGCTGCCGCCCCGCCCCAACCCTCACTGGCACGCCGGCGAGCAGAGCCCGGCCGAGAGCGCCGCGCCCTATCGCATCCTCAACATCGGCCATGGTCAGCCGGTGCGGCTGCTCGACTTCATCGAGGCGCTGGAACAGGCGCTGGACAAGCCCGCCATCAAGCGGATGCTGCCGATGCAGGCGGGCGACATGCACGCCACCTGGGCCGACAGCGAGCCCCTCCACACCCTCACCGGCCTGCGCCCCGCCACCTCCATCAAGGAAGGGGTCGCCGCGTTCGTGCGCTGGTATCTCGACTACTACCAGCCCGCCCGCTGACCCATTCAGGCACGGCGTGCCTGCCGAGCGGGCACCAGCACCATGACCGCCATGGTCAGCAGCACGCCGAGCACGCCCCAGCCCACCTGCCGCCAGATAACCTCCTCCCCGCTCAGCATGCCGGTCAACAACACCAGCACCGGGATCAGGTAGGTGTAGGCCGAGACCTGCTCCGGCTGCAGCACCACGCTCCCCTGCTGGAACAAAAAGAAGCTGAGTGCCGTGGCAAAGAGCGCCAGATAGGCAAGGCCGAGCCAGAGCGGCAGCGACACCTGCTGCCAGTCGGTTGTCAGCAGCCGCGGCGCCACTACCAGGGTGAGCAGCAGGGTGGCGCAGATCAGGGTCCAGCAGGTGAGGTGGGCAAACGACTCGCCCCGGTAGTAGCGCTTCACCAGTATGGGGTTGAGCGCCATCCCCACGCAGCCGAGCAGATAGATGCGGTTGCTGGGGGTGAGGCTCAGGCTCGCCAGCTGGCTCAGTTCGCCGCGAAAGATGATGAGCGCGGCCGCCACCATGCCCCCCAGCAGGGCGAACGCCATCGACCAGCCGATGCGGCGCTGCAGCACAAGCATGCTGGCCAGCGCGCTGATGAGAGGCACCGTGGTGTAGAGTGCGCTGGCATCGAGGGCGCTGGTCTCCTGCAGCGCCACGAACATGGCGACGAAGTAGCAGAGGGCTGGCAGCGAGATGAGGGTATAACGCCCCAGATCCCGCAGCGAAGGCAGCACCAGACGGCGCTGGCAAGCCAGCAGAATCACGAAGGTGAGCGCCGCCAGCAGGTAGCGCGCCCAAGTGACCACCAGCGGGTCCAGCACCGCGGTGAGGGCGCTGCCGATGGGGAAGGAGAGGCTGATGAGCAGGGTGAATAGCAGCACCTTGCCGTGGGCCTGCACGAAATGAAAACGGGGATGGGACATGGCATGCACCTGTGCAAAGGGGCGCCCCGCCGGGCACCGCACTGGATGGGAATGATTCAATAACTGCCGTCGGCAGCAACCGGCTTCTTGCCCTCGATAGTGGCCAGCAACTGGCCAAGCAGGCTGGAGGCGCCGAAGCGAAAATGCTCGGCAACCAGCCACTCATCGCCAAAGAGTGCGGCCGCCATGGCCAGATACTCCCCCGCCTCCTGCGCGCTTTTCACCCCGCCTGCCGCCTTGAAGCCCACCCGGTGCTGCGCACCGCACTCGGCGATGGCCGCCAGCATGGTGCGGCACGCCGCTGGGGTAGCATTGACCGGCACCTTGCCGGTGGAGGTCTTGATGAAGTCGGCCCCCTCCTCGATGGCGAGCAGGGAGGCGGCGCGGATAAGCGCGGGCTCCTGCAGCTCGCCGGATTCGATGATCACCTTGAGCAACCGCGTTCCGCACAATGCCTTGCAGCCGCGCACCAGCGCCCGGGCGGGCGTCTCGTCCCCCGCCTTGAGCGTACGCCAGGGGATCACCAGATCGATTTCGTCGGCGCCAGCGAGAAGGGCCCCGCGGGTCTCGGCCAGCACGACATCCAACTCATCGTCGCCGTGGGGGAAGTTGACCACGGTGGCGACCTTGATTTCGGGGGTGCCCTGGGCCGCCAGGGTGAGCCTGGCCAGCCCCACGAAGCGCGGATAGATGCAGACCGCGGCGGTGTTGCCGACGGGGGTCTGCGCCTGGTGGCAGAGGGCGATGATGCGCGCGTCGTGGTCATCGTCGTTGAGACTGGTGAGGTCCATCAAGCGGATGGCTCGGCTGGCGGCCTCGGTGGCGGCGCAGGCAGGTGCAAAAGCAGTAGCTGGAATCATGGAAGGCTCCTGTCGGGATAAGAAAGGGGCGCCGCAGCGCCCCGGAACAAGGGATGGGACGCTCAGGCCAGGGAGAAGAAGATCCCGGCGATGGCGGCGCTCATCAGGTTGGAACAGGTGGCAGCCAGCACGGTACGCAGGCCGTAGCGGGCGATGAAGTCGGTGCGGGAAGGGCAGAGGGTACCGAGGCCGCCGATCAGGATCCCCATGGAGGCCAGGTTGGCAAAGCCGCACAGGGCGAAGCTGATGATCACCTTGGACTTCTCCTCCAGCACCTGCAGGCCGGCGGCGGTCACAGTGCTGGCGTCTTTCAGGTAGGGGGAGAGGTCGCTATAGGCCACGAACTCGTTCACCACCAGCTTCTTGCCGATCATGGCGCCGGCGATGCCGATGTCCGCCAGCGGCACCCCGAGCAGGAAGGCGAGCGGCGAGAAGATCCAGCCCAGGATGAGTTCGAGGGAGAGCGGCATGCCCATCATCTCCCCCACCCCGCCCAGCAGGGTGTTGACCAGGGTCACCAGCCCGATCATGGCGATCAGCATGGCGCCGATGGCCGCCGCCAGCTTGAGGCCGCTGCTGGCCCCCTCGCCTGCCGCCGCCAGCACGTTCTCCGGCTTCTTGCCGTCAAACTGGATGCTGTTGTCGAACACATAGTCCGGCTGGCTGGTTTCGGGAATGATCAGCTTGGCGAACAGGATCCCGCCCGGCGCCGCCATGAAGGAGGCGGCCAGCAGGTACTGCATGTCCACACCCATCATGGCGTAGCCCGCCAGCACGGTACCGGAGACCGAAGCCATGCCACCGCACATGACGGCGAAGAACTCCGAGTCGCTCATCTTGGGCATGTAGGGTTTGACCACCAGCGGCGCCTCGCTCTGGCCGACGAAGACGTTGGCCACCGCCGACATGGATTCGGTCTGGGAGGTGCCGAGCAGGCGGGCCATGGCGCCGCCGATGAAGCGGATCACCAGCTGCATGATGCCGAGGTAGTAGAGCACGGCGATCAGCGCCGAGAAGAACACCACCAGCGGCAGCACGTTGAGGGCAAACACGAAGCCGATGCCGTCCACCGAGAAGTTGACCAGGTTGCCAAACAGGAAGTGGATGCCCGCCTTGCCGCTTGCCAGCACGGCGTCGACCCCGTGGGCCATCCCCTCCAGCGCCCGGCGCCCCAGCGGTACATAGAGCACCAGGGCACCGATGGCGACCTGCAAGGCCAGCGCCAGCCCCACGGTGCGCAGGCGAATGGCCCTGCGGTTGGTCGATGCGAGCACGGCGATGAGGATCAGCGCCGCCATACCGAGAAATCCTGCTGCAAACATAACTGACCTCCTGGTCGTTCCCTGCTTACTGGAAGTGGTGCTTGATAAAGGCGTTGATGAGGCGGATGAAATCCGTTTCCGCCAGCTTGGCGCACTTGAGGGTCTGCTCGTGGGAGAGCTGCACGTCGCCAAGCCCCTCCGCCATGTTGGTGATGGCGCAGATGGCCAGCACCGGCAGCGCACAGTGGGCGGCGCTGACCACTTCTGGCACCACCGACATCCCCACCACGTCACCACCGATGATCTGCATCATGCGGATCTCGGCCGCGGTCTCGAAGCAGGGGCCGCTGTAGGAGACGAACACCCCCTGATTGACGGCGATCCCCTCCTGCTCGGCCAGCGCCAGCGCCTCGCTGCGCAATGCCTTGTCATAGGCATTGGCCAGGCTGAAGAAGCGCGGGCCGTAGACCTCGTCATTGGCGCCCGTCATGGGGGTGCCCGGCATGGTGTTGATGTGATCGTTGAAGATGACCAGGGAGCCGACCCCGATCCGCTCCGGGCGCAGCGAGCCGGCCGCATTGGTCACCAGCAGCAGCTCGCAGCCCAGCCGCTTGAAGGTGCGCACCGGGGTGGTCATCACCTTCATGGTTTCGTGTTCGTAGTAGTGGCCGCGCCCCTTCATGCACATCACGTCCACCCCGTGCAGCTTGCCGAGCATCAGCTCGCCGCTGTGGCCGGCCACCGTGCTGACCGGGAAGCCGTCCAGCTCCTCGTAGGGAATGGTGACCTTCTCCTCCAGCGCATCGGCCAGCACGCCGAGGCCGGAGCCCAGGATCATGGCGGCACGGGGGGCGAAACCCGGCTTGCGGGCGAGAATGGTGGCGACGGCGTTGAGTACCGGATCTTGTTGCATGAGCTGCACCTCTTGAGGCTGTAAATGGGACATGGCGCTCACTCTAGGGGAGGTATTGGGCGATAAAAATCGCTAAAATCGGCCTGACTATCCTGATTTTCAGCACAATTTCCCGCTGGGAGATGGCTGAAAACCAAAGGAAGCGGCATGAATGGCGCTGATTGGCCCCGTTTTGTCGCCAACCAGACCCGGCACGGTCAAAACGGACCGGCAAAGGTGTGAGCCGGATCGACCATCCGCCGCGCAGCGGCCTTGCTGCCGCCCGCACCGGTCGCGCAAACTTTGACGGGGATCGCATCCGGCCCTCAATCAGCCACCGAAGGAGGTCGCTTGGCCCTCGACAGTCACTGGCGCGATCGCGTCACCCTCAAGATGCTGCGCTACTTCCATGCGGTGGCCAGCCAGGGACACTTCAGCCGGGCCGCCCTGCAGCTCAATGTCTCCAAGTCGCCACTCAGCGCCCAGATCAAGGAGCTCGAGTCCCTGCTGGGGCTGGCGCTGTTCGAGCGCCACACCCGCCAGGTGAGCCTCACCGCCACCGGCCGGCTGCTGCAGGCCGAGTGCGCCCTGCTGTTCGACGTGCTGGAAAGCGGCATCAACCGGGTGGTGCAGGCGGGGCGCATGGAGCGCAACCAGATCCGCATCGGGCTGGTCAGCTCCATCTTCTGGGCCGGCTTTGGCGAGGTGATCCGCCAGTGTCACCAGCGCCACCCCGAGTTCGAGATCACCTTCACCGAGCTCTCCCCCGAACGGCAGAAACAGGCGCTCTCGCGCAAGGAGATAGACCTCGGCCTCGCCCGCTTCGCCGACACCGTCAACATCCATCCGCTGCTGGCTGAAACCATCTATCGCGAGTCCATGGTGCTGGTGGTGTCGGACGAGCATCCGCTGCGGGATCGCAAGCTGGTCTCCCTGCCCGAGCTGGCGGGGGAGCCGTTCGTGCTGATGAGCCGCGCCAACTCCTCCTCTACCGACCTCATCATCAACGCCTGTCTGGTGGAGGGCTTCTACCCCCATCTCAACCAGGAGGTGGTCGAACCCAACACCCTGATGGCGGTGGTGGCCACCAGCCTGCAAGTGGCGCTGGTGCCGGCCAGCTACGCCCGCCAGAAGTGGCCCCACGTGCGCTTCATCCGGCTCGAGCAGGCGATCCCCGCCGATCTCTGCGTGCTTTACGCCCCGCCCGGCGACGGCCAGCCAGCCGCGGTGGCGATCCGCCACTTCATCGACACCATGAGCGCACAGATGAACCGGCCGACCGTGGATTGATGAGTTAATCGGATGGTGCTTAACTACCTCAGCCCTTAGGATGGGGATGTGAAGCGGATGGCGGTTTGCCGTGCACCGGCTGGGGTATACTGGCCACACTTGGTGCCACACGGGCACGCATCCGCGCCCTCACCATGATGAGAAGGAGTCACCTCATGATCCGTATTCTGCTGTTGCTGGGCGCCGCCTTGTCTGCCTACGGACTGCAACAGAGCCACACCCTGGCGCCACTGCTGAGCCTGCTCGGCCTGCTCTCGCTCTGGGTGGCGAGCGAAATCCGCTTGATGTATCGCCAGCTGCCCGCCGCCGAGCCGGACGAGCAGCCCTATCACCTCGACGTCTGAGGGGCCAGCAAGGCCCCTCTCTTCTCTCCTTGTTTATACCTGGTCAATTCCATGAAACCGACTCGTACCCTCTACTCTCTGCTGTTGCTGCTTGGCTGACTGCTCGGCGCCCCGCTGCAGGCCCGCACGCCCTGCCCGGCCGGTGATGACTGTCCGCCGGCGGACAATGGCCAGTGGCTCCCGGAACCGGGCAGTGATGGCAGTGCCGGTACCGACGGCATGGAGGGTGCTGATGGTATTGATGGCGCTGACGGTATCGATGGTGCCGATGGTGCCGATGGTGCCGATGGTGCCGATGGTGCCGATGGTGCCGATGGTGCCGAGCCTGGCCAGGGGCAGCTTATCTAGCAACCCCTTTGCTGGCGGCGACCCTTATGAGCCGTCGCCAACCCCTGCCGCATCAGCTTCGGTCATTGGTTCCATACCGTTTTGATCTCTGGATACCCGGATCCATAACAACAGGATCCACTGGATTAATGGCGGAGCAGGCCATGTTCCCCTATATCTTCTGTACCCCAACAGGAGAGAATCCATGTCGAGTTCCAGCGAAAACAGGCTGTTTTTGCTGCTTTTTTTATCGCTGTTGCTGGCCGGCACCGGGCAGGCAGCGGCGCAAAGCAGGGATTTCAGACAGGCACCCAAGGCGCTCAGCGCACTGAAGAAAGGTCAGCAGGCACAGAGTCAGGGCAACCTGACCCAGGCCATCCACTTCTACTGCGCCGCCGCCACCACGGGTAATCCGGAAGGGTATTTTCGTATCGGCCGCCTGCTCGCCACCGGCCCGGGCTCGGTTCGCAACCCCCGCATGGCCAACGCCTACCTGGCCATGGCGATCCGCCTTGGCAACCAGCAGGCCGCCCGCTACTACAACAGCCGGGTCGGCAATGCCGTGATGGGGGATCAGTGCGGCAGCGGCGTCGGCGGATCCGGCGGCTACTTAGCCGCCATCCCCACCACCCCCTTCAATCTGGAGGCCTATCTGGCCCGCCAGTCGCCCGCCAAGCAAAAGCTGGCCACCATGCTGCGCCATGCCGCCAAGCGCCACCGCATCGACGAGCGGCTGGTGCTGGCCATCGCCATCGCCGAATCCAACCTCGACAGCCGCGCCGTCTCCCCCAAGAATGCCCAGGGGCTGATGCAGCTCATCCCCGAGACCCAGCAGCGCTTCGGGGTGACCCGCCCCTTCGATCCGGAGCAGAACATCAAGGGCGGCGTGGCCTATCTCAAGTGGCTGCACACCCATTTCGACGGCAACTGGACCCTGATGTCGGCGGCCTACAACGCCGGCGAAAAATCGGTGGAGCAGTATGGCGGCATCCCCCCCTATCAGGAGACCCAGCAATATGTGCGGCGGGTGCTCTACTTCGCCGGCCACAAACAGCCCTGAGCCAGGCTCACTGGCGGCCTGCTATTGACAAAAATCACACCCGCATTTGCGCAATCGTTTGCCTTTCGGTAGGATCCGGCGCTTTCTCGCACGTTCTACAGGTAATCCATGAATTTCATCAAACGCTGCTCGCGCCTGCTTACCCTGTTTGCCCTCTTCTCCTCCGCCGTCGTGGCGGCCAACCCGGCTCCCGCCCCCATCCTGATCCAGGGGGCTATGGATGTCGAAGTCGAGACCCTGGTAGCCGCCCTCAAGGACAAGCAGGAGCTGACCGTGGGCGCCTGGACCTACTGGCAGGGCACCCTCTCGGGTTATCCGGTGGTCGTCTCCCGCACCGAGGTGGGACTGGCCAATGCCGCCGCGGCCACCACCCTCGCCATGGAGCGCTTCCAGCCGCGCCTCGTCATCAATCAGGGCACGGCGGGCGGCCACGATCCGGCGCTGCACCGGGGTGACATCGTCATCGGCACCAAGAGCTTCAACATGGGGGCCTACCGCAGTGACCTGACGCCCGCCGAGCAGGGTGTCGACCCGAGAAAATGGCACAACTTCGAGGTCACCATGCGCCTGCGCGACAACGGCAAGCTGGTGGAACACACCGCCTTTGCCGGCGATCCCGAGCTGGTCGGCCGCGCCCTCGGCATGGCCGAGCGTTATCGTCACGGTCGGGTGGTCCCCGGCATCATAGGCACCGCCGACGAGTGGAACCGCCAGGTCGCCCGCATCAACTGGCTGCACCAGACCTACAACACGGCAGCAGAAGAGATGGAAACCTCCTCCGCCGCGCTGGTAGCCGAGGCCTACAAGGTGCCCTTCGTCGGGATCCGGGTGCTCTCCAATACCGATCTGCACGGCGAGGAGTTCGATCCGCAGACCGCCATCCACTGCCAACAGTTCGTCATCGATTACGCAAAAGTGCTCATCAACGGCTTCAACAAAGCCTGATAAGCCAGAGAGGCCGTCACTATGGCGGCTTCTTTTCTTGGTAATCCCTATCAGGCGGGACTTGGCCCACGGTTTCTCCCGCAGCCGATATCAACTCCCCGGACATGCCCTGCGCCCATAGTGGCGGTAGTAGCCCACCAGATTGCTGACCAGAAACAGCCCCTCCATCAGCGCCGCCACGGGCGACCCCACCAGCAGGTTGTTGGCCAGCCAGCAGAGGGTACCCAGCAGCATCCAGCGCCGCAGCAGGCGATCATCCGGGCAAAACGCAGCTCGGGTCTGCAGCAGACTGGCCAGCAACCCCAACAGGGCGAGCGGTCCCTGATAGGTGGCGAGCACGGCGAGGCAGGACAACCCCATAAAGAGCCACAGCAAGAGGCGACGCGTGGCCAGCATGCTGACCACGAAGCGCAGGCTCGCCAGCCAGAGCAGCAGGGCGGCCGACGCTTGCTCCAGCAGTGCGAAATGGGCGCCATTGAGGGCGCAGGAGAGCGCCAGGCAGGCCAGAATGGCCCGGCGCGTCCGCAGCTGAAACGACAGCAGATCCAGCAGCAGCGCCAGGCTCACCACCAGTTGTGACCACAAAAACAGCGACATCATCCCCACTCCAGGCTTGTTCGAGGGGCCCAGCATGGCGGGAATGCGCGCGGCGCGGCATTAACCCGTGTTAATGCGCCGGCGGATCCGCGACAGGGTGACCGGGCTGATGCCGATGTAGTTGGCGAGCTGCACCTGGGTGAGCCGCGCCGGCCAGTGGGGGAAGGTGCGGCAGAGCTCCCGGTAGCGCTCTTCGGGGGAGTGGAGCAGCAAGAAGGCCTCCTTGCGCTCCTTGTAGCACAGCTGCTGGCGCAGCAGGGCCATGCAGACCGACTGCCAGGCGGGCTCGTCCAGCAGGGCGAGCGGCACTCGCACAAGTTGCAGCGCCGTGACGGCCTCCAGCTGGTAGCGGGCAGGCGACCCGCTGAGCCAGCTGTCGTAGAGCAGACAGAGCTCCCCTTCGAAGTAGAACTCCTTGCAGCGCTCCTGCCCGTCCCGATTGTAGTGACAGGCGCGGGCGATGCCCCGCTCGATGTAGAAGGCCGACTCCTGCATCGCCCCCTGGGCCAGCAGCGGCTGACCCGGCTGCAAGATCAAACGGGGCAGGCAACCGGCAAGCGGCTCGCCGATAGCGGGTGCCAGCCCCATGGCAGCGAGGGTGGCCGCCAGAGGCGGGGCTGAGGGCAGGCTGGTCATGCAAACTCCGGGGCAAACTGGGCCTTCATCATGCCAAGTTTGGCGGTCCGTTGCAGCAGGCTGTGATGGCCCCGGCAAAGGGGATGGCTGACCGGGTGCCACCTTTGCCCCCCCTCGCCCATTGGTTTACAATCGACGGGTTTTTTGGAACCCGGTTGACCCGCGTCGACCTGGCCCCACCACGACATCAGTCTGTTAGTGCCAAGACATTAACCTGCTGAAAAGGAAGAGAATTAGCCAATGGCTCAATTTATTTACACCATGAACAGGGTCGGCAAGGTAGTGCCGCCCAAGCGTCATATTCTCAAGAACATCTCCCTCTCCTTCTTCCCGGGCGCCAAGATCGGCGTGTTGGGTCTGAACGGCGCCGGTAAATCGACCCTGCTGCGCATCATGGCAGGCATCGATACCGAGATCGAAGGGGAAGCCCGTCCGCAGCCCGGCATCAAGATCGGCTACCTGCCGCAGGAGCCGAAGCTGGATCCGGAGCAGACCGTGCGCGAAGCGGTCGAAGAGGCGGTCGGCGAGGTGAAACGCGCCATGGCCCGGCTGGACGAGGTCTATGCGGCCTACGCCGACCCGGATGCGGATTTCGACAAGCTGGCCCGCGAACAGGGCGAGCTGGAAGCCATCATCCAGGCCCAGGGCGGCCACAACATGGAAAACCAGCTGGAGCGCGCGGCCGACGCCCTGCGCCTGCCGGCCTGGGATGCCCAGATCAAGCACCTCTCCGGTGGTGAGCGCCGCCGGGTGGCGCTGTGCCGCCTGCTGCTGGAAAAACCGGACATGCTGCTGCTGGACGAACCGACCAACCACCTGGATGCGGAATCCGTAGCCTGGCTGGAGCGCTTCCTGCACGACTACGAGGGCACCGTCGTGGCCATCACCCACGACCGTTACTTCCTCGACAACGTGGCCGGCTGGATCCTGGAGCTGGACCGCGGCGAAGGTATCCCGTGGGAGGGCAACTACTCCTCCTGGCTGGAGCAAAAAGATGCCCGTCTGGCGCAGGAAGCCAGCACGGAAGCGGCTCGTCGCAAGTCCATCGAGAAAGAGCTGGAGTGGGTTCGCCAAAACCCGAAAGGCCGTCAGGCCAAGTCCAAGGCCCGTATGGCTCGCTTCGAAGAGCTCAACACCAACGACTACCAGAAGCGCAACGAGACCAACGAGCTGTTCATTCCGCCCGGACCACGCCTCGGCGACAAGGTGGTGGAGGTGGCCAACCTCTGCAAGTCCTACGGCGACCGCCAGCTGATCGACGATCTCTCCTTCTCCATTCCGAAGGGGGCCATCGTCGGCATCATCGGTCCGAACGGTGCCGGTAAATCGACCCTGTTCCGCATGATGTCGGGTCAGGAGCAGCCGGACTCCGGTTCCATCACCCTAGGTGAGACCGTGGTGCTGGCCTCGGTGGACCAGTTCCGCGACAGCATGAACGACAAGAAGACGGTGTTCGAGGAAGTCGCCGACGGCCAGGACATCCTGCGCATCGGCAACTACGAGTTCCCAAGCCGCGCCTACATCGGCCGCTTCAACTTCAAGGGCGCCGATCAGCAGAAGCGGGTCGGCGAGCTCTCCGGTGGTGAACGCGGCCGTCTGCACCTAGCCAAACTGCTGCAGACCGGCGGCAACGTGCTGCTCTTGGATGAACCGACCAACGATCTGGACATCGAAACCCTGCGCGCCCTCGAGAACGCCCTGCTGGAGTTCCCGGGTTGCGCCATGGTCATCTCCCACGACCGCTGGTTCCTCGACCGCATCGCCACCCACATCCTGGACTACCAGGACGAGGGCAAGATCGCCTTCTTCGAGGGCAACTTCACCGAATACGAAGAGTGGAAGAAGAAGACCTACGGCGCCGAGGCCATCCAGCCGCATCGCGCCAAGTACAAGCGCATCGCCAAGTAACAGGGCAAACAAGTACGGCTTCTGTATCAGCCGCACCGTTCCCACCACGACAAGCGCATCGCCAAGTCAACCGGCACATGCCACAAGGGGAGCCCAGGCTCCCCTTTCTTGTGCCCGATCGCTTACAATCCAAGACGGATACCTTATGCATGGATGTAGCAACATGACGACCCAGCCCACAGAGAAGAAACTGACCATCCAGATCCGGGTCGAGCCCGGCTGCCTCGGGCCGGATGGCAAGGCGCACATCGAGACCTTCTGCACCGTCGCCGCCAAGATCTTCGCCGCCGTGGAGCCCGAGCTGGTGAACTGGACCCTGCTGCCCCGCTATGACAAGCAGTTGCCGGAGCAGGAGTTTTTCATCGACGGCCGCAAGTTGACCGAGGAGCAGGCCAGCCTGTTTCTGCGCCGCCTGGGGCGGGAGCTGGGGGAAGTACAGGAGACTCTCGACTCCGTGCTGGCCCAGCTGGTGGAGCGCTACTTCAAGACCCTCTGATGGGCCGCTGCCCGCGCAAAAGGTTCTCCAGCGAGAACCTTTTTTATTTTCGGCAGGGCAAACGTTTGAATTTTTGCTCTATTCATTGATCCGCCTCGCAGATCCGGGGTTTGTAAACGGCGCCGCCTGTGTAAAAATGTGCGCGCTGTCACGGTATCAGGACGAGTCTGGTTGTTTAACCACCAGAAACAGGGCATCACGCCCGCATGGATGGGACCGGCTCCTCGCCTGCTGCTTATTTCACGTCACCTATTGGAATCCAACATGAATCAACCACACCAGGCCCCCGCACAGGCCGCCGGGCAAGGATTGCTTGAGCGTCTGTTTGCCCTGAAGGGCCATGGCACCAACGCCCGCACCGAAGTGATCGCCGGCATCACCACCTTCCTGACCATGGTCTACATCGTCTTCGTCAACCCGCAGATCCTCTCTGCGGCCGGCATGGACACCCAGGCCGTGTTCGTCACCACCTGCCTGATCGCCGGCATCGGCAGCATCCTGATGGGTCTGCTTGCCAACCTGCCCATCGCGCTGGCACCGGCCATGGGCCTCAACGCCTTCTTCGCCTTCGTGGTGGTGGCCGGCATGGGCTACTCCTGGCAAGTGGGCATGGGCACCATCTTCTGGGGTGCCATGGGCCTGCTGATCCTCACCCTGCTGCGGGTGCGCTACTGGCTCATCGCCAACATTCCGCTCACCCTGCGGGTCGGCATCACCGCCGGCATCGGCCTGCTGATCGCCCTGCTCGGCCTGCACAACGCCGGCATCGTGGTCGCCAGCCCCGCTACCATGGTGACGGTGGGCAACCTGACCTCCCTGCCCTGCCTGCTGGGGCTGCTCGGTTTCTTCCTGATCTGCATCTTCTCCGCCCGCGGCGTCCACTCCGCCGTGTTGATCGCCATCGTGGTGACCACCACCCTGGGCTGGCTGTTTGGCGACGTCACCTTCAAGGGCTTCGTCTCCATGCCCCCCAGCATTGAGCCGGTGTTTGGCCAGCTGGATCTGATGGGCTCGCTCGACATCAGCCTGGCCGGGATCATCTTCTCCTTCATGCTGGTCAACCTGTTCGACTCCTCCGGCACCCTGATCGGTGTGACCAACCGCGCCAAGCTGGCCGATGACAAGGGGCACTTCCCGCGCATGAAGCAGGCCTTGCTGGTGGATAGCGCCAGCTCGGTCGGCGGCGCCTTCATGGGCACCTCCTCGGTCACCGCTTTCATCGAGAGCAGCTCCGGCGTCGCCGTCGGCGGCCGTACCGGCCTCACCGCCATCGTGGTCGGCCTGCTGTTCCTGCTGGCGATCTTCTTCTCTCCTGTGGCCGCCATGGTGCCGGCCTATGCGGCGGCCGGCGCCCTCATCTACGTGGGCGTGCTGATGTGCTCCGAGCTGACCCGGGTGAAGTGGGAAGACCTGACCGAAGCGGTGCCGGCCTTCATGACCGCCGTCATGATGCCGTTCAGTTTCTCCATCACCGAGGGGATCGCCGTGGGCTTCATCTCCTACTGCGTGATGAAGGCGGGTACCGGCCGCTGGCGCGAGATCAACCCCTGCGTGCTGGTGGTGGCCCTGCTGTTCGTGCTCAAATTCGTCTGGGTCGACAGCCACTAAGCATCTACTGCACAAACAAAAATGCCCGTCAGCGACGGGCATTTTTTTATGGCTGACGAAGGGGCGCTCAGCGAATGCCGCGCGCCTCGCGGATCCACTCCCAGGCCTGCTGGATCTCCTGGGTCTTCTCCTTGGCCATCTCCATCATCTCCGGCGGCAAGCCCTTGGCGGCCAGCTTGTCCGGGTGGTGCTTGCTCATCTCCTTGCGGTAGGCGCGCTTGATCTCCTGATCGCTGTCGCTCTCGCTCACCCCCAACAGCTGGTAGGCATCCTTGAGCCGGTCACGGGAGGGGGCCTCCTGCCGGTACTGCTGCCCGCCATCCTGATACTGGCCACCGTGCGCCCGGTTGAAGAAGTTCATCTGCGCCTCGGCCATCGCCAGAATGCGGGCCAGCTCGATGCGGCTGAAGCCCAGCTCGTCGGCGATGGTGTGCAGGATGGCGCGCTCGTTGGCCTCGACCTTGCCATCGGCGAAGGCGGCCTGCAGCTGCACCTCGAGGAAGAAACGCAGGATATCGCGCTGGCCCTGGCTGGCACGGCGAAACTCGGCCAGGGTCTCCCGCAGCGGGAAGTCCGCCTCCTTGCCCTGGCGGAACGACTCCTGGGCGCGAGCACGCTGCTCCCCTGCCAGCCGCATCCGATCCATCAGGTTGGAGGCAACCCGGATCTCCTGCTCGGTCACCTGGCCGCTCGCCTTGGCGATGTGACCCATGACGGCGAAGGTGGCGTGGAAGAAGACCGCCTGTTGCTGCTGGGTGGGCGCGCGGCGAAAATTCAAGCCCATGCCACGGTCGAAACGGTGACCGATCCAGAGGCCCAGCAGGGCACCGAAGATGTTGCCGAGCAGAAAACCGAAGAAGGCGCCAAGCACCTTACCCCAAATACGCATGGTTCAAGACCTCGTGAAATTAATGAGTGCGTCCTTGCAACTGTTCGTCCAGCGCCTGCAGCCGTGCCACCGTGCCGATGTCGCGCCACTCGCCGGCCAGCAGGCTGCCGCCCACCCGGCCTTGTGCCATCCACTCCCGCAGCAGCGGCGCCAGCTTGCGCGCCCCCGGCGTGAGTCCGGCAAAGGCGGCGGGATCATAGAGTCCGACTCCGCTGAAGGTCAGCGCCGGGCTATCGACCACCTTGCCCGCCTGCAGCGCAAAGTCCCCCGCCGGATGTTGCGGCGGGTTGGGCACCAGCCAGAGGTGGGCCAGATCCGTGCCCAGCGGCTGGGTCACCAGAGTGCGATAGTCCAGATCGAGCCAGGTATCGCCGTTGATCACCAGAAACGGCTCATCCCCCAGCAGCGGCAGTGCCTGAATGATGCCGCCGGCGGTCTCCAGCGCGCTCTCCTCCGCTGACCATTGAATGTCGACTCCGAACTGACGGCCATCGCCGAGGGCCTCTACCAGCTTGTGGCCGAGCCAGGCGTGGTTGATGACCAGGTCGGTCACACCGGCATCCTTAAGCTTGTCGATATGGTGTACGATGAGCGGCTTGCCCCCCACCGCCAGCAGCGGCTTGGGCAGGCTGTCGGTGAGCGGGCGCATCCGCTCGCCGCGACCGGCGGCCAGGATCATCGCCTTCATGACGCAACTCCGCTGCGGGCCAGCCCGGGCAGCACCACCTGCGCCAGCCACTGGCCGAAGCGGGCCAGCTCCGGGTAGCTCGCGCCATGGCTGTGGCAGACATCTACCACGTAGCCGAGGGTGCGGGGAATGTCCTTGAGGTAACCGGACTTGCCATCGCGGTGGTAGAGACGGGTGAAGATGCCCGCCGCCTTGAGGTGGCGCTGCATGCCGGTGAGATCAGCGGCGCGACGAAACGCGGCGTAATCGAGCTCGCCCAGCAGCTTGGCCTGCTGCAGGGTGTCAAACCCGAGCCGCATACCCTGCTCGATCACCGTGTCCGGCCAGCGCACGTAGCAGTCTTTCAGCAGCGAGACCAGGTCATAGCTGAGCGGGCCTGTGACCATGTCCTGGAAGTCGATGACCGCCAGCCGGCTGTCGGCCGGGGTCTCGCCACCGCACACCATCAGGTTGCGGCTGTGAAAATCCCGGTGCATCACCCCCTGCGGCTGGGCCAGGTTGTTCTCGGTGAGGCAGGCGAAGGTCTCAGCCAGCAACTGCTGCTCTTCGTCGCTCAGGGTCAGTTGCAGATGGTGACCCAGCAGCCACTCGGGGAAAATGCTGTTCTCCCGCGCCATAAAGGCGGCATCAAAAGGCTCAAGGTTCAGTTCAACTGCGCCGAGACGGGGCAGCAGCGCGATGGCCTTGCCGTACCAGGCCAGCACGTTGTCTGCGTTCAGGCAGCCGATAAGCTGGGTATCCCCCAGATCCGTCACCGCCAGCAGCCCCTGCTCGTAGTCCACCGCCCGCACCTCGGGAGCCAGCAGACCACCGGCGTGCAGGGCCGAGGCATTGCGGACAAACTCATGATTCTTTTCGGTTTTAGGATTGGCATCCACCCAGATCAGGCCACCGCCACGGTGGTAGCGGCGAAAACTGGCGTCACCGGAAATGAGGGTCAACTGCAGGCTGGCATCACCGGAAATCCGGCGCGCCCAGTGCAACAAGAGGGAATCGCGATCGTGCATAAGTCGGGGACCAAATTGGAAAGCAGCACTTGGCTGTTAGCCCTGGCCGCAATAATGCTTTATCATTGCCGGCTAACATAAAGCAATGACATGCAATGTCAACTCGATGAATCCTGTCGTAAAATGCATGTCTTGAATCAGCCGTAGCTACCACGGATTGCGCGAGTCTTTCACATGACAAAACGGACACTGGGATACTCCTATCCCATCGCCCTGACCATCAGCCTTGTTCCAGCCCTGACCCCGGCCATCGTGCAGGCGGCGCCGCTGACGCCGCCGCCCGCCACCGGGATCCTGGACGGGCTCTGCTATGACTATGTCCCCAAGATTGAGAAGCTGGCGCCCGGCAAGGACGCCAACGCCCAACCCGTGGAAGTGGATGCCGATCGGCTCGAAGCCAAGCAGGGCGGCACCGCCGTCTATCAGGGCGACGTCAAGGTACGCCAGGGCGTGCGCAAGTTCGACTCCGACTACGCCGAGCTCGATCAGAAGAGCCGGGACGTCATCGCCATCGGCAACATCTACTACAACGATGGCCAGATCACGGTCACCAGCGACAAGACCCTGAAATCCAACCTGGATACCAAGAACTCCGAGCTGGAAGAGGGCAAGTATCAGGTGCATGGCTCGCCGGTGCGCGGCTCAGCCGACCGGGTCACCATGACCAACAACAACCAGAACATCACCCTGGAAGGGGCCCAGTACACCACCTGCCCGCCGGGTCAGGAAGTGTGGACCCTGAAGGCGGGCAGCATCGACATCGATCAGACCGAGGTGTTCGGGGAGGCCTGGAACGCCAGTCTCTGGCTCTACGACTACCCGGTGTTCTACTTCCCGTACATCAACTTCCCGATCAAGGATGAACGCAAGACGGGCCTGCTCTACCCGGGTTATACCCAGAGCTCCAAGAACGGCATGGACATCACCCAGCCGTTCTACTGGAACATAGCCCCCAACTACGATGCCACCATCACCTCCCGTTTCATGGACAGACGGGGCCTGATGGAGCAGGTGCAGTTCCGCTACATGCCGGATCCGGCCCACGTCGGCAGCCTCTATTTCGAGAATCTGGCCAACGACAAGCAGTACGACGAGACCCCGAGCCTCAACCAGGCCATGTCCGACGGTCACCGTTACCTGCTCAACGCCAACCACACCTCGCTGTTTGCCGACAACGCCATGCGGGTGTCGCTCGACTACACCAAGGTGCGGGATCGGGATTACAACTACTTCAACGACTTCTCCCCCAAGGTGGGCACCCAGGTCGAGAACCAGTTGCAGCAGTCCCTGATGGCCGGTTACTTCCAGCCCAACTGGAACATCAACACCGAGGTGCGCACCTACCAGATCCTGCTGGCCAGCGCCCAGCAGCCCCACGAGCTGATGCCGCGCATCGACCACAACTATTACCAGCAAGGCAGCTGGTACGATCTCGCCTGGAACACCGAGATCACCAAGTTCGGCTACAACAACGCCCAGGCCATCGCCCAGAACCAGGGCGGAGCCTACACCGGCACCCGGGTCTACACGGCTCCGACCCTGACCATGCCGCTCATCAACGAGGCCGGCTACTACCTCGACAGCCAGTACAAGCTGATGTACACCCGTTACGATCAGGAAGTGCCGGACAACATGAGCCAGACCTTTGTCAGCCGCTTTACTCCTGAAAACGGCAACGGGGTCACCCTGGACGAAGGGATCATCACCCGCACCCTGCCCTCCTTCCGCCTCAAGGGCGGCATGACTTTCGAGCGCAACCAGAACTGGTTCGGCGGCGATGCCAACCAGACCCTGGAGCCGGAGTTCCAGTACCTCTATGTGCCCTACAAGAACCAGGACAACATAGGCGTCTATGACTCCACCGGCATGCGCCAGGATTACTACAGCCTGTTCAGCGACCGCCGCTACGCCGGTCTGGATCGCATCAGCGACTCCAACAGAGTCTCCATCGGTCTCACCAGCCGGGTATATGATGAGGCCGGTGATGAACGAATTCGGCTGGCCGTTGCCCAAGCTTTCGATTTTGTTGCGCCCAGGGTCAAGCTTTATCCCAGCGAGACCCTGACCACCAACACTCGTTCTCCGCTCTCCTTCGAGGGGGATGCCAAGATCAACGAGCAGTGGTTTGCCCATGCCGGTGCGCAATATGATGTGGACCAGAGCCGGCTCAGCTCTGCCAACAGCGCCATCGAGTATCGCCGCGAGAAGCTGATCAGCCAGCTGAACCATCGTTTCGTGCGCGATGCCAACTACGATCTTGAAAACAAGGGACAGGTAACCGACCTCAACCAGATCGGCCTGCTGTTGACTACTCCGCTCAACGACCAGTGGCACCTGTACGGGGGTTACTATCAGGAGCTGAATCAGAGCGTGAAGTCTGATCGCAAGGTAGGCCTGAAGTACGACTCCTGCTGCTGGAGCATCAACTTCAACCTGGAGTGGGTCAACACTCCGGACAACGTGACCATGCGTCCGACCTCGGAGCGCAGTCTGGGCATTCAGTTTGAAATGAAAGGATTGGGTAGCGTGGGTACCGGCTCCAAGGGCACTTCCCTGGACACCGAAGCACTGCCTTACATTCGTCCGTTTAACCTGCGAGACCAATAAGCGGTCTGGCAAACGCCTTGAGAGATGGATATGAAGAAGACGTTGATTTCCCTGCTGACTGCAGGCCTGTTCGGAGCCATGAGCCAGGGTGCCTTCGCCGCCCCCGAACTGATGGACAAGGTGCTTGCCGTAGTCAACAAGGACGTGGTGCTGGCCAGCCAGCAGGAAGCCCTGGTGCAGAAGGTGAAAGCCTCTGCCCAGGAGAGCGGCCAGTCCCTGCCTGATGACGCCACCCTGCGCAAACAGGCGCTGGATCGGCTGATCCAGGAGAGCCTGCAACTGCAACTGGCGGATCGTCAGGGCCTCAAGATCAGCGATACCCAGCTGGAGCAGGCCATCCAGAGCATCGCCGCCGACAACAAGATGACCCTGGATCAGCTGCGGGCCCAGCTGGCCCGTGAAGGGCTGACCTATGCCCAGTATCGGGAAGAGGTACGCCGCGAGATCCTGATGAACGAGGTGCGCCGCAATCAGGTGCGCCGCCGCATCAACATCTCCGAGCAGGAGGTGAAGCAGGTAGTCGACATCCTCGCCAAGCAGGGTCAGCAACAGCAGCAATACCATGTCGGCCACATCCAGGTTGCCCTGCCGGACAACCCGAGCGCCGAGCAGCTCAACGCCGCCAAGAGCAAGATTGAACGTATCCTGGCCGCCCTCAAGCAGGGTGCCGACTTCCGCAAGATGGCCATTGCCGAGAGCAGCGGACCCAAGGCGCTGGAAGGGGGTGACTGGGGCTGGATGAGCCCGCAAGAGATGCCGACCCTGATGGCTGAGGCGGTGCAAGGCACCAAGAAGGGCGACATCGTCGGCCCGCTGCGTTCCGGTGCCGGCCTGCACATCATCAAGGTGTTCGACACCAAGGGCCAGCAGCAGGTCGTGCAGACCGAAGTCCGCGCCCGTCACATCCTGATCAAGCCCTCCATCATCCTGAGCGAAGAAAAAGCCAAGGGCATGCTGGACGGCATCCTGCACGACATCAAGAGCGGCAAGGCCAGCTTCGCCAGCCTGGCCGAGAAGTACTCCGAAGATCCGGGTTCTGCGGTGCAAGGTGGCGAACTGGGCTGGTCTGATCCCAACGTCTATGTGCCGGAGTTCCGCGACATGGTCAACCGCCTGCAACCGGGCCAGATCAGCGAACCCTTCCGCACCACCCACGGCTGGCACATCGTCCAGCTGGAAGAGCGCCGCAGCCAGGATGCCACCAACAAGGCCCAGGAGCAGCGCGCCTATCAGCTGATTTACAACCGTCGCTTCACCGAAGAGTCCCAGGCCTGGCTGGACGAGCTGCGTGACGAGGCCTACATCCAGATCGAAGGCGCCGGCAGCTGATGAGTTGTCGTCGTCTCGCCATCACCCCGGGTGAACCGGCCGGGATCGGTCCGGATCTGGTGCTGCAGATTGCCCAGCAGGATTGGCCGCACCAGCTGGTGGTGATCGCCGATCCGGCGCTGCTGCGCGAGCGGGCCGCCCTGCTGGGGCTGCCCGTCGAGTTGCAGCCCTATGATGCCGACCAACCTGCCCGCCCCCAGCGGGCCGGTACCCTCACCGTCTGTCCGGTTCCCCTCGGCGCCGCCGTGGTGCCGGGCATGCTCGACGAGGGCAACGGTGCCTACGTGCTGGCCACCCTGCAGCGCGCCTGCGACGGCAACATGAGCGGCGAGTTTGCCGCCGTGGTGACCGGGCCGGTGCACAAGGGGATCATCAACCAGGCCGGCGTCTCGTTCAGCGGCCACACCGAGTTCTTCGCCCAGCAGTCGGGCACCGCCGACGTGGTGATGCTGCTGGCAACCGAGGGACTGCGGGTCGCTCTGGCGACCACCCACATTCCGCTGGCCTATGTGGCGATGGCCATCACCGAGGATCGGCTCGCCAAGGTGATCCGCATCCTGGATGCGGATCTCAAGAGCAAATTCGGCATCGCCAAGCCCCGCATTTACGTCTGCGGCCTCAATCCCCACGCCGGGGAAGGCGGCCATCTCGGCCGTGAAGAGATTGACGTGATCGAACCCGCCCTGGCAGGCCTTCGCCAGGAGGGGATCGATCTGGTCGGCCCGTTGCCGGCCGATACCCTGTTCCAGGACAAATACCTCAAGGATGCGGATGCGGTACTCGCCATGTACCACGACCAGGGGCTGCCCGTGCTCAAATACAAGGGCTTCGGCAGTTCGGTCAATATCACCCTTGGACTTCCTTTCATCCGCACTTCGGTGGATCACGGCACCGCACTGGATCTGGCAGGCAAGGGCCTCGCCGACTCGGGCAGCCTGATCACCGCGATCAACCACGCCATCAAGATGGTAGAGAAAAAAAGATATGAGCAGTAAGGTGCAGAGCAACAAGGTGCACATGGGCCACACCGCCCGTAAGCGTTTCGGTCAGAACTTCTTGCACGATCGCTACGTGATCGATCAGATCGTGGCCGCCATCAATCCGCAGCCGGGTCAGAACCTGGTGGAGATCGGCCCGGGTCTGGCCGCGCTGACCGAGCCGGTCGCCTCCCAGATGGACAAGATGACCGTGGTCGAGCTGGACCGGGATCTGGCGGCGCGCCTGCGCGAGCACCCGACCCTCAAAGAGAAGCTGACCGTCATCGAAGCCGATGCCATGCGCTTCGACTTCGGCACCCTGATGGGGGAAGGCAAGGGGCCGCTGCGCATCTTCGGCAACCTGCCCTACAACATCTCCACCCCGCTCATCTTCCACCTGTGCGAGTTCGCCGACCGGGTGGAGGACATGCACTTCATGCTGCAAAAGGAAGTGGTCCTGCGTCTGGCCGCCGGCCCTGGCAGCAAGGCTTACGGCCGGCTGAGCGTGATGACCCAGTACTACTGTCAGGTAGTGCCTGTGCTGGAAGTGGGCCCGGGCGCCTTCAAGCCGGCACCGAAGGTGGATTCCGCCGTGGTGCGTCTGATCCCGCACAAGAACCCGACCATAGTCGCGAAAGACATTCGTTGCCTGAACCGGGTCTGCACCGAGGGCTTCGGCCAGCGTCGCAAGACCATTCGCAACAGCTTCTCCAACTTCATCACGGACGCCCAGCTGACCGAGCTTGGTATCGATGGCAACCTGCGCCCGGAGAATCTCTCCCTCGAGCAGTTCGTCATGATCGCCAACTGGCTGGCGGATCAGCAACAGGCCTGATCCCGTGGCCACTCCGCACATAGTCATCCGCCCATACCCCCGTTATGTGGCGGATTCCAAAGACCCTTACCAGTTCCACTATCTCATCGAGATCGAGAACCTGGGGCCGGGCTCGGCGCAGCTGCTGCACCGGCGCTGGCTCATCACCGATGCCAATGGCAAGATGCTGGAAGTCGAAGGCCCCGGCGTGGTCGGCGAGCAGCCGGTGATCGCAGAGGGAGAGACCTTCCGCTATCAGAGCGGCGTGCCGCTGGCCACCCCGCTTGGGGTGATGGAAGGGAGTTATATCCTGCAAGACGAGTCGGGGCAGCAATTCGAGGCGCCCATCGCGCCCTTTACGCTGGCCGTCCCCCACATTATCAACTGAGGTTTCATGGCGAACTGTTTTGTTGGCGATATCCAGGGCTGTTACGACGACTTGCGCCGTCTGCTGGATCTGGCCGAGTTCGATCCCGCTAACGACGTACTCTGGCTGTGTGGCGATCTGGTCGCCCGCGGCCCGGACTCTCTCAATACCCTGCGCTTCGTCAAGGGGCTGGGCAACCGGGCTGTCACCGTGCTCGGCAACCACGACTTGCACCTGCTGGCGGTCGCCGATGGCGTCGCCCCGCTCAAGAAGAAGGACAAGCTGCAGGAGCTGATGGAGGCACCGGACCGTGACGAACTGCTGGAGTGGCTGCGCCACCGTCCGCTGCTGGCAGAGCACCCCGACCTGCCCATCATGATGGTGCATGCCGGCATCTCCCCGGCGTGGGACGCCCGCACCGCCCGCAACTGCGCCCGCGAGGTGGAGAGCCTGCTGCGCGGCGATCAATACCAGTGGCTGCTGCACAACATGTATGGCGATCAGCCGGATGGCTGGCAGGACGATCTGGTCGGGATCGAGCGCTACCGCTACATCATCAACACCTTCACCCGGATGCGTTTCTGCTATTTCGACGGCCGGCTCGACTTCAAATGCAAGAAGGGCCCCAAGGAATCGACCCCGGGCCTGCGCCCCTGGTTCGAGCAGCGCGAGCACCATGTGGATGACCCCATCCTGGTATTCGGCCACTGGGCGGCCCTGATGGGCAACACCGGCATGCAGGACATCAAGGCGCTGGACACCGGCTGTGTCTGGGGCAACAGCCTCACCCTGTGGCGCTATGAAGATGACGCCCTGATCGCCACCCCCTGTCCCACTTACGCCAAGTGACGATAAGAGGAGTGCGTCTGAGCAATCAGGGCCTCACCCTGTGGCGCTATGAAGATGATGCCCTGATCGCCACCCCCTGCCCCACTTACGCCAAGTGACGATAAGAGGCGGAATCTGAGCAACCCTGTGGTGCCATGAAGACGAGGCGCTGACCGCGACTCACAGTCCCGCCAACGCCAGATAGGCTGCAGGCAGTAAAACAAAACGGGCCCGGCATTGCCGGGCCCGTTTTCTATGGTGCATCGCTCACCCTAGAGCTTGCGCCCCAACCGTTTCTCGATCTGCTGCCGCTCCCATTCGGGGCCGAACAGCTTGAACGGCTGGAACAGGTTGATGGCATGGGAGATCAATCCCAGCCCCCAACCCAGCGCCGGCCACCAGGCCCAGATATAGCCAGGGTTGCTGAGGTAGTTGATGACAAACAGCCCACAAATCACCAGCAGGTAGCTGGCGATGTGATAATAGAAGCCCTTGAGCCCCTCCACATAACGCATGGCGGCCCGCTCCTCTACCGATACCCGTATCTCATCCCGTTCCATCGTGTCACTCCCTCTCATCTCGTGCTCCTGTTGGCTTGTACCGTCAAGTTGCGCCACTTCGAGCTCAAAGACGGCGGCCAGGGCCTTGAGGGATTCCAGTCCGGGCTGCTGGCCCTGCTCGATCCGCTGAATGGTGCGAACGCTCAGGCCGGTAAAGGCGGCCAACTGCTCCTGTGACCAGCCCCGCTGCAATCTCAACTTCCTGACGATCATCTCGAACTCCTTGTGGTTGATTGACGGAGCCAGCATAGGGGCCGGCGAGTGCCATAGGCCACGACAGCACCCTGACACCAACCTGACTTTCCTTTTGATTCAGTGCATTAGATAAAAGAGCGTGCTAAAAAACTCGGCCTTCCCTCCCTAGGACGCCCTCTTTCGATCACCTGACAGCAGGGCGACAGAGGCGGCGCTTTGTGCAAGATAGCGCCTTGGTAGCGGGCAGGCGAGCTTATAGCGCCTGCATCAACTCGGCGGCAATCTCGAAAGAGCGCAGACGAGCCTGATGATCGACGATGGGGCCGTTGAACATCAGCTCGTCGGCCCGGGTTTCCGCCAGCAGCGCCTTGAGGCCGTGACGCACCTGGTCCGGGTTGCCCACCAGCGAACGGGCCAGGGTCTGCTCCATGGCCACCAGCTCGCGCTCCGACCACTCCTCCCCCAGCTCGATGACGGGGGCCGGCAGCTTGCCTGCGTTGCCGCGATGCAGACGCAGGAACTGCTGTTGCAGGGTGGTGAACAGGAAGCGTGCCTCCCGCTCGCTGTCGGCGGCGATCATGTTGATGCAGACCACCGCATGGGGCTTGGGCCAGCGGGCGGAGGGGCGATACTGGGCACGGTAGATCTCCAGCGCCTGCAGCAGCATGGCGGGGGCGAAGTGGGAGGCAAAGCCGAACGGGAGCCCCATGGCCGCCGCCAGCTGGGCGCTGTAGAGGCTGGAGCCCAGCAGCCAGATGGGCAGATGCAGCCCCTGCCCCGGTACCGCCTGCACCGCCCCCACCTCGTCGCCAAAGTAATCCATCAGCTCGCGCACATCGGCCGGGAAGTCATCCACCTCACCGCTGCGCTGGCGTCTGAGCGCCCGCATGGTGCGCTGATCGGTGCCCGGCGCACGGCCAAGCCCGAGATCGATGCGATCCGGATAAAGCGAAGCCAGGGTGCCGAACTGCTCGGCGATGACCAGCGGCGAGTGGTTGGGCAGCATGATGCCACCGGCCCCGATGCGCAAGGTATTGGTGCCGCCGGCCAGATGACCGATCAGCACCGAGGTGGCGGCGCTGGCGATGCCCGGCATGTTGTGGTGCTCCGCCAGCCAGTAGCGGCAATAGCCCAGGCGTTCGGCATGACGGGCCAGATCCAGCGAGCGGCGAAACGACTCGGCCGGCTGGGAGCCTTCGGCCACGGGCACCAGATCGAGTACGGAATAGGGGATGGCAGACATGGGTCACTCCATTGATTCACAGACCAGTAACAAGTGGGGCAATGTAGCACGGGATACCTGAATGAATCACCTGATCAGCCGGCAAAATTGGCCAGAGCGGGCGCCGAGAGCCCCGGCAGGCGCCGTTTCCGTCGGCCACATCCCGATATCCATGAATGGGTTATTGTGTTTTCTGTCATCCTGTTGGCACACTGCAAGCTGATCGTCTCTGCAATCGCCCGTGTGACAAGGATGTGTCCATGACAACTGCCAGGCCAGGTCGTAAACCCTTCTACGTGCATATCGCCACCCTCTTCATCCTGCTGTTCACCCTGCTCGGCAGCGCCCTCATCGCCTTGCAGTTCCAGCAAGGGGCGCGCCAGGGACTGGAGCACGAGCGACAGAACTTCCTGCAGTATCGCCAGCAGCTGGCCCTCGCCCTGCAACTGAACGAGCGGCCGGCCCGCATGTCCCTCAGCCTGTTGCGCAGCGGCCAGCTGGCCGCCATGACCACGCTGACCGAACGCCTGGCCTATCTGCCGCAACTGGCGGAGGTGCTGGCCAACAGCCCCAGCTATGGGGCCGTCTACGCCGGCTACGAGGATGGCGACTTCTTTCTGGTGCGCAAGCTGACCGAGCGGGCCAGAGCCCAGCTGGGGGGCGTACCGGCCGCCAGTACCCTGCTGGTGCAGAGCCTCAGCCAGGGCAAGGGGGAATTTCTCTATTTCGATCAACGGCTGACCCTGCTCGAGCGCCGCCCCATGCCGAACTACCGCTACGATCCCCGCAGCCGCGACTGGTACAAGCAGGCCCGCTGGCGCGCGGGGATCGCCACCACCAGTCCCTATCTCTTCTTCACCACCAAGGAGCCAGGCATGACGCTGGCGGTGGAGAGCGACGACCGGCGCGCCGTGATCGGGCTCGACACCAGCGTCGAGGGACTGTCGGCCCTGATCGGCAAGCTGCAGTTGCCCGCCCAGAGCCAGGTGATCCTGTTCGATGAGTACGCCACCCTGCTGGCCGCCGACCCCAGACACCTGCCCAGCTTCGAGCAGCTGAGCCAGCTGCCCATGCTGGCGACCCTGCCCCACCCGGCCCTGCCGGATCTGCAGCAGCGGATCATCAGCCAGCCCACCCTGCTGAGCGAACCGGCGGAGCTCAACCTGACCGCCGCCGATGGCAGCGACTGGCTGGTCAACCTCGCTCCCCTCGGGACCGACTCCCCTTTCCACATCGCTCTGCTGGTCTCGGCCGACCTGCTCTATCAGCAGGCCCGGGACGAAGCCCTGGTCAACCTAGGTTGGGCACTGGCGGGCCTGCTGCTGCTGCTGCCGGTGATCTGGCTGGTCTCGCGGCGCACCGCCACCCCGCTGCTGGCGCTCACCCAGGAGGCGGAGCGGATCCAGCACTTCGATTTTGGCGAAAGCCGGGTCCCCGAGTCGGCCATCCGCGAGATCGATGATCTGGCCCGCACCATGTCCGGCATGCGGCTGACCCTCGGCAACTTCATGAACATGGGGCGGGCGCTGGCGGCCGAACACCGCTTCGACTCCCTGCTCAGCCGCATCCTGCATGAGACCATCGCCGCGGTGCAGGCCGAAGGGGGTTGTCTCTATCTGGCCCAGGAGCGGGGCATGGTGGCGGTACAGGCGCTGTGGCGCCAAGCGCCGCTACCGGCCGGACAGATCCGCTGGCAGCAGGCCCGGTTTGGCGAGCTGGCCCGGGGCGAGCGGCTCAGCCTCGCCATCGACCAGGGTGGCTGGCAGCAGTATCTGGCGGACTGGGGCCCCTTCCCCGGCCCCTGCCAGCTGGTGGCCGAGCCGCTGCGCAACCATCGCCAGGAGCTGAGCGGCTGCCTGCTGCTGATCCTGCCTGACTGCCCGGCCCGCGAGCTGGCCTCGCGCATCAGCCTGATCGAGGCGCTGGCGGGCACCTCGGCCTCCGCCATCGAGAACCAGCGCCTGCTGGAGGAGCAGAAACAGCTGCTGGAATCCTTCATCGAGCTGATGGCCGGTGCCATCGACGCCAAGAGCCCCTACACCGGCGGCCACTGCCAGCGGGTGCCTGAGTTGACCCGGATGCTGACCGAGGCCGCCTGCGCCCAGCAGCAGGGGCCGTTCGCCGAGTTTCGGCTCAACGAGGAGGAGTGGGAGGCCATCCATATCGCCAGCTGGCTGCACGACTGTGGCAAGGTGACCACCCCCGAGTTCGTGGTGGACAAGGCCACCAAGCTGGAGACCCTCTACGACCGGATCCACGAGATCCGTACCCGCTTCGAGGTGCTCAAGCGCGACGGCTACATCGAGGCGCTGGCGGCCCGCCTGCCGGCGTCCGAACGGGAAGCGGCCAGGAGCGAGGTGGCCCCACTCTGGAGCACCCTGGATCAGGAGTTCGCCTTCGTCGCCGAGTGCAACCTGGGTGGTGAGTGGATGGCGCCGGAGAAGCTGGCCAGACTGGATGCCATCGCCAGCCGCACCTGGCTGCGCACCCTGGACGATCGACTCGGCATCAGCCGGGAGGAGCTCAAGCTGCGCCAGAACGAGCCGGCCGCGCCGCTGCCCTGCGTCGAACCCCTGCTGGCGGACAAGGCCGCCCACCTCATCCCCCGCCCCGCTCACGATCAACTGGACGAGCACAACCCCTGGGGCTTCAAGGTGCGAGTGCCCACTCACCTCTACAACCGCGGCGAGCGCTACAACCTCGCCATCGGCCGCGGCACCCTCACCGAGGAGGAGCGCTACAAGATCAACGAACACATCATCCAGACCATCCGCATGCTCGAACGCCTCCCCTTCCCCCGCCATCTGCGCAGCGTGCCCGAGATTGCCGGCGGCCACCACGAGCGGATGGACGGCAAGGGTTACCCGCGCCAGCTGCTGGGCAGCCAGATGAGCATCCCCGCCCGCATCATGGCCATCGCCGACATCTTCGAGGCGCTGACCGCCAGCGATCGCCCCTACAAATCGGGCAAGACGGTCTCCCAGTCGCTGGCCATCATGCAGAGCATGGTGCGCGAGCAGCACATCGATCCCGCCCTGTTTGCCCTGTTTGTCAGCAGCGGCATCTGGCGCGACTATGCCGAGCGCTTCCTCGCCCCCGAGCAGCTGGATCAGGTGGATGAAGCCGCCCTGCTGGCCGCGTTGGCCTAGGGCGGGTCATATTTTCTTACATTTGCGGACTGGCCTGAGCGTCCCCGGCTGGTTATAACGGTGCCCCTATAGCGAAGGGGGAGCAATAGACTCCCCCTCACTCTTTGTCACACCACACTGTTCAGGTTATCTATGTCAAAACATCTCATTGTGCTGGGCGCGCTGACGCTGTCCGGCTGCTCCCTGCTGTCTCCCCCCGCCCCCACCGTCACCCCGGTGCACCTGGCCGATGCCAGCCAGCGCGGCTTCTACATCGAGTGCAGCAGCATGACGGCCTGCTTCCAGCAGGCCAACCAGACCTGCCCGCAGGGCTACAAGGAGACCGATCGCCGCCAGCAGACGCTCTACAGCACCCAGTATCTGGGGGGCAGCTACGACGAAGACAAGAAGGTCTACAAGGCGGCCAAGCCCTATCGCGTCGCCAACACGGTCCACTCCCTGACTATCCAGTGTCCGGCCGACATGGGCATCACCCCGCGCTGATCCGCGCCTCGCGGCCGGCACGGGAAACCCAAATCCTGGCCGGCCCTTATCTTGTCTCACCGAAAACGAGCCTCTTATGTCACCTAGAATATCCCTGCTGGGCAGCATCTTGCTGTCCGGCTGCGCCCTGCTGCCGGCGCCCGCCACCGTCAGCGAACTCCCCTCCGCCAATCCTGCTCAACAACGCTTCCAGATCGAGTGCGGCGCGCCAGAGGAGTGCCAGCAACAGGCGATCTTGAGCTGCCCCCACGGCTATCAGGAAGTCGATAGAAGCAAGCGCACCATCACCACTCACCAGATGAGCATGGGGGTCGCCGATCCGGTGACGGGGTTTAGCCCAGGCTTCCCCCAGACCAGCACCTTCACCACCCACATGCTGCTGGTGCAGTGCCCCCGCACACCGGCACAACCACATCCGCTTGGACGCTGACGAAAAAGGGCCCGCAGGCCCTTTTTCCGTTGTCATCGCCCCTCAGCCCGTCGCCTCGGCGTGCTGGCGGGCCAACTCGTCACTCATCAGCTCCCGCATCCTGAATTTTTGCAGCTTGCCAGTCACCGTCATGGGGTACTCCTCCACGAACCGGATATATCTGGGCACCTTGAAATAGGCGATGCGGGCCGCCAGGAACTGTTTCAGCTCCTCCTCGCTGGCCTCCTGGCGGGGTCTGAGCTTGATCCAGGCGCACACCTCTTCACCATAGCGCTCGCTGTCGACCCCGAACACCGCCGCATCCTGCACCGCCGGATGATCGTAAAGACGCTCTTCGATCTCGCGCGGATAGATGTTCTCGCCACCGCGGATGATCAGCTCCTTGCTGCGCCCGACGATCCGCACATAGCCCTCTTCATCCATGATGCCGATGTCCCCCGAGTGCAGCCACCCTTCCTGGTCGATGGTCTCCGCCGTCTTGACCGGATCCTGCCAGTACCCCTGCATCACCGCGTTGCTGCGACAGCAGATCTCGCCCCGCTCACCGATGGCGACTATCTCTCCGCTGGGGTCGACCAGCTTGATCTCGGTGTGACCGATGGCGCGGCCGACCGTGGTGACCCGCTTGTCCAGCGGCGCATCGATGGCGGTCATGTGATTGATGGGGCTGCACTCGGTCTGGCCGTAGGCGATGGTCACCTCGGTCATGTGCATCAGGCTCTGCACCTTGCGCATCAAGGGTTCTGGGCAGATGGCACCGGCCATGATGCCGGTGCGCAGGGAGGAGAGATCGAACTGGTCAAACTCCGCCAGCTCCAGCTCGGCGATGAACATGGTCGGCACCCCGTGCAGGGCGGTGCAGCGCTCCTCGCTCACCATCCGCAAGGTGGCCGCCGGATCGAAGGCTTCGGCCGGAAACAGGGCGCAGGCCCCTACGCTGATGCTGGCCAGGTTGCCGAGCACCATGCCGAAACAGTGGTAGAGCGGCACCGGGATGCAGAGCCGGTCCTGCTCGCTGAATGCCATGCCTTGCGCCACCTGGCGGCCGTTGTTGAGGATGTTGCTGTGGCTGAGGGTGGCCCCCTTGGGGTTGCCCGTGGTACCAGAGGTGAACTGGATGTTGATGGCGTCATCGGGTTTGAGGGTGGCCGCCACCCGGGCCAGCCAGGCCGGGTCCTGCTGGTCGCCCAGTGTCAGCATCTCAGGGAAGTTGAGCATGCCGGCGCTTTGTTCCTCCCCGAGCCGGATCACCATCTCCAGGCTCGGCAGCCGGGATGATGCGAGACGGCCGGGTGGGCAGTGCGCCAGCTCGGGGGCCAGCTCCCCCAGCATGGCGAGGTAGTCGCAGCCCTTGAACGCACTGGCACAGATGAGGGCCCGACAGCCCACGTTGTTGATGGCAAAGGCCAGCTCGTAGCTGCGGTAGGCGGGATTGATGCAGACCATGATGGCCCCGATGCGGGCCGTGGCAAATTGCACCAGGCACCACTCGATGTTGTTCGGCGACCAGATGCCGACCCGATCCCCCGGCCGGATCCCGAGCGCCAGCAGGCCCAGCGCCAACCTGTCTATCTGGGTCAGGTATTCACGATAGTTCCAGCGGATCTGCTGGTGGCGCACCACCACTGCGGGCCGGTCGGGGAAACGTTCCGCGATCTGTTGCAGGTAGGCGCCTATGGTCTGGTGAAGCAGCGGCTGATCGCAGGGACCGGCCCGGTAGCTGAGCAGTGAGGTCATGGGGTGACTCCTGGCCACATAGGTTGGACGTGCCTACTGCTCGGCTGGCGTGTTTTTGCAGCCTGTTACATTAATGTAAAAACAAGGCCTGTAAAAGACTCACTTTGGTCTAATGCCGGCCATAAAAAACGGCCAACCGAAGTTGACCGTGTGACAAGGCGCGAGCCGGATCAGAACAGCAGGTGCGCCACCCCGGCGATGACCGGCAGGGTGATCAGGGTACGCAGCAGGAAGATCACGAACAGCTCCCACAACTTGACCGGGATCTTGCTGCCCAGCAGCAGGGCGCCTACTTCCGACATGTAGATGAGCTGGGTGACCGACATGGCGGCGATCACGAAGCGGGTGATGTCGCTCTCGATGGTGGAGGCCAGCACCGCCGGAATGAACATGTCGGCGAAGCCCACCATGATGGTCTTGGAGGCCGCTTCCGCCTCCGGCAGCTGCAGCAGCTCCAGCAAGGGCACGAAGGGGGCCCCCAGCCAGTTGAAGATGGAGGTGTGCTCCGCCAGCATCAGGGCGCAGGTGCCGATGGCCATCACCACCGGCAGCACGCCGAAGATCATGTCCAGTGCGTTCTTCACCCCTTCCCGTGCCACTGCCCCCATGTCGGTCATGCCCTCGGCCTTGGTCAGGGCCCGCTCATAGCCGTAGCTCAGCACGCTGTGCTGGTGCGGCACCGACTCCTGCTTGCGACACAGGGGAGTACCGTCGCTGTAGACATCCTTCTTCCAGCAGAGCGGCGGCAAACGCGGCACCACGATGGCGGCCACCACCCCGGCCAGACAGACGGTCAGGTAGAAGGGCACGAACATGTGCTCCAGCCGAACCTGGGAGATCACCACCAGGCAGAAGGTGATGGAGACGGCGGAGAAGGTGGTGCCGATGACGGCCGCTTCCCGCTGGGTGTAGAACTTGCCTTCGTACTGTTTGCTGGTCAGCAGGATACCGACGCTGCCATCCCCCAGCCAGGAGGCGAAACAGTCCACCGCGGAGCGACCGGGCAGACGGAACACCGGGCGCATGATGCGGGTCATCATGGTGCCGACAAACTCCAGCAGACCGAAATCGAGCAGCAAGGGCAGCAGCAGGCCGGCGAAGATGAAGACGGAGAACAGCACCGGCAGCAGATCATGCAGCACCAGGCCGCCGGTCGCATCGGAGCGCAGGGCTGCCGGGCCCGCCTCGAAGAAGGTCAGCAGCACGAAGATACCGCCCAGTACCCGCACGCAGGCCCAGAAGGGGGAGACGTTGAACAGGCTGTTGAGGAAGGGGCGTCTGACCAGGATCGCCGGCTTGAACAGCCAGGCTACCAGCGTCATCAGCATGGTGGTGGTGATGATGGCGCTGACCATGGCCACCAGATAATCGGCAAACACCGTTTGTACCAGCTTCGCCAGCACGGCCACAGGGATGGTGACGTTTCCGTCATAGATGACGGGGGTCATGAACAGCAGGATCCCGATGAGTGACGGGACCAGGAACATCAGCACGTTGCGGCGGGTATTGAGCGCAGGTGCTTGCAGAGTCTTTTCCAGCATGGTCTACAGCCTTAATGTTACTTTTCCTTAGCCAGGCAAACCTGCATATCCATGCTCTCGCCCGGCAAAACGGGCGCAAGAATACCCCAATAAAATGCACAAACAAGCTTTTAATGGATCATTTCAAGCATAAATATTTATACAGGCAAACCTTCCATAAGAATGCACGCAAGCAGATACGCATATCAATTCATTGCAATTGGTTAGCATATTGTTTCAGCATGGTTACATTCAGGTGCGCAGTATAATCAGTTGCGGTTGGCAGGCAATAAGTGACATAAGAAATATATCTATATAGTGATCCGGTCGATCCCCATAAAAAAACCGGAGCCTGGGAAGGCTCCGGTTTTTCAGCATCGGGTGGCGGTATCACGACCGCGCACGGGATGCGGGTCAGTCACGCACGTAGATGACTTCCACGCCATCATCGTCTTCGTCATCCCACTCGTCGTCGTCCAGCGATTCATCAAACGCCTTGGAGGCGGCCAGCGCATCGGCTTCAGCCTTGGCCAGCTGGTTCTTGTGGTAGTCGTCCCACTTGAACTCCACCTTCTCGATGGCGTCTTTGGCATCTTCCGCCAGCTGACGGGGCATGGTGTCCAGCAGGTCCAGGATGTCGTAGCAGACCTTCTTGGTCCCTTCCTTGCTGATGGCGGTGATGGCGTAGACAGGGCCTTCATGATTGAGAGCGGTCTTGACGCGATCCATCACTTCCTGCGCCTCTTCTTCCAGGATCAGGTCCATCTTGTTGAACACCAGCCAGCGCGGCTTGCTCGCCAGTTCCGGGCTGTACTTTTCCAGCTCCCGGACGATGGTCACCGCATTTTCGGCCGGATCAGAACCATCGACCGGACAGATGTCCACCAGATGGATCAGCACGCGGCAGCGCTCGAGGTGCTTGAGGAAGCGGATACCGAGGCCAGCACCTTCGGCAGCCCCTTCGATCAGACCGGGAATGTCGGCGATGACGAAGGAGCGGGAGTTCTCACCACGCACCACGCCCAGGTTAGGCACCAGGGTGGTGAAGGGGTAGTCGGCCACTTTCGGACGGGCCGCGGAGACGGCGCGGATGAAGGTGGACTTGCCGGCGTTGGGCAGACCCAGCATGCCGACGTCGGCCAGCAGCAACAGCTCCAGCTTCAGGGTACGCACTTCACCCGGGGTACCGTTGCTCTTCTGGCGCGGCGCCCGGTTGACGGAACTCTTGAAACGGGTGTTGCCCAGACCGTGGAAGCCGCCCTTGGCAACCAGCAGCTTCTGCTCGTGGTGGGTCAGGTCACCCAGCAGTTCGCCGGTGTCTTCATCGCTGGCGCGGGTGCCGACCGGTACGCGCAGGATCCTGTCCTTGCCGCGACGGCCGGTACAGTTGGCGCTCTGGCCATTCTCGCCACGTTCGGCGGCGTGAAAACGCTCGAAACGGTAGTCGATCAGGGTGTTCAGGTTTTCATCGGCAACCAGATATACGTCGCCACCGTCACCGCCGTCACCGCCGTCCGGGCCGCCGTTCGGAATGTACTTCTCACGGCGAAAGCTCACACAACCGTTACCACCGTCACCGGCATCGACTCGAATCTGGACTTCATCAACAAACTTCATAGGTAACCGTCACCTTAATTCGAAAAACCGATACGCAATTATAGTGGTACAGACCCCTGCGGGCGATACGCATCTTGCCAAGCATACCCTTTCAGAGCCAGGGTCAGCTGCGTGCCGTTTTTTCGTAAACTGCTGCAGAAAAACAAAAGCCCCGCCTGTTGGCGGGGCTTCGGATCCTTGCGGTCCGTAATTACTCAGCAACGATGCTAACGTACTTACGATTCAGCGGACCTTTAACTTCGAACAGGATTTTACCAGTCGCAGTAGCGAACAGGGTGTGATCCTTGCCCAGACCAACGTTGGTACCGGCGTGGAACTTGGTGCCACGCTGACGAACGATGATGCTGCCAGCCAGAACTGTTTCGCCGCCGAAACGCTTCACGCCCAGGCGTTTAGCTTCTGAATCGCGGCCGTTGCGGGATGAACCGCCAGCTTTTTTGTGTGCCATCTATCGTACTCCTCTAATTAAGCGCTGATGCCAGTGATTTTGACTTCAGTGAACCACTGACGGTGGCCCGCTTGCTTACGGTGGTGCTTACGACGACGGAACTTGACGATAGTCACTTTCTCGCCACGGCCGTGAGCCACAACTTCAGCTACAACCTTGCCACCTTCAACGAAAGGAGCACCTACTTTAAAAGTGTCGCCTGCAGCAACCATCAGCACTTCGTTGAAGTCGATGGTAGCGCCAGTCTCAACGTTCAGCTTTTCCAGACGAACGATTTGACCTTCGGCCACACGGTGTTGTTTTCCGCCGCTTTGGAATACCGCGTACATTTGATTAACTCCGTAAAGGCGTGTTTTTTGCTCAAGGCCAGACACGCGCAAAAACCTATAACAATGGGCCGGCATTCTACGCAAATCGATTTGCTCAGGCAAGGCCAATTTAGCAAAAAGTTTATTTTGTGCGCATATCTGCCGCCGTGAACAAACGCTTAACTGTAACCCATTGTGAAATCGTGTAGAATCCCCGCCATTGCTAAAATCGCAGTCATCACTGCCGTCACGTTACGAGACTTATGGACCAACAGACTATCCGTGCGCTCTGTGCCGCCGACATGACGGCGGTCAATGAACTGATCCTGGCGAGACTCCAGTCCGATGTCAGCCTGATCAACCAGCTGGGTTTCTATATTGTCAGTGCAGGTGGGAAACGGATGCGCCCCATGCTGACCGTCATGGCCGCCCGCGCACTGGGATACGAAGGTGAAGATCACCTGAAACTGGCTGCCATCATCGAATTCATTCATACCTCCACCCTGCTGCACGACGACGTGGTCGACGAATCCGACCTGCGCCGCGGCCGGGAAACCGCCAACGCCCTGTTCGGCAATGCCGCCAGCGTGCTGGTGGGCGACTACCTCTACAGCCGCTCCTTCCAGATGATGAGCGAGCTCTCCAACCTGCGGGTGATGGAGATCCTCTCCGATGCCACCAATACCATCGCCGAAGGGGAAGTGTTGCAGCTGATGAACTGCAACGATCCGGATACCACCGAAGAAAGCTACATGACGGTCATCTACTGCAAGACCGCCAAGCTGTTCGAGGCGGCCACCCGCCTCGCCGCCGTGCTGACCCATCAGCCCGCGCCCGTCGAGCAGGCCATGACCGACTATGGCAAGTATCTGGGCACCGCCTTCCAGATCATTGACGACGTGATGGACTACTGCTCCCAGAGCGACGAGATGGGCAAGAACGTCGGCGATGATCTGGCCGAAGGCAAACCCACCCTGCCGCTGCTGCGAGCCATGGAAGTGGGTAGCCCGGATGAGCGCCAGCTGGTGCGCGATGCCATCAAGCACCGCAACGGCATGGAGCACCTCGACCGGATCCTGGCCATCCTCGACCGTACCGGCGCCCTGGAATACTCTCGCATGCGGGCCCGGGAAGAGGCCGACAAGGCCATCGCGGCCCTTGCCATCCTGCCGGACTCCCAGCACAAACAGGCATTGGCAACACTGGCCCACATGGCGGTGCAGCGCAGCGCCTGATTCCAGTCGGAACACAATAAAAAAGAGGCCAAAGGGCCTCTTTTTTATTGTCCGGCAAACACAGTCTGGCCCACTCAGCACCATCCTCTAACGCGCCAGCGCCCACAGAATCACGGCCCCGGCTACCACCAGACAGCCGCCGATGCGGCGCAGCTGCTCGGTGGGCTGCTCGCTCAACAGCCGCAGCATCTGTTGCCAGGCGCGCGGCATCAGCAGCGGTCCCAGCCCCTCGAACAGCAGCAGCAAGCCCAGCCCCATCAAGATGGATGTCAGCATCACCTCTCCTCTCAACCACCAGGTCCACAAGCTGCCGGAACACCGGCAAGCCCCTGACCGCCAAACAAAAGGGCCTGAATCATCAGGCCCTTGGGTATCATTGCGACTCGCTTACTGCTTGCTGCCGTGCGGCGACTTGAGGTAGCGGAAGAACTCGCTGTCCGGCTTGAGGACCATCAGGTCATTGCCACCGGCGAAGCTCTTGCGATAGGCCTCCATGCTGCGCACGAAGCTGAAAAACTCGGGGTCTTTCTTGTAGCTGTCGGCATAGATCTTGGCGGCCTCGGCATCCCCTTCACCACGCAGCTGGCGGGCGTTACTCTCGGCGTCGGCGATCATCACGGTCACCTTGCGGTCGATGTCGGCGCGCAGGATCTCGGCCTGCTCGCGGCCCTGGGAGCGATGCTCACGGGCTACCGCAGTCCGTTCGGCTCGCATCCGCTGATAGATGGAGCTGGAGACTTCCACCGGCAGGTTGATCTGCTTGATGCGCACATCCACCACCTTGATGCCGAGCTCGGAGGAGCGCGCCATCTTCATCAGGGCATCTTCCATCACGGTACTGCGCTCACCGGAGACGATGTCCTTGATGGTGCGGTTACCGATCTCGGAACGCAGACCGTTGTTGATCTTGCGCTTGAGCAGGTCTTCGGCCTGGATCTTGTTGCCACCACCGGTCGCCAGGTAGTACTTGGAGAAGTCCTCGATCTTCCACTTCACGTAGGAGTCGATGATGAGGTCTTTCTTCTCGGACGTAACGAAGCGATCCGCCTGGCCTTCCAGGGTCTGGATGCGGGCATCCATCTTGCGTACCTGGTCGATGAGCGGCACCTTGAAGTGCAGACCCGGTTCGTACAGGCGCGGTTCACCGGAGTCGACCCGCTTCACCTTGCCGAACTGCACGACGATGCCCTTCTGGCCTTCATCGACGATGAAGACCGACGAGAAGCAGACCATGGCGGCCACAGCGATGACACCAATAGCTATCTTTTTCATCTATTAGTTTCTCCCTGAGCTGAAACGGTCACCGCTACGCAGCGGAGTCGGAGTGGAGTTGGCCCCCTCGTTGGACGGCGGGGTCTGTTCCACCACCGGCGCACCTGCCGGACGGGTCGGTTGCACTGCGTTCGCCTTGCCGGAAAGCTTGTCGAGCGGCAGATAGATCATGCTGTTGTTGCCAGCCGGCATGTCGACCACCACCTTGTTGGCCTGCTGATACAGCTCTTCCATGGTCTCCAGGTAGATACGATCGCGGGTCAGCTCGGGCGCAGCCTGATACTGGGGCAGCAACTCATTGAAGCGAGCGACTTCACCCTTGGCCTTCAGCACGATCTGGGACTTGTAGGCTTCAGCCTCCTGCTCCAGACGTTTGACCTGACCACGGGCCTTCGGCTCGACTTCACGGGCATAGGCTTCGGCTTCACGAATGAAGCGCTGTTCATCTTCCTGGGCGGAGATGGCGTCATCGAAGGCGTCTTTCACCTCTTCCGGCGGACGTGCCGGCAGGAAGTTGACGTCGACGATCTGCAGACCCATGTGATATGGCTCGATGATGCTGTCGATCACCTGCCAGGTCTCCTGGCGCACCTTCTCACGACCTGTGGTCAGCACGTCGTCCATCCGGGTGTGGCCCACCACGTAACGCAGGGCGCTGTCGGTGGCCTGGCTCAGACTCTCGTCGGCATTGGTCACGCTGAACAGATACTGCTCCGGGTCGACCACGCGATACTGCACGTCCATCTCGACCCGCACCACGTTCTCGTCCTGGGTCAGCATGAAACCGGAAGCCGGCAGGGAGCGGACCGATTCCACATCCACCGGGATCACCCGATCGATGAAGGTCGGCTTCCAGCGCAGGCCGGGATCCACGTTGTGGGAGTATTCGCCAAAGCGCAGCACCACGCCCCGTTCGGCTTCACGAATGGTATAGAAGCCGCTGACGACCCACACCACTACCGCCACCACCAGAGCGATGGACAGGCCAAACTTGCCTACATCGCCACCACCAGACTTGCCGCCACCGAGCAGACCACCAAAACGGCGGCTCACCTTGCGCAGCATCTCGTCCAAATCAGGGGGTCCCTGATTCTTGCCGTTGTTCCCCCAGGGGTCACGGTCTTTGCCGTTGTTACCAGGCTCATTCCAAGCCATCAGCGTCTCCATTAATACATGCGGATGGATATCATCTCTATCGGGCCATCAACCGTTGATGAAGCCAGCAAACATTCATCTCATCGACGAATCAATGCCTGATAAAGCGTTGTAAACTCTCACCTTCTTGTTTCATGAGGCGGTTCCAGTCAGCCAGTTGCAGGCGGACTTCCAACACAAAATCCCCCTCCTCGCTGAAACCTTCCTGCTCGATGCCCTTGAGGCGATAGAGCGCACTGCGCAATCTGGCGGCCGAAGGCGGCAACTGCAGGGTATGGTGCACCATGGATCCGGCCAGCAATTCAGTCAGGGCCGTAAACAGGTCTGCACACCCTTCCCCGGTCTGGGCTGACAGCCAGACCCGCACCGGGCGCCCCTCTTCATCACGCTCCAGCCCGACCGGATGTTCACCCAGCTTGTCGATCTTGTTGCAGATCATCAGCTGGGGTCGGTCATCGGCTTCGATCTCGGCCAGCACCTGCTGCACTGACTCGATATTTTCCTGCATCTGCTCATCGGCACAGTCCACCACGTGCAGCAGCAGGTCCGCTTCGCGGGTCTCCTGCAGCGTCGCCTTGAAGGCCGCGACCAGATCATGGGGCAAGTGTCGAATAAATCCAACTGTATCCGCCAGAATCACATCACCCACATCCTGGATCACCAATTTGCGCAGGGTCGGATCCAGGGTTGCGAACAATTGGTCGGCAGCATACACGCTGGCAGCTGTAAGTTGGTTGAACAAAGTGGACTTTCCGGCGTTGGTGTAACCCACCAGGGAAACGGTCGGCACCTCGTTGCGGTTGCGGGCACGACGCCCCTGCTCCCGCTGTTTGGCCACCTTGTCGAGCCGACGCAGAATCGCCTTGATGCGCTCACGCAACAGGCGACGGTCGGTTTCCAGCTGAGTTTCACCCGGGCCGCGCAGGCCGATCCCGCCCTTCTGACGTTCAAGGTGGGTCCAGCCTCGCACCAGGCGAGTTGAAAGATGGCGTAACTGGGCCAGTTCGACCTGCAACTTGCCTTCGTGGGTACGGGCGCGCTGGGCAAAGATATCGAGGATCAGGCCGGTCCTGTCCACTACCCGGCACTGGAACAGACGCTCCAGGTTGCGCTCCTGGGCAGGGGTCAGGGCATGGTTGAAAATGACGACGTCGGCATCCAGCATCTGGACCTGGGACGCTATCTCTTCAGCCTTGCCGCTGCCGACAAAAAATTTGGCGCTGGGCGCACTGCGGCTGGTGGTGATCACCCCCAGCGCATTGACCCCGGCCGAGCTCACCAGCATCTTGAGCTCTTCCAGATCCTCGCGCTCACCCTCATCACTGAAGTTGACATGTACCAGAACGGCCTGTTCGCCGGCTTCATAACGGTCAAACAAGCGCTTGCTCCTTGACAGGAATCATGATGAATCTGGGTTGACGAGTCGCCTCGTCCCGGGATATCACGCCTCGGCTTCACCCTGCTCTTCGCCAGCCGCGCCCGGCGCATGCTGGTGGTGGTTGACGGCACGGGCCGGCACCACGGTGGAGATGGCGTGCTTGTAGACCATCTGGCTCACGGTGTTCTTCAGCAAAATGACAAACTGGTCAAACGATTCGATCTGACCCTGCAGTTTGATGCCGTTCACCAAATAGATAGAAACAGGAATCCGCTCACGGCGCAGCGCATTCAAAAACGGGTCTTGGAGAGATTGCCCCTTAGCCATCTTCTTTTCCTTATAGTTTGTTGTTTTTAAACACCGGATATCAATATAACAACCTGATTATACAGGAGTGTCAAGCCACTCCGGCACGGGCGACGACCCTTGCCAGATTGCCAGACTCACCAGATTCCAACCAGGTCACATCAGACCAACCGCGCAACCAGGTCATTTGACGCTTGGCCAACTGGCGGGTGGCAACAATTCCGCGATAGCGCATCTCATCATACTCCACTTCCCCCGCCAGGTAGTCCCACATTTGGCGGTATCCCACACAGCGGATGGAGGGAAGATCCGGGGTGAGATCGCCCCGTTGATAGAGCGCCCTGACTTCTTGTTCAAAGCCGCCCTGCAGCATCTTGTCAAAGCGCAGCTCGATGCGCTGGTGCAGCACGGCGCGATCGCTCGGCGCGATGGCAAACTGCAGCACCCGATAGGGCAACCCCTCCCCCTGCACCTGGGTCAGCTCGGTGAGCGTCTTGCCGCTGATGCGGTAGACTTCGAGCGCCCTGCTGAGCCGCTGCGGGTCATTGGGATGGATGCGGGCACCAGCCACCGGATCGATGCGCACCAGTTCATCGTGCAGTGCCTGCCACCCCAGACGGGCGGCCTCCTCCTCGATGCCGGCCCGAATGACGGGGTCGGCGGAGGGCAGCGGAGAGAGCCCCTCCAGCAACGCCTTGAAATAGAGCATGGTACCGCCCACCAGCAGCGGAATGCGGCCGCGCTTGGCAATCTCTTTCATCTCCCGCAGCGCATCCTTGCAAAAATCGGCCGCCGAATAGCTCACGGCGGGGTCCAGGATGTCGATCAGCCGGTGCGGCGCCAGCGCCAGCTCGGCGGCACTCGGTTTGGCGGTGCCGATATCCATGCCGCGATAGATAAGCGCGGAATCCACGCTGATGATGTCGCAGGGCAGCGCCTGGCACAGTTCGATGGCGAGATCCGTCTTGCCAGAGGCCGTCGGCCCCATCAGAAAAATTGCAGTCGGCAAGTCAGCCACGTAAAAAACTCCCCTTGCATGGTCGCCGCCCGTGCGGCGCACCTGCAAAAAACTGGTTTATGGGTTCAAGAGGAACATTCCCCTCAATGGCCATCGGCAAACTCGGCCAGCACGCTCGCCAGCGCTAGCGGGCGCACCATGTGAACGTCAGCCAGTTGGTCACTGAAATCAGCAACAAGTTCCGTCAGCAGGCGGTTGGCCGTGGCAAAATCGTATACTTTTTCGCGACTTATCCCCTGCTCCACCAGCCATTGGCATAGTACTTCAGCCTGCTGGCCGGCATCACTGTCAGATCCGCTCTCGATCAGTTGCAGCAATTCGGGTAATAAGCGCACCAGATCGGTCTGGCGCAGCAACGCCGGCACCCGAGTCAGGATCATGGTGTCGCGCCCGCCGCTTTTCAACTCCAGCCCCATCCGTTTGAGCAAACGATCCTGCTGCTCGACCAGCGCGACCAGGTTTTTCGGCAGCTTGAAGGAGACCGGCAACAGCAGCGGCTGGGCCGCCAGCCCCTGACCCCAGGTCTCCAGCAGCCAGTGGCGCAGCAGCAGGCGCTCGGCCCGCACCAGCGACAGCAAGGCCAGCCGGTTGTCTCGCTCCAGCAGCAGATAGGCCTGTTCCACCAGGGTCAATGCCCGCCACGTCCCCGCTTTGGCGGGCACGGCAGCAACAGGCGCAGTTTCTGCCTCTGCCAGCGGCATGCCCTGCACCGCCGGCAGGGTGGTGAGCAGCGATCCCATGCCGCGCATCGCCTCCCGGCTGGGGGGCTCGGGCGGCTGGTAGTTGCCGGCCCGCCCGGTACTACTGCCTTCCCGCACTTCCCGAGCCGGCGCCCGGTAGTTGTGCTCGGCGCCATACCACTCGGCTCTGGGAGCCTGACCCGGATACTCGATGGGGGCACTGACCGGCAGCTCGACCAGGGTCTCGGCCAGGGGCTCATCGCTGGCCGCTCCTTGCTGGCGCAGGGCAGTAAACAGCGCCTGGAAGATGAAGTCGTGAATGAGGCGTGCCTGATGAAAGCGCACCTCGTGCTTGGCTGGATGGACGTTGACGTCCACCTGGCGCGGATCCAGCTCGATGTAGAGCACGTAGGCCGCGAACCGGTCGGCCGGCAGCAGCTCGTCATAGGCCTGACGAATGGCATGATTGATAAGCTTGTCGCGCATCATGCGGCCGTTGACATAGGTGTATTGCAGATCGTTCTGCGGCCTGGCGCCCTCCGGGGTCGCCAGCCAGCCCCACAGCCGCACGTCGCTGTGCTCGCTCTCCACCGCCAGCGCGTGATGCATGAAGGGAGAGCCGCACACCGCGGCGAGTCGGCGCTCCTGCTCCGCCACCGTATTGGCGGCCTTGTACTGGCGCACCACCTTGCCGTTGTGGCGCAGGATCAGGGTGACGTCGAAGCGGGAGAGCGCGATGCGGCGCACCAGCTCGTCGATGTGGGCGAACTCGGTCTTTTCGCTGCGCATGAACTTGCGCCGCGCCGGAGTGTTGAAGAAGAGATCCACCACCTCCACCGTGGTGCCCACCGGGTGGGCCGCCGGTTTGATGGTGACGCTCATCTCGCGCCCCTCGGCCTGCGCCTGCCAGGCTTCGGACTGCTCCGCCGTGCGGGAGGTGAAGGTGAGCCGGGAGACCGAACTGATGGAGGCGAGCGCCTCGCCGCGAAAGCCCAGGCTGTTGATCCCTTCCAGATCGTCGAGGGTCGCTACCTTGGAGGTGGCGTGGCGCGACAGTGCCAGCACCAGCTCATCCTTGGCAACGCCACCGCCGTTGTCGCGAATGCGAATGAGCTTGGCACCGCCCTTGTCGATGTCGATCTCGACCCGGTCGGCACCCGCATCCAGGCTGTTTTCCACCAGCTCCTTGACCACGGAGGAGGGCCGCTCCACCACCTCACCGGCAGCAATCTGGTTGGCCAGAATCGGCGGCAATATACGGATTGGCATCGCTTACTCCTGCTGGTTGAACGGGGTGGCTGTGGCAATCGCCCCGGATGAGAGCCACGCCGCCGTATCACAGCCCACGCTCGTCTGGCTGGCCAGAACAGGGGACAAGGTACGGATCGGCATCACGGACTCCTGATGATTAAAGGCGCGGGTAATCGGCGGGGGTCGATGACGGCTCGCCGGCCCCGTCCCTGCCACTGGCAGGGACGGGGCCGGCGCCTCATCCTGCGCTATTTTTGCGGAATATAGAGCACCTGCCCTATCTGGATATCCCGCGACTTGAGCTTGTTGATCTCCACCAGCCGCGCCTGGCTCACCCCGTATTTCTCGGCAAGCCGGGAAAGGCTCTGCCCGCGGGTGACCACATGACGGAGCATGTTGGCCTTGTCGTTGCTCTGCACGCTGCTGACCGGCGCGCTCGGCTCCTTGGCCGCCACCACGTAGGGCTTGATCACCCCGGCGCCGGACGAGGATCCGCCGACGCTGCTGACCGGTGCCCCGCCATCGCTGCTGCGATTCGGCTCGGTGGCCGGCATCCGGTTGGTCACCACCTGCTGCACCGGTTGCGCCGCCGGCTTGCTGACGGCGACCGGCTTGCTGGCGGGGGCGGGTCGGCTGACTGCCGCCTGCTTGTTGCTGCCCTGCCCCTTGCCGGTGAGCATGGCTCCCTTGGTCGGATGGGCCCGGTAATAGTTGCGGATCCCTTCGAAGATGGCGCGGGCCAGCTGATCCTGATAGCTGGCGGTGGCCAGCAACTGCTCTTCGGCGTGGTTGGAGATAAAGCCCGTCTCCACCAGCACGGAGGGGATATCCGGCGCCTTCAGCACCGCCAAACTGGCGTGCTCCGGCGCCTTCTTGTGCAACCGAGCAACCCGGCCCAGCGAGCGCAGGATCTGGCGGCTGACGTCATAACCCTCGGCGCGGGACTTGTCCATGGAGAGGTCGAGGAAGGTCTGCGCCAGATAGGGGTTCGGGTCCGATTCGGCCAACACCTTGCCGACGCCCCCCAGCAGCTCGCCCTGCTTCTCCTGTTTCTCCAGCCAGCTGCCCATCTCGCGGTTAGCGCGGTTGGTCGACAGTACCCAGACGGAGGCGCCGCGCGGGGTCGAATTGTGGAAGCTGTCGGCGTGCACCGACACCAGCAGGTCGGCCTTGGCCTTGCGGGCAATCTCGGAGCGTTTGTTCAGATCGACGAAATAGTCGCCGCGCCGGGTCAGCACGGCACGCATGCCGGGCTCGCGGTCGATGAGGGCGGCCAGCTTCTGGGAGACCGCCAGGGTCACCCGCTTCTCGTAAGTGCGACGCGGGCCGATGGAGCCAGGGTCTTCGCCGCCGTGGCCCGGGTCGATGGCGATCACCACCCCCTTGCCCTTGCCACCCACCGGCGTGGCTTGCACCGCGGCGGAGGCCTTCTCTTCGTACGGCAGGTCGATCACCAGGCGGTGGCCGTAGGGTCCCGCCGGCGCCAGCGGGAACACCACCGGCTTGATGGTGGAGCTGAGATCCAGCACCAGCCGCAGACCCCCCTTCTCCAGCGGCGAGCTCTCGCGGATCTTGCGCACCAGCTCGCTCTTGTTCTCGATGCGGGCCAGATTGGTGACGTTGCTCGCCCCTTTCAGGTCGATCACCAGCCGGTCGGGGCCGGTCAGGGTGAAGTAGTTGTAATTGGGGGCGCTGCTCATGTCGAGCACCACCCGGGTGTTGTCCGGCGACGGCCACACCCGCACGCTCTTGAGCTGATTCGCCCAGGAGGGTAAGGCCAGCAGGGAGAGGGCAATAACAAGGATCAAGCGCACGTAGATGACAACCGTTCCAGAATGGCTTCGCCAATAGCGGTGCGGGCCTCTATCAGGACCTCGCGCTGCTCGTTTGCATAACTCAGGGTAATGTCGAGATCGGGAGCAGGCAGCCAGCCTTCCCCTTTCTCCGGCCACTCCACCAGACAGAGGGTATTGGCGCCAAAGTAGTCACGGATCCCCATGAACTCCAGCTCCTCCGGGTCGGCCAATCGATAGAGATCGAAGTGGTAGAGCTGCCAGTCGGCCAGCTCATAGGGCTCGACCAGGGTATAGGTCGGGCTCTTGACCTTGCCCTCATGCCCCAGCCCCTGTACCCAGCCCCGGGTCAGGGTGGTTTTGCCGGCCCCGAGAGAGCCGTGCAAGAACACCGTGGTTGCCTGCTGGCAGGCGTGGGCCAGTCGGCCACCCAGTGCCACTGTTGCTGCCTCGTCCGGCAGTGTCATCATCAACTGTTTTGCCATGTTCTTCTTTAGCTTGTTATGGTGTCGGGATTTACCAGTCGACGGATAAAGGGCAGCAGGTCCGATGCCAGCATGCCCCGCTCTCCGTCTGCAGCGGCCAGATCGGCCGCTTCCCCGTGGATCACGGCGCCCAGTCGGGTTGCCTCGGCGGCAGACCAGCCCTGGGCCAAAAGGGCGGCGATTATACCAGATAACAGGTCACCCATGCCGCCACTGGCCATGCCGGGATTGCCCTCGTCGCAGAGCGCCATCCCCTTGCCGTCGTGGATTAGCGTCCCCGCCCCCTTGAGCAGCACCACACCGCCGAAACGCTGCTGCAGACGCTGCACCGCGGCAAAACGATCCGCGGCAATCTCGGCAATGGTGCAGCCCAGCAGGCGGGCTGCCTCGCCCGGATGGGGCGTGAGCACCCAATTATCCTGATGACGGGGACATTGCGCCAGCCAATTCAATCCATCGGCATCCAATACCAGTGGCACCTGCTCGTTAACAAATGACTCAAAATGGCGCCGCCCCCACTCATCCTGCCCCAGGCCGGGTCCCACCACCCGCACCGAGGCCCAGCTCTCCTCGCCACCGCCCTGACTGCCCATCAATTCGGCCTGGTAGAGGCTGGCGGGCAGATGGTCAGGATGCTGGCACACCCGCACCAGACCGGCGCCGGCCCGCAGGCAGGCACGAGCGGCCAGCACGATGGCCCCCTGCATCCCCGCATTGCCCCCCACCAGCAGCACCTTGCCGTGGGAGCCCTTGTGGGACGAGCGCTGGCGCGGTGTCAGCCGGGCGTGCAGGGAGGGATAATCGATGCGCTCGGCCGCCGCCTGCCACCCGGGCGGGACGCTGACGCCGAGGGGGTCGCAGTCGAGCCGACCGACGCAATCCACCCCGTCGGCGGTGAGCAGGCCCTGCTTGATACCGATGAAAGTGAGGGTGCGGCTGGCGCGCACCACGGCCCCCATGGCGCAGCCGGTGTCGGCATTGAGGCCGGAGGGGAGATCCACCGATAGCACGGGCACCTGCAAGCCATTGATTGTTGCGACGATCTTTGTCATAAGCGGTGACAGCCGGGTATGGACACCGGTGCCGAGCAGTGCGTCGATTACCAAGTCCGGGGCCGGCAGCCGGTCGAGTTCGCCCGCCTCGGCCGACACCACTGTGCCCCCCGTCGCCAGCCACTCGTCGGCGGCCCGCCTGGCGTCTCCCGTCAGCTCGGCGGGATCCCTCAGCGCAATCACCTGGGGCTCCAGCCCCAACTGCCTCGCAAGGCGGGCCAATACATAGCCGTCGCCACCGTTGTTGCCGGGGCCGGTGAAGATCCACCAGCATCGGCTGTGCGGCCAGTGGTGGGTGGCGTAGGTGCGCAGTGCCGCCCCGGCCCGCTCCATCAGGGTGTAGAGTGCCAGCCCCTCGCGCTCGGCCCACTCCCGCTCCAGGGCACGGATCTGTTCAGCCCGCCACAGTGATTGTGGTAAACTGCGCACCTCTTTCCCGCTGATAGCATCCCCGATGATCTGTACCATGACGGCTCCTGACTCTCATTCATTTATCCGGGCCAGCTGGCACCGGGCACATGATGCAGTATGACGGCAACCGCCATGCCAGTCGGTCAACCTTGGCAACAAGACCCCAGAGATGCGATACAGCATGACAGTACACCTCCATCCCGGTCAGCACCCGGGCAGGCAGACGGCCCCATGACCACCACCGAACTCCATCAACTGGCCCAAGATATCAAGCTCTGGGCGAGCGAGCTAGGATTCGACCAGGTCGGTATCACCGACACGGATCTCACCCTCGAGGAGCCCAGGCTGCAGGCCTGGCTCGATGCGGGCCATCACGGCAGCATGGACTACATGGCGCGTCACGGCATGATGCGGGCCCGCCCCCACGAACTGCTGCCAGGCACCTTGCGGGTGCTCTCGGTGCGGATGAACTATCTGCCGTTCGAGGCGGGCTTCGCAGCCACCCTGCGCGACCCCACCCTTGGCTACATCAGCCGCTATGCCCTCGGTCGCGACTACCACAAGCTGCTGCGCAACCGGCTCAAGCAGCTGGGGGAGCGCATCGAGCAGCGCTGCGAGGCGCTAGGCTGGCGCCCCTTCGTCGACTCGGCCCCCATTCTGGAGCGGCCGCTGGCGGCCAAGGCGGGCCTCGGCTGGGTAGGCAAGCACTCGCTGCTGCTCAACGAGTCGGCGGGCTCCTTCTTTTTTCTGGGGGAGCTGCTGCTCAGCCTGCCGCTGCCACTGGATGCCCCGGTGGAGAAAGAACAGTGCGGCAAGTGCGTGGCCTGCATCAACATCTGCCCCACCGGCGCCATCATCGCCCCCTACGTGGTGGACGGCCGCCGCTGCATCTCCTATCTCACCATCGAGAACGACGGCCCCATTCCCGAAGAATTTCGGCCGCTGATGGGCAATCGCATCTATGGCTGTGACGACTGCCAGCTCATCTGCCCCTGGAACCGCTATGCCAACGCCAGCCCGGAGCCCGACTTCAGCCCGCGCCCCAATCTGCATCGCCCGCCGCTGTTGACCTTGTGGGGCTGGAGCGAGAGCGAGTTTCTCAAGCACACCGAAGGCAGCCCCATCCGCCGTATCGGCTATCAGCGCTGGCGCCGCAACCTGGCGGTGGCCCTTGGCAACGGCCCGGCCAGTCCTCAGGTCATGGCGGCCCTGCAGCAGGCGCTGACAGCAGCCGAACCCTTGGTGGCCGAACATATCGAATGGGCGCTGGCCACCCTGGCCAAACGCCAGCAGGATGACAACAAAAAGACGCGCTTGCTGATCCGCTGCATCGAAAAAGGTCTGCCGGATCACGCATAGACGATCTGCCCCTTGCCGGATCGAAGCCATTTTTTCATGCTCTGCCGACGGTCGATCGTCGGCACTATAAAAGGAACAAGCTGATGCAGATGTTGGGAGTGGATATCGGTGGCTCGGGGATCAAGGGATGCCTGGTCGACACCGCAACGGGCGAGCTGATTGGCGAACGTCACCGACTGGTGACGCCGCAGCCGGCCACCCCGGCCGCCGTGGCTCATACCCTCAAGGCGCTGGTGGAACACTTCGACTGGAAGGGCCCGGTGGGCTGCGGCTTTCCCGCCACCATCCACAACGGCATCGCCAAGAGCGCGGCCAACATCGACAAGAGCTGGATTGAAACCGACGTCGCCCACCTGTTCGCCGACGTGACCGGCCAACCCTGCCACGTACTCAACGACGCCGATGCGGCCGGCCTGGCCGAGATGCGCTTCGGGACAGGCAAGGATCGCAGCAGGGGGGTCATCATCCTCGTCACGGTCGGCACCGGCATCGGCACCGCCGTGTTCGTCAATGGCCAGTTGCTGCCCAACACCGAGCTGGGCCATCTGATGCTGGAAGGCATGGTGGCCGAGCACTACTGCTCGGATGCGGTGCGCAAGCGCGAGGATCTCTCCTGGGGCCGCTGGGGCAAGCGCTTCAACAAGTACCTGGCTCGCCTTGAGTTTCTGTTCTCCCCCGACCTCTTCATCCTGGGCGGCGGCAGCGCCGCCAAGCTCGACAAGTTCATCGACAAGATTGAGACCCGAGCCCCGCTGGTGGCGGCCGCCAACCTCAACCAGGCCGGCATCATAGGCGCCGCCCTGCACGCCGCCGAGCTCACCGTCGCCCGCCAGTCGGCATGATACCGTCGTGAACAAACAGCAGAGGCCCGGCATTGCCGGGCCTCTGCTGTTTTCAGCGCCCATTTTTCACCCTACTTGTCGCCCGGGGACATGTCGCCCGGCCGGCTATTTCCTATAAGTCGTTGAGGCGATGGGCGCCGTGCACCAGTCGGGTCAGGCGGGTCTGTTCCTGCTCGGCCAGGCCGCCGAGCAGCCGCACCGTCTCCTCGGTCGGACACTCCCGGGCCAGATGGCTGAGCTCACCGATAAGCTTCTCCTCCTGACGACACACCAACTGCACTATGTCCTGGGTCTGGGCCGTGGCGGGCAGGCTCAGGCGCCGGATCCCGGGCAGCAGATCCTCGCTGAAGCCTCGCTCCAGCCAGGTCTCCTTCACCCCTTCGCCAAGTTCACTCAGGTAGTCATCCAGCTGGCTCTTTGCCGCCTCCTCGCGCTGCTGCAGATAGGCCAGCAGCAGCCGGCTGCGCTCGCCATCCACCTGTGCCATGAGACGCCCGTAACCGAGCCCAAGCTGGTGATGCACCTGCTCCAGATAGAGCAGCAAGTCTTTGATTTGTTGAAATCGCATCAGGTTGCCCTCCTGTATATCGTGCCCTTTAAGTATAAAAAACAGGCAATTGCAATCCAAGCCAAAGCGCGACCCTTGTTGTGCTGCATCAAGCCAGTGGCCAAGAAAGCAGCGATCGATACAAAGTGGAATGATTTGTGCCAACCCGGAGGTAATAAAAGGATGAGCAGGTGAATCCGGTTGGTGGCTAATAAAGGAGGCCGTAAGCGGTTATTTACCATGTGATATTCGGCAATCATGCCATACCACCAAATACAATATTGATGTGAGCGAGATCACCGTCGGCGTTAGTCGGCAGGCGGGAATCCTTAGCACTTTTTTAGACGTCTAGATGTATAAACACGCGTTGACACGGCCATCCAGACATCTTAGCATCATCCTCCATGATGGCAGAGCAACCCAGTGAAACCTCTGCCCAATTCACCCGCCTGTAGCGCCCTGTGCTTTAAGGCTGTTAGCACGGAAGAATCCATGATTAAGTTGATCGGTCTCAACAAAGTCTACGGTAAAGGCAGTGATGCCGTGCACGCCCTGCGTGACGTGAGCCTGCATGTGCCGCAAGGCAAAATTTTCGGGGTGATCGGCGCCTCCGGTGCCGGCAAGAGCACCCTCATCCGCTGCGTCAACCTGCTGGAGCGCCCGACGGAAGGTCAGGTCATCGTCGACGGCCAGGATCTGGTCGCTCTGAGCGAGCGGGACCTGACCCAGGCCCGCCGCCAGATCGGGATGATTTTCCAGCACTTCAACCTGCTCGCCTCCCGCACCGTCTCCGCCAACATCGCCTTCCCGCTGGAGCTGGCAGGCTGGAGCAAAGAGAAGATCCAGCAACGGGTCGAAGAGCTGCTGGCACTGGTCGGGCTGGAAGCCCGTGCTCACGCCTATCCGTCCGAGCTCTCCGGTGGCCAGAAACAGCGGGTCGCCATCGCCCGGGCGCTGGCGCCGGCCCCCAAGGTGCTGCTGTGCGACGAGGCCACCTCGGCCCTCGACCCGCAGACCACCCGCTCGATCCTGACTCTGCTCAAGGAGATCAACGTCAAGCTGGGTCTCACCATCCTGCTCATCACCCACGAGATGGACGTGGTGAAGGGGATCTGTGACGAAGTGGCCATCATCAGCGACGGCCGCCTGATCGAACAGGGCGAAGTGGCCTGGTTCTTCAGCAATGCCAAGACCCAGCTGGCGCGGGATTTCATCCACTCCACCATCCACCTGGAAGTGCCCCAGGAGTATCAGGATCGGATGAGTGCGGAGCGGGTCCCCGGCAGCTATCCACTGGTGAAGCTTGGCTTTACCGGCAGCACGGTCGATACGCCCCTGATTTCCGAGGCGAGCCGCCGTTTCAACATCGACATCAGCATCCTGAGCGCCGATATCGAATACGCCGGGGGCGTCAAATTCGGCTTCCTGCTGGCAGAACTGTTCGGGGATGAAGCCCAGTGCGAGGCGACCCAGCAGTTCCTCATCGACAACCATATTCAGCTGGAGGTAATGGGTTATGTCCGAAGCCATGATTAATCTGCTGTTCACGGCCCTGGGTGACACCCTCATCATGGTGTTTGCCTCCGCCCTGTTTGGCTGCCTGCTCGGTCTGCCGCTCGGTGTGGCGCTGCACGTGACCAAGGCTGGCCAGATCTTGGCCAACCCGCTGCTCAACCGCACCCTGGGCATGGTGGTCAACGTGGGTCGCTCGGTGCCCTTTATCATCCTGCTGGTCGCCATCATCCCGCTGACCCGGCTGATCGTCGGCACCAGCATCGGCACCATCGCCGCCATCGTGCCGCTGACCGTCGGTTGCATTCCCTTCATCGCCCGCTTGGTGGAAGGGGCCCTGATGGAGGTGCCGGACGGCCTGCTGGAGGCGGCCAAGGCCATGGGCGCCAAGCCCCTGCAAATCATCACCAAGGTGCTGCTGCCCGAGGCCCTGCCCGGCATCCTCAACAGCGTCACCATCACCCTCGTCACGCTGGTGAACTACTCCGCCATGGCCGGTGCCATCGGGGGCGGTGGTCTGGGCGATGTGGGTATTCGTTACGGCTATCAGCGCTTCGACCCGACCGTCATGCTGGTGACCGTGGTTATTCTGGTCGTACTGGTTCAACTCATCCAGAGCGCGGGTGAGCGCCTGGTCAACAAATGTGATCATCGTTAATCGTCGATTTCTGACAGGAGGTTTTATGAAATTTGGCATCAAATCCGTTGCGGCAGCCCTGCTGGCCACTCTGGTACTGGCCGGTTGCGGTCAAAAAGAAGAGAACAAGACCCTGAAAGTAGGCGCCATCGCCGGCCCCGAAACCGAACTGGTTGAAGTGGCCGCCAAAGTGGCCAAGGAGAAATACGGTCTGACCGTCGAGGTGGTCAACTTCTCCGACTACGTCACCCCGAACGTGGCGCTGAACGATGGCAGCATCGACGTCAACGCCTTCCAGCACAAGCCCTATCTGGATGCCCAGATCCGTGATCGCGGCTTCAAGCTGGTGCCGGTCGGCAACACCTTCGTCTACCCGATCGCCGGTTACTCCAAGAAGATCAAGGCGCTGAGCGAGCTGAAAGATGGCGCCCAGATCGCGGTGCCGAACGATCCGACCAACCTGGGCCGCTCCCTGATCCTGCTGGAGAAGCAAGGTCTGCTGAAGCTGAAGGAAGGCGCCGGTCTGGAAGCGACCGTACTGGACATCGCCAGCAACCCGCGCAACTTCAAGATCGTCGAGCTGGAAGCTGCCCAGCTGCCGCGCTCACTGGAAGACGTGGACTTGGCCATCATCAACAACACCTTCGCCGGTCAGATTGGGCTGACCCCGACCGAGAACGGTCTGTTTGTTGAGGATAAAGAATCCCCCTACGTCAACCTGATCGTTGCCCGCGACAACAACAAGGACGACGAGAAGGTCAAACAGTTCGTACAGGCTTTCCAGACCGACGACGTCTACAAGAAAGGGCTGGAACTGTTCAAGGGCGGCCTGGTGAAAGGTTGGTAATCACTCACTCGGCAAAAAAGGCCACGCAATGCGTGGCCTTTTTTTTTGCTGCCGTTATCATATCGGCGAGCACGGCAACACGAACATACTCAGCACATGAAAAAATGGTATCTGGCCTACTGCAAGCCAAAAGAAGAGGCCCGCGCCCGCGCCCATCTCGAAGCCCAGGGGATCGAGTCCTATTACCCCATGGTGGAAATTGAAAAACTGCGGCGGGGCAAGCGTGTCCCGGTGCGGGAGCCCATGTTCCCCAACTACCTGTTCATCTACGTGGATCTGGAAGAGGTCACCCCGGTCACCCTGAAGTCGACCCGCGGCATCAGCCGCATCATCCACTTCGGTCGAGAGTGGACCTCCATCAGCAGCCAGCTGGTCTATCAGCTGATGAGTCGGGACGACAGCGACGAGGCCCGCGCCAGCTACGCCAGCCTGCCGACTCAGGGCGACAAGGTGCTGATAGAATCCGGTCCGCTGGCCGGCTTCGAAGCCATCTATCTGGAGCCGGACGGCGACAAGCGGGCGATCCTGCTGGTGAGCCTGCTCAACCAGGAGACCAGCAGCAGCTTTGATAACCAGTCCTTCCGCCGGCTGGACTGACCCGCCAGGCCAGAGCGACCATCAGGCTGAAAAGAAACGGGGCAGGCCCAGCGGCCTGCCCCGTTTTCATGGCCCTCGTCCGCCTCAGGCATCCAGTTCGAAGCGGCTGATCACCGCCGTCAAGCGACCGGTATCCTGCGCCAGCCGGGCCACAATCTCCTCCCCCTGCTGGCTGCGCTGGCTCGACTGCCGGCTGAGGCCGGCGATCTCCTCCACCGTTCCCGCCACCTCTTGGGCCACCCGTGACTGTTGCTCGGTCGCGGTGGCGATGGTCCCCAGCTGGCCCGACAGATCCTGCACCAGCTGCAGCATGGCATTCAGGGTGCCAGTCACCGAGTCGACGGCGCCGCGCCCCTCCTCCACCAAGCGGGTACCGCTGCCGACCGTGTTGACGGTCTGGCGGGTCTGCTGCTGGATGCTGGCGATGGTCTGGCTGATCTCCTCGGTGGACTGGCTGGTGCGGCTCGCCAGCAGCCGCACCTCGTCGGCCACCACGGCAAACCCGCGCCCCTGCTCGCCAGCCCGCGCCGCCTCGATGGCGGCATTGAGCGCCAGCAGATTGGTCTGCTCGGCGATGGTAGCGATCACCTCGGTGACGCGTCCCACCTGCTCGCTCTGGCTGCTGAGCTGCCCCATCGCCTCGTTCGCCTCGGCAATCATGGTGGCAATCTGCTGCATGGTGGCAGTCATACGGGCCAGCTCGTGGCCGCCCTGGCGAGTCTGCTGCTCCGCCTGCTGAGCGGCCCGTGCCGCTTCGGCAATATTGCCCGCCACATCCCGGGTACTGACCGACATCTGCTCGATGGCCGCCGCCACCGTATCGACCCGCTGATTCTGGCTCGCCAGATCGGTGACGATGGCGCGGGTGGTGCTGCCCACCTCGCCGCAGGCCCCATCCACCTGCCCCACCGCCCCCTGGATCTCCCCCACCAGCTGGCGTAGCTGGCCGGACATCTGGTTGATGGAGCCCGTCAGCCCACCCAGCTCATCCTGGCTCTGTACCGGCAGAGGGCGGGCCGGCAGCCGACCGTTGGCCACCAGATCGGCCCGCAGCACCAGGCTGGCAATGTCACGGGTCAGCCGGCGACTGAACAGCAGCGCCACCAGGGTACCCAGCACGATCACTGTCAGGGTGGCCAGCAGCAGGGTGCGATTGATGGCCTGACCGGCACTGGTCATCTTCTGGCCCATGCTTTCCACCTCGGCGCGGGTCTGGGTCACCTGGCCGGCCAGCTGGGTCGCCAGCTGACCGAGAGCCGGCTCAATCTCGGTCGCCATCAGATGGTTGGCCTGATCCCAGTCGGGTGCCTGCCGCTTGCTGATCACCTGCCCTACCAGCTCGGCGAAGGGGGCCGACATCTCCTCGAACAGCGACCAGATCCCCTTCTGTGCCTCGGTAAAGTTGGCCTCCTGCTGTTTCAGCTCGGCCACCCGCTGCTGGTGGAACTGGTAATAATCCTGGTATTTGGTGCGATAGTCCGGATCGCCGGAGATGAGGAAGTCGCGCAGGGCGGAGAGCGCATTGGAGAGGCCATTGTAGGCATCCCCCACCTGCTTGAGCAGCAGGCGGCGATCGCCGGGCAGCTGATCCTGCGGGGTGGCCACCTCTTCGTTGGCAAAGGACTGCAGTTGATCGAGGGCCGACTCCGCCAGCGGCCCCGCCTCCTGCAGCATCAGAGTATGAGCGGGCAGGTTCTCGTCGGTATGGGCGATGTCCCACACCTTCTGCTGGCTGGTCTTGAAGGCCTTGAGCGAGCGGGTCAGCTCGGCGGTGAACTGCTGATGCTCGATCACCTGCCATGCCCCCTCCCACTCCTGTTTGAGGCGGACGGCCTGCGCCGGATCCTTGCCCAGGATGAGATAGGCTCGCAGGGAGGAGATGGTCGCCACCAGCGCCTTCTGGCTGGCCTCATCCCGTTGCAGGGCGGGCAGAGCCTGCTCCAGCAGGGCGCTGCCGGCCTGTCCGATGCGACCGAGCTGGTGGTAGACGAGGCTGGAAGAGAGGATCACCAGCAGATTGATAAAACAGAAGCTGAGCAGCAACTTGCTTGAAATTTTCATGAACATCCTTGTTTCGTTGCGGGCATCCTGCCCGACATTCACTCCCCGAGCAGTGCCGGTAGCCGTTCACGCCAGGAATCATGCCATCCCATCAACTCCTCACGCGGCATGGGCCGGGCCGAGAAGAAGCCCTGGCACACGTCGCACCCCAGCCGTGCCAGCAGCCGCCAGGTGAGTTCATCCTCCACCCCTTCGGCGACGGACTTGAGCCCCAGTTTGCGGGCCAGCTCGATGCTTGACTCTATTATGGCCAAGCGGGAGGGGTCCTCAAAGCAGCGATCGACGAAAGAGCGATCCAGCTTGAGCTCGGTGAAGGGCAGCAGGGCCAGCTGCTGCATGGAGGAGTAGCCGGTGCCGAAGTCGTCGATGGAGAGGCCGAAGCCGTGCATGCGCAGGCGGGTCAGCACCTCCAGCGACTTGCCCAGATCCTTCACGAACGAGCTCTCGGTCACCTCCAGGGTGATGAGCTCGGGGTTGATGCTCCAGCGCTGGCACTGGTTGATCAGGGTATTGCACAGATCCCCCTCGATGAGGGAGGTGGTGGAGAGGTTCATCGACAGGTTGAGGGAGAGCCCGGTCTGCTCCCACAGATGGCCATCGCGCAGCGACTTGCTGATGATCACCTCAGTCAGCTGATCGATGAGGCCGTTGTGTTCCGCCAGCGGAATGAAGCGGGCCGGCGAGATGAGACCGTACTCCGGGTGCTGCCAGCGCGCCAGCGCCTCCATGCCGACCCACTGGCCGGAGCCGAAGCTCACCTTGGGCTGATACCAGGGCAGCAGCTGATCCTGCTCCAGCGCCAGGCTCAACTCATCCAGGGTCAGGCGGTGGCCGTCCTCCTCCTGGGCGCGCTCCTGCTGCGGGCGCCAGGCGCCGATGAGCTGGCTGATCTGCTGCTGGCTGGAAGGCTTCTCGATGCGCCCCAGCACTTGCAGACCATAGGCGGCACTCATGCGCAGCACGGCCTCGACCACGTCATCCTCCAGCGCGCTGGAGAGGATGATGCCACCGCGAAAACCGCCCAGCGAGAGGCGACGCAGCAGCGCCATACCGTCCATGCCCGGCATGCGCAGATCGCAAAACAGGATATCGACCTGATGACGCTGACACATGGCCAGCGCCTCCACCCCGTCCTGCGCCTCCAGCAGGGAGCCGTAACCGATCCCGCGGATCTGGTGCATCAACGCCTTGCGCTGGAACGCGTGGTCTTCCACCACCATGATCACCAACTCATGCTGTGTCTTGTTCATCGAGCCATAATCCAATTTCGCATGTAATAGAGTTCATCAGCGCCAGTACCGTCTGACTCAACTCGGTAAGTTCGTCCAGCTGCTTGAGGCGGGCCGCCGCTTCGAGCCGGGCCGCCTCCTCCGCCAGAGCCTGCTGCCCCACCATGCGGGCAGCCCCCTTGATGCGGTGCGCCGTCTCCACCAGGGCATAGGTGTCCTGCCTGGCCAGTGCCTGCATCATGTCATCACCATCCTGGCGATTGGAATCCAGATACTCCCGCGCCATGCTGCGCGCCACCGCCTCATCGCCAAACAGCGAGATCCAGCACTCCCCCTGCTCGCTGGCCGACGGAGCGGGCTGGCCCAGCTCTTGGGTCTGAGGGCTCACCGGCAACCAGCGCATCAACATCTGGTGCAGCGTCTCCAGGGTATAGGGTTTGAACAGCATGTCGTTCATGCCGGCTTCCTGCATCTGCAGGCTGGCCTCTTCGGACGTATCGGCCGTCACCCCGATGACGGGAGCCGACACCCCCTGTGCCCGCAGGGCCCGGGTCAGACTGTAGCCATCCATCACCGGCATGTGGCAGTCGGTCAGCAGCAGGGCGAATGCCTGCCCCTGCCAGGTGCGCAAGGCCTTGTCACCGTCGTCCACCACCTCGGCATCCACCCCGAGGATCGCCAGCTGGCGAGCCAGCAGCGCACGGTTGATGGGGTGATCGTCGGCCACCAGCACCCGTCCCTGCAATTTGGGGGCATTGGCTTCGACCGGGCTGGTCGCCGCCTCCCCCAGCAACTGGTGACAGGTCTCCAGCAGCAGGTCAGGATAGAGTGGCGACTGCCCCAGCCGCCACCAGGCACCCGACCCCATGCGGCCGCGCAGGGCCTCCTGCGGGGAAAGCACTATGCCCTTGAGGGCCGAGCGCTGCAAATGTGTCAACCACTCGCTGCCCAGGGCCTGCTCGAGCCAGCTCTCTTCCGCTAATAACAAACCACTCACCGGCTGCTGCCACTGCTGCGGATCCAGACGATGCAGCCTGGCCCCCAGCCGCTGCATCGCGCTCTGCAGGGCCGCATCCTCGCCAAACAGCCACCAATCGTGGCCTGCCAGCGGCGGGGCATCCCACTGACACTCCGCCAGCGGGAAGTCGAAGGTGAGCCGGGTACCATGCCCCGGCTTGCTCTCGAGCGTCAGCGAGCCCCCCATTTTCTGGGCCAGCTGGTGACAGATGGCAAGGCCGAGCCCGGTACCACCGAAGCGTCGGGTTATGTCGGATTCCACCTGCTCGAACGGGGTAAACAGGCGATCCTGCTTCTCCTCGGCAATGCCGATGCCGGTGTCGCTGACCGCGATGGCGAGCCGCTCCTTCTCAAAGCTGACCTGGATACGGATCTCGCCCCGCTCGGTAAACTTGACCGCATTGTTGAGCAGGTTGGAAAGCACCTGCCCCACCCGCACCGCATCGATGCGGGCCTGATCCGGCACCTCCGGCGCCCACCCCAGCGTCACCTTGAGCCCCTTGCCATGGGCCAGGGTGGCGTGACCGCGGATCACGTCGCAGATGACGGAGGCGAGACGGCAATCCTGATAGTGCAACTGCAGCTGGCCCGCCTCTATCTTGGAGAAATCGAGCACGTCGTTGACCAGATAGAGCAGGTTGTTGGTGGAGGTCACCACGTTGCGCAGCAGATAGCGCTGGTCGTCGTTCAGTTCGCTCATCTGCAGCAGCTCCAGCATGCCGTGCATGCCGGAGATGGGGGTCCTCAACTCGTGGCTCATGGTGGCCAAGAAGCGGCTGCGCACCTGCATCGCCTGCTCGGCATAGGCGCGCGCCTCCCTCAGGTCGTGCTCCTGGTGCTTGAGGGCCGTGATGTCCTGGATCACCCCGTTGAGGATCAGGTGCCCCTCCTCCTGCGGCACGAAGCTGCCGCGCACCTGCAGATAGCGGGCCCCCTCCGGCCGCTCCACCCGCACTTCCAGATCGAGCGGGGCCAGGGTCTCGGCATGATTGGCCACCTTGCTGACGAAATCCTGCAGTGCCTCCTCGGTAAAGCCGAACACCTCGCCGCCCGACTCGGCCGACAATATCTCCTGCCGGCTGGCTCCCAGGATCTCGCTCGCCCCCTGCGAGGCATAGAGGAAGCGCCCCTTGCCGGGGCCGAGCCAGAGGTACTGATAGACGATGCCCGGCATGCTGTCGGTGATCTGGGTGAGCCGGGTCTCCGCCTTGCGGGCACGCGCCTCGGCCTCCTTGATGCGGGTCACGTCGGTCAGCACCGTCAGGACCCCCAGCATGTCGCCCTTTGGCGAGCGATAGGGACGCTTGGTGTAAATGACGTGGAACATGGCGCCATCCTGACGGCGGCTGTTGCCCGCCCCTTCCAGCTGCTCGCCGCTTTGCCATACCCCCGACTCTTCGCGCAGCACCCGCTCCCGCTCTCTGGCCGGCATGCGGTCCAGATCGTCGCCATCATCCTGGGTCAGCTCACCGATAAAGGCATCCCGATAGGCCTGGTTGCAGAGGGTGATGCGCTGCTCGCGATCCCGCAGCACCACCATGTTGGGCAAGGAGTTGAGCAGGGTCTGCACGAAGGTCAGCTGCTCGTTCAATTTGTGCTCGGCCAGCTTGCGCTGCACTATCTGGCGGCGCAGGGTCCGGTTCCAGCCCATGAACAACAGCACGCAGAGCAGGAAAGCGCCCACACCGACCGCGGACCAGAGCGCCACAGTGGCAGGGTTGATGCCGGTCTGGATGGTCAGCGCCAGCCACTTGTGCTCTAGCTTGGTCATCTCTTCCGGGCGGATGGAGAGCAGCACCTTGGTGAGGATCTGCTGCAGCATGGGGTCTTGCTGGTGCACCGCCATGGCGACCGGCACCCTCAGCTCGTTGCCGGAGAACACCACCTGATAGCGATTGTTGAACCCTTTTTGCAGCGCCTGCTCCAGGGTGGTCATGCTCATCAGCACGTAGTCGACCTGATGCCCGTCCAGCAGCGGCAGCAGCTTGGTATCGCTGCTCACCGTCACCGGATGGGCCCCCACCTCGTTGAGTACCAGCTCCTCCACCGAGCCGCCGACAATCCCCACCCGTCGCCCCTTGAGCTCGTTGAGGTTGTCCAGCTCCTCGCACCCCTGTCTGGCGGCGATCACCCGGTGGATGAAGGCGTAGTCGGGAGTAAACAGGGAGTATTGTCGCCGCTCCGCGGTCGGGGTGATGGCCGGGATGAAGTCCAGCTTGCGCGCCTGGAACAGCGCCTGGGTCTCGGCCCAGCTGCTGGTGGGCACCAGGGTAAACTGCAGGCCGGAGCGCAGGCTCACCAGCTTGAGCATGTCGGCGATGAACCCCTTGAGCTGGCCATTGCCGTCGATCTCGCTCACCGCCGGCCAGTCCGGCGCCACCCCGAAGCGCAGGGTCGGATGGCGGGCCAACCATTCGAGCTCGCTCTGGTTGAACACGATCTGGCGGGGACCGTTGGCCAGCTCGTAGTCGACAATCCCGCCGGTCTCCAGAATGCGGCGCCGCTCATCCAGCGGAATGTCGTTGAGGGCCAGCTCCAGCAAACCGAGCAGCCCCTGATTGTCGGGCCCTACCGCCATGGCCAGCGAGGTGTCCGTCACCCACTCCGGGGTGATCACCTTGAGCCCGGCCTGCTGCTGCAGGCGCTGCAGGCGAACCAGAGAGGGCAGATCGGAGAGATAGGCATCCGCCAGCCCCTTTTTCACCATGAAAACCGCTTCGTCACTGCTGTCCGCCTCGGTGAGCTGGGTCATGCCGAGCTCCGCCAGCTCCTCGCAGGAACTGAAGCCATGTTCACACACCCAGCGCAGCTGGCGCGCCGTCGCCAGAGTCGGCTCCCCTTCCTCTCGCGCCAGCAGCACGCCGCGCGGCAGGGTCATCAGATCCGAGGTAAAGCGCATCTTCTGCTGACGCGACTGGCTCGGTGTCACCCCGATCAGCATGTCCACCTCGCCATCGAGCAGCGCCTGCTGGGCGCCGGCATAGTAGGGGTAAGTCTTGTAGCGCACGGTCAGCCCCAGCCGGCCGGCAATCAGGGTGGCAAAATCGTCGAGCGGGCCGCTGAAGCCACCCCGGCTATTGGCATAGATGTAGGGTGGCCAGGCCACCGACGGCATGCCGACCACCAGGTCGCTGCGCGAGGCGAGCCAGAGCCGCTCCGCCAGCCCCAGCTGATCCTTGTCCAGGGAGGTTTCTGCCGCAGCCACCAGGCTACAGCAGGTAAACCAGCACAACAAAATGGCGCGATAACAGAGGCGCAGCATGGGTAACTCCTGAACGGCTTGGAGAGCGATCATAGGGATTTTGGCAAAATGTGCGAATAGAAATTGGTAGCAGAACTCGTCCGGATACGAAAAACGGCAGGCTCACGCCTGCCGTTTTCTAGCAAGAAGGGGGCCAAGACCCCCTCTTGTCAGGTTATTCGGTTCCCGAGTCGGAAGCCGGTTTGATATTCCCGCTCACGGATGTGGGCGATCTGCACATTTTGCCCTTCCAGACCGATGTCCTTGAGCAGAGCAGGCGACAGATGCAGGTAGCTGACACGACGCTCCAGCCGGGTAATCCGTTTCTGGACCAGGGTTTCGACGGTGCGCAGCAGGGTCAGTTCGATAGACATAATATTCTCCAGTTGAACGTGCGGTTCCCCCGGAGAGAAGAGATCACCCTGCGGGACAACCGCGGGTGATGAAAAAGCAGGTGTTACCTGTTTCCTCCACGCGGCAGAAAAAGAGCACGAGTCTTCGCGCTGCTGATGCAGCGGTCGAACGCAACGTTTAGCATTGAATGTTGCATATCCGTCTCCTTACCGAGTGAAAGTTGAACAAGTTGCCACAGTCTAAAAAAAGACCGAATTTTATACAAGAACCTCACCCCCCATATGGGGAGGTGAGTCATCTATCAATACTCATCCGGCACAGGCACAGGCAAACCCATGCCGCTCCGGCTCAGATCCCGGACAACAGCCGGAACTCCTCCAGCGCATAGGTATCCGTCATGCCGCTCACGTAGTCGAGCAGCAGCCGCACCCGGAAGTACCACTCCTGCTCCGCCCCGTCGCTGAAGCGCGGATCCCGGCTGGCCACCGCCAGCCGGTATGCCTTGAGATGACGGGCCGACAGTCGATGGAACAGCCGGCGGGCGAAGAACAGCTCGCTGCCCCCCTGTCCGGCCAGCAGCCGCTCGAACTGCGCGGCCGGCAACGCCAGCAGGCAGGCATAGGTGGAGAGCACGCCGCGCAGGGCGGCATAACCCTCCAGCTCCAGCGCCTCTACCTCGGGACGCATGAACACCAGCTCGCGAGCCACTTGTTTGAGGGTATCGAGCACCCGCGCCGCCGGTGCCTGACCATGCAGCAGGGCCTGGGGATAGGCGCCGCTCAGGATCTGTGGGTGCTCGCTCACATAGGTGTGAGCGGCCAGTTCCACCAGGTCCCGGGTCAACTGCTGGCGAAAGTGGGGGAAGAAGCCCCTGCCCGAGGCGGTCGCCTCCGCCAGCAAGCCGGCCATGTAGGCGCCGTCATCGGCCAGCCGTAGCGCCTGTTGCAGCTCGCTCAGGCTGAGGATGCGCCGGTCCACCGCATCTTCGAGATCGGCGATGCAGTAGGAGATGTCGTCGGCTGCCTCCATGATGTAGACCAGCGGATGACGGCAGCCGGGGGCCAACCCCAGGCTCTGGCCGAGGGCGCGGTAGAGGGGTTGTTCGCTGAAGAAGATGCCGCGCTTGCTGGCCCAGCCGTGATGTTGACCGCCGTGCAGGGGTTGCTGCGGGTACTTGCACAGCGCCGCCAGCTGCCCCAGAGTCAGGTTCAGCTCGTGCAGGCTGTGCACCAGCCGCAGACTCTGGGCATTGCCGTCAAACACCAGCAGATCTTGGCGAAGCGTTGCCCACTGCGGGCTGGGTGCGCTGCCAAGGGCCTCGGCAAACAACCCATCCAGCGCCTGCGCCAGCCACTGGCTCATCACCTGCTCGCCAAAGTGACCGAACGGCGGGTTGCCGACGTCGTGCAACAGGCAGGACATCTCCACCAGATTGATGAAGGCCCCCTCGCACACCGACCCCGCCGGCAGGGCCGCCAGAACGCGGCGGCTGATCTGGCGGCCGGTCTCCTGCACCTCCAGCGAATGGGTGAGACGGCTGCGCACCGAGGCCTTCACGTCGAGCGGAAAGACCTGGGTCTTCTGCTGCAGCCGGCGCACCGGCGCCGCCTGCACGATGCGGGCGCGATCCTGCTCGGTCGCCTCCAGCAGATCTTCCTCGCCCCAGTGATGGATGCGCTCGGGGGTAATCAAACGGCTATACATGTTGCGGCTCCTTGCCTGCGGCTCGCATCTACGAGAGCAGCCAGCGCTTCAAGCGGGCGATGTCACCCGGACATTCGCGGCGCAGCGACTCTATCCAGTCTTCCACGTTCTCCCACCAGGCGGGATGATCCGGACTCTGGATCAGCTGAGCCAGCTGCTGCAACCGGCGCAGACCGATGGAGCCGGCCGCCCCTTTTATCTTGTGCGCCTCCTCCACCACGCCGGCCTGATCCCGGGCAATCATGTTGGAGTCGAGCACCGCCATGTAGTCGGGCATCATCTTCTCGAACAGCTCGACGCTGGAGATCAGCACCTGCTTGCCCACGGTATCGGCATAATCGGTGAGGAAGGGCAAGTCCAGCAGCGCATCCTGACTGTCCGCATCCGCCTGTTCGTCCGCCTCATCCTCGGCCAGATCGGCAAACAGGTGGCCAATCACCTCCCGCACCGCCTTCGAACCGAGTGGTTTGTTGATCACATCCTGCATGCCGTGATCCCGGTAGTACTGGCGATCGCCGGTGGCATTGGCGGTGAGTGCCACCATGGGCGGCAGGCTGTCGCCGTAGCGGGCGAGCAGTTGTTCCGCCACATCGAAGCCGGTCATGTCCGGCAGCTGGATATCCAGCAGGATCAGATCAAAATCGTCGGGATTGGCCATGGCCAGCGCCTGGGCTCCGTCCCGCGCCACCTTCACCTCATGGCCCAGCTTGTTGAGCAGGGCGCAGGCCACGGTCACGTTGAGCTCGACGTCCTCCACCAGCAGGATATCGAGGCAGGGCATCTCGGGCTCCGCCGCGGGCGTCTGGGCGGCGACGCAGTCTACCTCCAGCTCGGCGGTGAAGCAGGCGCCCTCGCCCGGGTCGCTGTCCACGTAGAGCTGGCCCCCCATCGCCTGCACCAGTTGGCGGGAGACCGCCAGCCCGATGCCGGTGCCGGTGGCGTGCTTCTTGCCCTGCACCTGATAGTACATGGCGAAGATCTTCTCCTGCTGGGCGCGGGGAATGCCGACCCCGGTGTCTTCCACCTCGAAGTGCAGCGCCAGCTTGCCCGGTGTGTCGGCCGGGTGGGTGAGGCAGCGCACCGTCACCCCCCCCTCGTCGGTGAACTTGACCGCATTGCCCACCAGATTCCACAACACCTGGCGCAACCGGGTTCCGTCCGCCATCACGAACTGCGGCACGTCGCCATCCCGGTCGAAATGCAGATAGAGCCCCTTCTGCTCCGCCTGGATGCGCGACAGCGTCTCCAGCTCGTCGAGGAAGGCAGGCAGGTCGATGGGAGTCGGGGCGATTTCCAGCCGGCGCCGGTCCAGCTTGTCGAGATCGATGATGTCATTGAAGATGTTGCCGAGCGTCACCGCGCTCAGGTGAATGGTCTTGAGCTGCTGGTGCTGCTTGGGATCGAGCGGCGTATCCATCAGCATCCGGCTTAAGCCGACGATGCCGTTGAGCGGGGTACGCAGTTCGTGGCTGATGGTGGAGATGAAGGTGGTCTTGTCGCGGCTCGCCTTCTCCAGCTTGTCCTGATACTGCTTGCGCTCGGTGATGTCGCGACCAAACCCGAGCAGGCCGAGCCGCTTGCCGAAACGATCGAAGAAGGGCACCTTGCGCAGCTCGAAGTAGGCCTTGCGACCGTCTGGGTACTCCAGCCACTGCTCATAGGTGAGCGGCTCGTTCTGGGCGAAGACCTGCTTGTCGGTCTCCACCACCTTGCTGGCGATGTCGTGCTTGTAGACATCGAACGGGGTCAAGCCGATGAGCTCCGCCTCCACCTTGCCGGTGAGCTCCTCCATGGCGCGATTGCAGCCGGAGAACTGCTCGTCTTCGTTGCGGTAGTAGACCAGATCGGGGGAGCAGTCTATGAAGGAGCGCAACAGGGCGGTGCGCTCCCCCAGATGCAGCTGGGCCTTCTCGCGCTGGAATACCTCGTTCTCCAGATCCTCGATGGCCTGCTGGCGCAGGGTCTCGGCCCGGTTGGTCTCGGCGATCTGGGCATTGAGGCGGCTGATGTTCTCCTGCAGCTGGCTGTTGAGCTCGAGATCCCGCTCGCGCATGTCCTGCAGCTTGCGCACCATGCGGGTCAGCCGCTGGCGGGAATCCTCCAGCTGATCCACCACGATGGAGAGAAAATAGACGGCCCAGGGGGTAACCAGCAGGCCGAAGAAGACCGAGCGCACCAGGTCGACGATGTCCACTGTGCCGCGCAGGAACAGGGTGACCCCCATCTGGATCGAAACGGCCAGCACTATGATGCCGGTGGCCAGGAACATGCTGAAGCGCACCAGTCCCAGCTTGGTCATCAGGTCGACGTAATATTGCGCCCAGGATTTGATTTGTTTCATCTTATTGTTTTCTCCCCGATATTCGCCGAACAGAATACCAGCACGGCGCGCCGAACTCTTGTGCCGTCGCACGATAAATTATCGGTTAACCTCCTCCTTCCGCTGGGGTAGCATGCCGGAGTCAATTCGGTCAGCCCGGGTTAAGCCTGGCTGGCTATAATGTTCGGCCGTTCAATTCAACCAACTGATATTTCAGGAGTCTCATCGATGCGTAATCTCACCCTGCTGAGTCTTGGCCTGCTGGCAGCCAATGCCGCCCACGCCGATCTGGGCGAGATCCCCAAGCAGTCCGGCTGGTCCGGTTTCCTGCTGGGCGGGGTCAACGCCGTCAGCTACAAGTCCAACTTCTATGCCGGCGATGACAACCACAGTCGCATCAATGACCTCGGTTCGCCTGACAGCGAGAGCGGCCTGACACCGCTGCTCAACGCCGATATCCGCTACACCTTTGCCGATACCCGTACCCAGATCTTCCTCGGCAACCTGATCCAGGACGCGGTGCGCTTCGACTTCACCCAGCAGCTCGGCCTGCGCCAGGAGATGGGTGACAAGGGCATAGTCGCCACCTCGCTGGTGTTCAACGTCATGCCGGTCGAGCTGTGGAGCGATCCCTTCGCCACCGGGGTGGATCGCAGCTCCACCGATGTGAAATCAAAAGGGGCGCGTTTTGCCTGGGACAAGATCTGGGGCAGCAACTTCTACGGCAACCTGACCACCCGGGAGGTGGACATGGATGAGGAGCGCAGCGGCCAGCAGTATGACCAGAGCCACGGCACCCACTACGCCGACCTGCTGGATCGCAACGGCAAGATGCACGACATGGAGCTCTCCTACCAGTGGCACTTTGGCGGCAACCAGCTGCTGGAGCCGGCCATCGTCTACAAGCAGGCCCGCCTTGACGGCAGCGCCGAGAGTTTCAAGAACACCGGCCTGAAGCTGACCTATGCCAAGCGCGGCCCCCAGTGGTCCTTCGTCAGCAACCTCTATACCGGCAAGCGCAAGTATGACGAGGCGAACCCCATCTTCGGCCAGCGCGCCGATGCCGACGAATTTGCCATCAATGGCACCTTCTTCTGGCACAACCTGTTTGGCGTCAACGCCCTCGCCGCCACCTTCACCGCCGCCTATGCCAGCGCCGACTCGGACATCAACTTCTACGACAGCCAGTCCACCCGTTTCAGCACGGGTCTGCTCTATAACTTCTAAACCAGACCCGCATCAACAAACGAGGCCACCCCATGGGTGGCCTCGTCATTTGCAACGGCCTGCGGCCATCAGATCCCGAGCGAATCGAGCAGATCGTCGTGATCGTTGGCCACCGGAGCGGCGGCCGGAGCCGGCTGGGCAGCCTCGCGCTTGGTCTGGGCGATCAGGGCATCCGGATCCAACTCTTCTTGATCCATGCCGTCGTTGTGGATGCGGATGAACTCGGTCTTGTCCATCGCCAGCTCCAGATAGAAGATGTTGTTGCGGGCGGTGAAGAAGGTGACCCGGCGCGACTCCGGGCTGTCGAGGTTGGTATCGACGCTCAGCATCACCTGCTTGTTGAGGGCCAGCATCTTCGGCTGGTTCTGGGTGATGTGGGTCTGCAGATCCCGGCCGACCTTGACGGTGAAGCTGCCGACGATCTGGTTCATCAGCTCGCCCATCACGTTGCTCACCTCGTCCGAGGTATGGGAGATGGCGAGATCTTCCTTGGAGAGCCCCATGCTCAGCATGTAGCTCTCGTACAGCTCCATGGCGGCGGAGGCGGAGAAGTTGATCACCACCAGGCCGGAGAAGCCGCCATCAAACAGCACGAAGCAGCCGATATCCGGCTTGAGACAGGTCTTGCTGATCCGCTGCACCATGCCGGAGAAACGCACCTGACTCTGGGTTGCCGCACTCAATACATCCGTGACCGAATGGCACAGACTCAGCAGCACGTCCTCTGTGGTCAATACGGTATCGTTGTCGGCTCTTGTCACTATCATGGGACCTTCCTGAACATCGAAAATGGGCTTATCTATACCATAACTCTAACAGATAGCGCGGCTTGGGCTTCGAAATAGCGAGCCGCCTCTCAGTTGATTCAATTGTCAGTGCCAAGCGGGCTGAATCCGGCCAGATTGGCCAGCTTGAGGCGCCAGCTGGCCGCCTCTGCCAGCAATGCGGCTTCCTCATAGGGCACGGAGGGATGAGCCCCCCAGATGGGACCGGGCCAGGCCTTGTCGGTACTGAAACGGGCGACATGATGCAGATGCAGCTGGGGTACCAGATTGCCGAGCGCCGCCACGTTGATCTTGTCCGGTCGCAGCGCCTGCTCCATCAGGGTGGCGACCGCGCAGGACTCCTCCATCAGCTGCTGTTGCTGCGCCGGAGCCAGGTGGTGAATTTCCCGCAGATTGGCCACTCTCGGCACCAGGATGAGCCAGGGATACTGGCTGTCCCTGGCCAGCAGGACGCGGCAAAGGGGCAGATCGCCGAGCAGGCGGGTATCTGCCTGCAGGCGGCTGTGCAGTTCAAACATGAAGACCTCGTTGACGTAAGGTGGGCGCGATGCACGATGAGAGCACCCACGTTACTGCAACGGGCCGCAAACTTAAAGTCGCGGCACGGCCCAGCTGACAAAGCGCTTGCGAAGCCCAGGGTCGGCCTTGAGGAAGAGTTGCTGCAACTGGCCCTCCAGCGCGCTGGCCGCCACCGGCTCGGCGGCTGCGGTCACGGGCACGACCGTGCTCACTGCCGCCTTGCCGCCGCTTTGGTTGTATTCGGCGAGCTTGGCCCGCCAATCCATGCCAATCAGCATGCCGCTGGTGATCAGCGCATCCTGCTGGCTGGCAATGCTCTGGCCACCGGCCTGCAGCCCCATGACGGGAGACTCGGCATACTGCGCCATGCCCCTTTCATCGCTCGGCAAGTTGGCGACCAGCCGCACCAGCTGCTGACTGGCTTGATAACGCAATACCTGCGGTGCGGAGCGCAGCTGGCGGTCATTCTCGCTGCTGCTGCGACTCGGGATCACCCCTTCATAACGCACCAGCAACTGCTGCTCCCCATCCGGCAGGGTGGCATGCTGCTCGTCGTGCAGCGTGCCCGCACTCACCGCCAGGATCTGGAAATCCGCCGGCACCCTCACCTCGACAGCCGCCCAAGCCGCACTGCCCAGTACCATCTTCATGCCCAGCGCTGCCCACAGCAGCGATACCCCACGCCCGTACCGACAACTCTTCATGTTCGCTCATCTTCCTGTTCGCGTTGATGGGCGCAGGCTAGCAGCCGAAGATGACAGAAAAATAACGGCGACTCAGAGCAGGTAGTGGGGGCGCTCGGCAAACCACTGGGCCAGCACCTGCTTGAACAGCCGGATCTTGCGCGGTACCCGCCGCTGCTGGGCGTGCAGGACGTGCAGCGGGTGCAACCCGGTCTGCCACTCCGCCAGCACGGTGACCAGCTCCCCCTGCGCCAGCCAGGGTTCCACCAGCATCAGCGGGCACTTGGCGTACCCCATGCCGGCCCGAGCCAGCTGCAGCAAGGTACTGTAGTGGTTGGCCCGCACCTTGCCCTGCACCAGGATGTGCGCCTCCTCCTCCCCCTTGCGAAAGTACCACTGCTCCCAGGCCGGGTTATGGCCCTGTAGCAGACAGGACCGTCCTCCCAGCTCATAAGGGGTGACGGGGATCCCCTCCCGCGCCAGCAGGGCGGGGCTTGCCACCACCACATCCTTGAGCCTGCCGAGCGGCAGGGCCACCAGGTTGTCGGGAATGCTGCTCATGGCGCGCAGGGCGATGTCGTGCTCCCCCTGGCTCATGTCGATCATGGCGTTGGTGAAGTTCAGTTCGACCTGAACGCCGGGGCAGAGCTCGGCAAAGCGGGCCAGCAGATCGTTCACCATGCGATCGCCGGTACTGACCGGGCAGGTGAAGCGCAGCCGGCCGCCATCCTCCTCGGTCAGGGCCTGGATATCCTGCTCCGCCTGGCGCGCCAGCGCGAAGATCTCGCCGGCCTGCTGATAGAGGGTCCGGCCCGCCTCGGTGAGGCTGAGTCGGCGAGTGGTACGCTGCAGCAACTGGGCATTGAGAGTCGATTCCAGTGCGCTGACGTGACGGCTCAGCATCCCCTTGCTCACCCCCAGGCTGTCGGCCGCGGCCGAGAAACTGCCCTTTTGCACCACCTCGTAAAAGCTGGCCAGGTGGGAGATATCCATTAATTAGCTCCAATATGGAAACAATGCGTTTATTTTACGCGCTTTTTCTCCCTTTTCATCGCGCTAAAATCAACACATCCCAACCAGGAGTGAAACAGATGAAGATTGTGATTGTGGGTGCCTCCGGCACCGTCGGCTCCGCCGTCAGCGAGTTGCTTGCCAAAGACCACCAGGTGATCCGGGTCGGTCACAGCCAGGGGGACGCCACGGTCGACATGCGCGATCCCGCCTCCATCAAGGCGCTGTTCGCCAAGCTGGGCCAGTTCGATGCGCTGGTGGTGGCCAGTGGCAGCGTGGCCTTCAACGCCCTCACCGAGATGACCGACGAGCAGTGGCAGGTGGGACTGGAGAGCAAGCTGATGGGCCAGATCAACCTGACCCGGGCCGCCATCCCCCACCTGAACGACAAGGGCTCCATCACCCTGATCAGCGGCATCCTGAGCGAGGAGCCCATCAACTGGGGGGCGAGCGCGACCACCATCAACGGCGCCATCGATCACTTCGTCAAGGCGGCGGCCTGCGAGCTGCCGCGGGGTCTGCGCATCAATGTGGTGAGTCCGACCGTGCTGACGGAGTCGATGGATAAATACGCCAGCTTCTTCCCGGGCTTCGTCCCCGTGCCCGCCGCCAGGGTGGCGCAGGCCTACCAGAAGTCGGTGCTGGGGGTGCAGACCGGCCAGGTGTTCAGGGTCAACGGCTGATTGCCGCCCTGCTGCCACCCAGCCGGCACGGCAACAAAAACGGGCCCCGTGATGGGGCCCGTTCCATAGCAGCCAGCATGCCGACTTGCAGTTGGCTGATGGCAAACGTTTGTTTTTACGGCAACAAAAAAGGCGGTGTGCCTCAGTCGATCAGCCCGTACTGCGCGCGCAGCACTTCGATGATCTCCTGCTTCGGATTGGCGCTGCGTACCAGCGGCTGACCGATGATCTTCTCGGCAATCCCCACATAGGTGTTGGAGATGTCCATCATCACTTCGGTCGGCAACTTGTTGTCGCGGGCCAGGGCGAAGCGCTCAGGCATGCGGTGCTTGTTGAGCAGGATGTCCGGATCCGGAAAGTGATTGAGCAGCCACTGGCGGAAGCCCTCTTTCGACTTCTCGACGATCTGGCCGTCGCGCAGGGCGGCGCCATCCCAGATGCGGGAGCTGTCGGGGGTACCCACTTCATCCATGTAGATCAGCTTCTCATTGCCGGCGGCATCATTGACGTAGCCAAACTCGAACTTGGTGTCGACGAAGATCTGATCCAGCTCGGCCAGCGCGTCACTGATGACGTTGAAGCCTTCCTTGAGCAGCACTTCGTAGCGGTCGATGTCGGCCGGCTTGCTGAAGTTGAAGCCCCGGTAGTGGCGTTCGATGTCGGCACGGGAGACGTTGACGTCGTCGGCTTCCGGCACGCCGTCCAGCCCGGTCAGCACACCCTTGGTGGAGGGGGTGATGAGGATCTCGGGCAGCTTCTGATCCTTCTTCAGCCCTTCCGGCAGGGTGATGCCGCAGAACTCACGCTCGCCATCCTTGTAGGCACGCCACATGGAGCCGGTGATGTACTGGCGGGCAATCGCCTCGATCATCACGGGGCGGGCTTTTTGCACGATCCAGACGAAGGGATGGGGGATGTCCAGGATATGGCTGTCGGCCAGCCCCTTCTCCTTGAACAGCTTGAACCAGTGGCTGGAGATGGCGTTGAGCGCAGCCCCTTTGCCCGGCACGCCGTTGAGCCCGTCCACGCCCTGCCAGATGCAGTCGAAGGCCGAGATCCGGTCACTGATCACCATGATGGCGAGCGGCGCATCTGCCGGCACGTCGTAACCCTTCTCGCGGATGAGGCGGGCACTGTCTGCGGCGGTCAGCCAGTAGACGCTGCGCACCTTGCCGGAATGGACGGGTTTATCGGTACGGATCGGCAAATCGTCGTTCACCGCCAATACTTGATCTGCAAGACTCATGGTAAGTAACACTTCCTGTTTGTGGGGGGTTTACATAACAAAACAGGGGCACAAGGCCCCTGTTTCTATTCTGTTTTTGCAGCTTGGTCAGCCAGACCCTTGGCGAATGCCTCGGACAGACTGATGTACATCTGGGAGATGACACCGGACGACACGGGCTTCTTGTCCTTGTCAAACAGGGTGATGGAGGTCTTGCCCCCCGCCATCTCGCCAAGCTGGAAGCGATACTTGTCTTCGTCCAGCTTGAACGGCTCGCTGCCCTTGGCCTTCCAGAATTCGCTGCCCGGCTCGTCGTACTCCACGTCGATCCAGCCCAGCGACTGCTGGGTATCCTTGATGGTGAAACCGTAGGCCGGCAGCACCTGATTGAGACGGCGCCACACCTGATCAAACGAACCATCGACGATCCAGGCGCTCAGCTCGTTGTTGTCCAGACCCAGTTCCAGCCCCATGCCGTCGTTGGCCTTGTGCTGTTCGCGGGACTTGAGCTGCTTGTCGTAGTAGAGCGAGAACTGGTTGAGGGCCCGGGTCGCGTAGCGCTGGGCATCCGCCGGGGTCAGCTCCTTGCTGGTCTCGCCATCGACGGTCTCTTCATGATCCAGCACCCGTACCGACATGTTGACGGCGTGGCGCTGAGGATCGTTGCGCAGGGTGAACTGGTAGCGCTGGCGAATGACGAAGTCATCGTCCTCTTCACTCCAGCCGTCGAGCGCCTTGGTGTTGTCAAACCAGCCGGTCTGCAGCACGCCAGCCTGCTGGTCCAGCTTCTCGGTGGTGACCTTGTACTGGGCGAGGAAGTTCATCAGGAAGGCCCAGGTATCGCGCTCCACACTCTGGGAGGTGCTGAGGGCGTAGAAGGCCATGGTAGGTTCGCCAGCATTGGCCACCACCTGGCTGCCCGGTACCACGGTCAGCAGCTGGGCGGGTGGACGCACGTCAACCTTGGCACCCAGCGCACCGTCACGGCTGCTTTCGGGCAGGGCCGGAATGTCGAAACTGCTGTTAAAGGTGGGGGTATTCAACCCGGCCGGCACCAGAAACGCACGGCCTTCAAGGCGGGCATCCTCGTACTCGAAACCACGGTTGGCCATCTTGCGTTCCTGGGGTGAGCTACAGGCTGCCAGCACGGCAACGGTCGCCACACTCAGCACCAGGCGCACTGCATTTCCCTTTCCATTTGCTTTAAACACTCGCCATCAACTCCGCAGTCGTCAGTGCTCGCGCCATCGCCTGTTCGCCCTCGGGGGTGAGGTCGGTGAGCGGCAGACGCAAGGTGGCCGTCGCAATCAATCCCAGCTGGGCACAGGCCCACTTCACCGGGATAGGACTCGGTTCGCAGAACAGAGTCTGATGCAACGGCATCAATCGATTGTTGATGTCGTGCGCTCGTCCGGCATCACCGGCCAGCGCAGCACGACACATGTCGGCCATCTGGGCCGCTGCAATATTGGTGGTGACCGAAATGACTCCGTCCCCGCCTTGCAGCATGAAATCACATCCACTGGCATCATCGCCACTATAAAGCGCGAATTGTGCGCCGCACAGCTCGCGCAGCAGCGGCGTACGGCTCAGATCCCCGGTTGCCTCTTTCAGGCCTATGATACCGGGCACCTTGGCCAGTCGGGCTACCGTCTCCGGTTTGAGATCGCAACCGGTACGACCGGGCACATTATAAAGAATTTGGGGCAGACCACTAGCCTCGGCGATCGCACAATAGTGACGATAGAGGCCTTCCTGGGTGGGTTTGTTGTAATAGGGGGTGACCGAGAGACCCGCCACCACGCCGGTTTCGGCGAAGCGCTTGGCCAGGTCGATGGCATGGGCGGTATTGTTGGAGCCGCAGCCGGCGATGACCGGAATGCGTCCGGCGGCCAACGCCACGGTTTTCTCCACGACGGCGATGTGCTCCTGTTCGCTCAGGGTCACCGATTCCCCCGTGGTCCCGACCGCCACGATGGCGCTGGTCCCGGCGCTGACATGATAGTCGACCAGAGTGGCCAGACTGGCCCAATCGACTTCACCTGAAGCCAGCATGGGGGTAACGAGGGCAACAATACTACCGCGCAACATGGATATTTCTCCCGATTTTCAGGGGCGTTATGGTAAAGCTGCCCCCTTGGAAAAACAAGGGAGGCCAGGGGCAAGCCGTGTTACCATCCGGCAAAAACCGCACTGCGCGAGCCGCGGTGGAACACGCCGGACTTTGGTCGTGACACCCCGATACCGTGCTCGTTGCAACGAGATTCTCAACAAGGTTGCCATGCAGGATCGCTGGCAGTGGCCCATGGCCAGCCCGTTCGGGCTATGCCACTGCATCCACATTCGCAACCCGCTAATGGACGAGAGAAGATTTATGACTCATTACCTGGTCGTAACGGCCATCGGCACGGACAGGCCTGGCATCGTCAATGAGGTCACCCGCCACGTCAGTGGGTGTGGCTGCAACATTGTCGACAGCCGTCTTGGCATCTTCGGCAATGAATTCACCTTCATCATGCTGCTGTCCGGTGACTGGAACAGCCTGATGCAACTCGAGATTAGCCTGCCCCTGCGCAGCCAGGAGTGGGACCTCATCACCATGATGAAGCGCACCGAACGCCACCAGTCGCTGCAATACGACATCAGCGCCAACGCCGAGATCCTGATCCGGGACCAGCCGGGCATCGTAAGCCAGTGCACCCAGTTCTTCAGCGATCACGGCTGGGACATCCAGGCCATGCAGACCATCACCCTGGAACAGCAGCCGTTCAACCTGCTCAAGGCCAGCTTTCAGCTCAATCTGGCCAAGCAGGGAGAAGCGGCCGGCTCGCAGACAGCCTTCGCCGGATTCTGTCGTGAACTGGGCGCAGAATCGTTCGAATTCCTCGTCAATCACAAACACGCCTGACGGCTCATCCAAGGAGATCCCATGCAACCTTTATCCGCTGGCAGCCTGGCCCCCGATTTTTCCCTGTCCGACCAGGACGGCAACCAGGTACGCTTTGCCGACCTGCGCGGCAAGAAAGTGCTCGTCTACTTCTATCCCAAGGCGATGACCCCGGGCTGCACCACCCAGGCCTGCGGCCTGCGCGACGTCAACACCGAGCTGGCCGCCCTCAATGTGGTGGTGCTCGGCATCAGCCCGGATCCGGCCAAGCGGCTGAAAAAATTCGAGGAGCGCGACAGCCTGAACTTCCGCCTGCTGGCCGATGAAGATCATGCGGTGGCCGATGCGTTTGGCGTCTGGGGCCCGAAGAAGTTCATGGGCAAGGAGTATGACGGTATCCACCGGCTGAGCTTCCTCATCGACGAAGAGGGCAAGATTAGCCATCGCTTCGACAAGTTCAAGACCAGCGATCACCATCAGGTGGTGCTCGACCTGCTCAAGGGCTGAACCCCAGATACCGGTACTGCCGATATGGAAAGGGCCTGCAAGTGCAGGCCCTTTTTTTATTCGTATGTCGTTGCCTGCCTCGCGTTGCGGGCAGGAGGCTCGATGCCCGGTCCTTCGGATCGCCTGCCAGGCAAGTGACTGGCGGCGACGTTCTCATTTGTCATGAAGGCGCCGGCTTGCATCCACGATGGGATGCCTTGGTGACGGGTCTTTCGGCACAGGCCAAATGACGCCCTTATTGTTGCGCCAGCGAGCCAGAAAGCAAGCCGCCAGCCGTTACATTTAATTAACCAGCCGGGGCCGACGTTGATTTCCCGCCCCGCTATCTCGCCAACCTCCCCTGCCAGATCAAAAAATTCATCTTATATATGGGTTAACGTGGCCCCAGTTTCATTTTCCAGTGAGAAAAGCCCATGAACATGAGCCACACCGAACGTCTGATCCTGAGCAACCAGTACGAGATTCTGGCCAAACTCAATCCGGAGAAGGCGGCGTTTTACCAACGGGCCAGCACCATCATCGAGCGCGGCTACTGCCTGCAGATCCTCGAACTGGAGAAGAGTTTCGGCCATCTGGATCTGGCCACCTGCCAGGAGGTGATCGACACCCTGGAACTGCACCACGCGCTGGCCATCTCCTGGGGCAACTTGGAAGCGGCCGATCAGGGCGAAATCAATGCCAGCCGGCTGGAGTTCAACGGCTACAGCCGCAGCCAGGAGCGGGAGCTGGCCGACTACGTCTGCTTCCTGCTGGAAGTGGACAAGCGCTTCCCCGAGCTCAAGTGCCCGTGCGACGAACTCTCCAGCGACATCGCCATGCGCGACAAGTACCAGCGCATGCTGGCGGTCTGGCGCCAGTGCCCGCGTCAGTACAAGCTCTCCATCCAGGAGATCCGCAAGGTCCTGGCAGCCTGATAGGCATGAAAAAGGCGCCGCGAGGCGCCTTGGTCCGAGTCATGGGCCACAGGCCTCACTCGTAGAGGAAGGATTTGTCCAGCTGCTTGAAGGCGGCGTTGAGGGTATCGGCCAGCTCTTCGTATCTGGGCTGAGCCACCAGTTGGCGACGACCGCCCTGCTCGTTCATCTTGCCGTTGATCTCGCGATACCAGCTGGCAAGGGAGGGCGGCAACCTGGTATCGGCGCGCTGGCCGAGCCAGTAGTAGCCCTGCAGCGGCAGGCTGAGCAGAAACAGCACCGAGGTCATGACGGAAGGCCAGTAGTGCAGCTCACCGAACTGGAACTGCAGCATGACGCTGAGCACCGCCAGCGCCGGGATGACCTTGAGGGCGAACTCGGTGGCCTTGATCACCCGATTCTCCGGGAACATGGAATTAAGCTCGGGACGGCGGGGCCAAAGGGTCATATAATGACGGCCTTGCTGTAACTTAGTTCCAAAAATGTTCATGCTCATGCTACCTCCGAGCTCTTTTTGAACGTATTAACGGCAAAACCACGACAATATTTGATGCGCAATAACAAAGGTTGAGGATGACTTTGTTATTTTTCAACAATCGGGTTATCCTTTGTACGCCCAATTTTTGCGCCAACGGCCTGCCGTTACGCTGTCAGGGACGTCTGGATTTCGGGTCTTGTATCACTATACAAGGGGCAAGCAACAGATTGCCAACCCTATAAGGATAAGTTGAAAGTTTTTGGACACGGCTCGTCCAACGCATCCTCCTACACAACCCAATCTGCGATAGGATTTATTCATGAGTAAGCTGGTTCTTGTTCTTAACTGTGGCAGCTCGTCCCTGAAGTTTGCTGTCATTGACGCAACCACCGGTGATGACCTGCTGTCCGGCCTGGCCGAGTGCTTCAACCTCGACGACGCCCGCATCAAGTGGAAACTGAACGGTGAGAAAGGCAGTGCCGATCTGGGCGCCGGTGCCGCTCACCAGGAAGCGCTGGACTACATCGTCAACAAGATCCTGCCGCTCAACCCGGAGCTGTCCAAGAACCTGATCGCCATCGGCCACCGTGTGGTACACGGCGGTGAGCGCTTCACCTCCTCCGTGCGCATCTGCGACGACGTCATCGCCGGCATCGAAGCCGCCGTACCGTACGCGCCGCTGCACAACCCGGCTCACCTGATCGGTATCCGTGAAGCCCGTCGCGTGTTCCCGGCGCTGGCCGAGAAGAACGTTGCCGTGTTCGACACCGCGTTCCACCAGAGCATGCCGGAAGAAGCCTTCCTGTACGCCCTGCCGTACAAGCTCTACAAAGAGAACGGCATCCGTCGCTACGGCGCCCACGGCACCAGCCACTACTACATCAGCCTGGAAGCCGCCAAGCAGCTGAACAAGCCGGTGGAAGAGCTGAACATCATCAACTGCCACCTGGGCAACGGCGGTTCCGTCTGCGCCATCAAGAACGGCAAATCCGTCGACACCTCCATGGGCCTGACCCCGCTGGAAGGCCTGGTGATGGGTACCCGTTCCGGTGATATCGATCCGGCCATCATCTTCTTCCTGCACGACAAACTGGGCATGAGCGTGGCCGACATCAACACCATGCTGACCAAAGAGTCCGGCCTGCAGGGTCTGACCGAAGTGACTTCCGACTGCCGTTTCGTTGAAGACAACTACGACAGCAAAGAAGAAGCCAAGCGTGCCATGGACGTTTACTGCTATCGCCTGGCCAAGTACATCGGCGCCTACGCCGCCGCCATGGACGGTCGTCTGGACGCCGTGGTCTTCACCGGTGGTATCGGTGAAAACTCCGCCCCGATCCGTGAAATCACCCTGAACAAGCTGGGTCTGCTGGGCTTCGACGTCGATCACGACGCCAACCTGAAGGCTCGTTTCGGCAAGGGTGGCGAGATCACCAAGGCTGGTTCCACCAAAGCCCTGGTTATCCCGACCAATGAAGAGTGGGTCATCGCCCACGACGCGCTGGAACTGGTTGGCGCATAATTTCGCTGTAGAGCAAGGCCGCCCAAGGGCGGCCTTTTCCTGATCCCAAAAATGAACAAGGGGTATAAAGTGGCACGCACTATTATGCTTATCCCGGTCGGCACTGGTGTCGGCGTAACCTCCGTGAGCCTTGGCGTTGTTCGCGCCATGGAACGTCACGGTGTCAATGTCAGCTTCTTCAAACCGGTCGCCCAGCCGCGTCCGGGTGAAACCGGTACCGAGCGCTCCACCGCCGTGATCCGCGCCGCTGCCAACATCAACCCGCCCGAGCCGTTCGCCCTCTCCTACGCCGAGAACATGATCACCTCCAGCAACACCGACATCCTGCTGGAAGAGATCGTGGCCCGCTTCGAAGAGCACGTGAAGGCCAGCGGTGCCGAAGTGCTGGTCATCGAAGGCATGGTGCCGACCGACAAGCAGCCGTTTGCCAATAAGCTGAACTACGACGTCGCCAAGGCGCTGGACGCCGACATGGTGTTCGTGACCCATCCGGGCAACGACTCCAGCCAGAAGCTGAAAGAGCGTATCGAGCTGGCCTGCTCCAACTTCGGTGGCGTCAACAACCCCCGTATCGTTGGTTGCGTCATCAACAAGGTTGGCGCTCCGGTTGACGAGCATGGCGTGACCCGCCCCGACCTGACCGAGATGTTCGAGGCCCACCACCACACCTCCGATGCCGCCCATAACCTGGAAGTGCTGCAGGTATTCGGCAAGAGCCCGCTGCGCATCCTCGGCTGCATCCCCTGGAATACCCAGCTGATCGCCCCGCGCGCCAAGGACCTCGCCAAGCACCTGGCCGCCAAGATCCTGCACAAAGGTGAGCTGGACAGCCGTCGCCTGCAGACTGTGACCTTCTGTGCCCGCTCCATCCACAACATGATCGAGCACTTCCGTCCGGGCAGCCTGCTGGTGACTTCCGGCGACCGCTCCGACGTCATCGTCTCCGCCTGCCTGTCCGCCATGAACGGCGTCAAGCTGGGTGCCCTGCTGCTGACCGGCAACTACCACCCGGAACCACAGGTGATGGCGCTGTGCCAACAGGCCATGGCCACCGGTCTGCCGATCATGATCACCGGCACCAACACCTGGCAGACTGCCGTCAGCCTGCAGAACTTCAACGTCGACATTCCGGAAGATGACCGCGAACGGATCGAGCTGGTGCAGGACTATGTGGCCGGCCACATCGACAAGCACTGGATCGAGTCTCTCTCCGCCAAGTCCACCCGCTCCCGTCGTCTGAGCCCGCCGGCTTTCCGCTACCAGCTGACCGAACTGGCCCGTCAGGCCAACAAGCGTGTCGTGCTGCCGGAAGGGGAAGAGCCGCGGACCATCAAGGCTGCCGCCATCTGTGCCGAGCGTGGCATCGCCCGTCCGGTCCTGCTGGGCAACCCGGAAGAAATCCGTCGCGTTGCCGAACAGCAGGGCGTGGTACTGACCGACCGCGTCGAGATCATCGATCCGGTTGCCGTGCGCGAGCGCTATGTGGCCCGTCTGGTCGAGCTGCGCAAGAACAAGGGCATGACCGAAGTGGTTGCCCGCGAGCAGCTGGAAGACAACGTGGTACTGGGTACCATGATGCTGGAGCGCAATGAAGTTGACGGCCTGGTATCCGGCGCGGTGCACACCACTGCCAACACCATCCGTCCGCCGATGCAGATCATCAAGACCGCTCCGGGCTCTTCCCTGATCTCCTCCATCTTCTTCATGCTGCTGCCGGACCAGGTACTGGTCTACGGTGACTGCGCGATCAACCCGGATCCCACTGCCGAGCAGCTGGCCGAGATCGCCATCCAGTCCGCCGACTCCGCTGCCGCCTTCGGCATCGAGCCACGCGTCGCCATGATCTCCTACTCCACCGGCACTTCCGGCGCCGGCGCCGATGTAGAGAAAGTGCGTGAAGCCACCGAGCTGGCCAAGGCCAAGCGCCCCGACCTCATCATCGACGGCCCGCTGCAGTACGATGCGGCCATCATGGAGAACGTGGCCAAGTCCAAGGCCCCGAACTCACCGGTTGCAGGTAAAGCCACCGTGTTCGTGTTCCCGGACCTGAACACCGGCAACACCACCTACAAGGCGGTACAGCGCTCCGCGGATCTGGTCTCCATCGGCCCGATGCTGCAAGGCATGCGCAAGCCGGTCAACGACCTGTCCCGTGGCGCCCTGGTGGACGACATCGTCTACACCATCGCCCTGACCGGTATCCAGGCAGCCCAGGCCGAGTAATCGTCCGAGCTTATCCCTGTTGAAAAACCCGCCGCAAGGCGGGTTTTTTTATGGCTGACGGGCAGATGTTGATCCGCGAGATCAAATCAGGATCCAGTTCGGATCCCGCATTCTCGTTCAGAGGCCAGCCCGGCAAGGGCGGCGGGATAAGCAAACGCTCACACCCGCCAGAGTCGATTGCACAATTGCGCCCCAGCCGAGATCAGATCCAAATACTTCTTTAAGATCAGCACACTAACGTCAGACCCACCGCTAATCTACAGACTTTTCCACAGCTTTTGTGGATAGTTTACCGATCATTTGAAAGAAAATGACAGACTCGGCCACGCCTTGCGTCCATGAAAAAGGGGCTCCGAAGAGCCCCTTTGGACAACAAACCCGCCAGCCACCTACTCAGGGGCGCAGCGCCTTGTCGGCACGGGAGATACCGCAGACACCGGAGCGCACCACTTCGATGATCTCGTTGGTCTGGGCGGCCGTCTTGATGAAGGCGTCCAGCTTGTCGCTGGTACCCACCAGCTGCACCGTGTAGAGCTCGGGGGTGACGTCGACGATCTGACCGCGGAAGATATCCGCCAGCCGTTTCAGCTCGTCACGACCACCACCGGCGGCGCGCGCCTTGACCAGCGCGATCTCCCGCTCGATGTGCTCACCCTCGCTCAAGTCGCATACCTTGAGCACGTCCACCAGCTTGTGCAACTGCTTCTGGATCTGCTCCAGCACCCGCTCGTCACCCATGGTGACGATGGTCATGCGCGACAGGGTGGGATCCTCGGTGGGGGCCACCGTCAGGGTCTCGATGTTGTAGCCGCGCTGGGAGAAAAGGCCCACCACCCGGCTCAGGGCGCCGGATTCGTTCTCCAGCAGAACGGAAATTATATGTCTCATCAGGTTCTCTCCGTCTTGCTCAACCACATCTCGTCCATGGCACCGAACTTTATCTGCATCGGATAAACGTGCTCATCTGGGTCGACCGAGATGTCCATGAACACCAGCCGATCCTTCATGGCGAAGGCCTTCTCCATGGCGCTCTCCAGCTCGGCCGGATCGCTCACCGCGATGCCGACGTGGCCGTAGGCTTCCGCCAGTTTGACGAAGTCCGGCAGCGACTCCATGTAGGAGTGGCTGTGGCGACCACCGTAGAACATCTTCTGCCACTGCTTGACCATGCCCAGCGCCCGGTTGTTGATGGAGATGATCTTGATGGGCACCCCGTACTGCATGCAGGTGGAGAGCTCCTGAATGTTCATCTGCACCGAACCGTCGCCGGTCACGCAGCAGACCACCGCATCCGGGTTGGCAAACTGGGCGCCCATGGCGGCCGGAATGCCGAACCCCATGGTGCCCAGGCCCCCTGAGTTGATCCACTGGCGTGGCTTGGCAAACGGGTAGTAGAGCGCGGCAAACATCTGGTGCTGGCCCACGTCGGAGGCCACGAACGCCTCCCCCTTGGTCACCTTGTAGAGGGTCTCGATCACCTGCTGCGGCTTGATCAGGGTGGGGTGGGTCTCGTAGGCCAGGCAGTTGCGCGAGCGCCACTGGCCGATCTGGCTCCACCAGTCCGCCAGTACCTGCTTGTCGTTGTCGAAACCACACTCGCGGATCACTTCCAGCATCTGCTCGAGCACGGTTTCCACCGAACCGACGATGGGCACGTGGGCCTGCACCGTCTTGGAGATGGAGGTGGGATCGATGTCGATGTGGACTATGGTGGCATTGGGGCAGAACTTGGCCACGTTGTTGGTCACGCGGTCATCGAAGCGGGCACCCACGGCGAAGATCAGATCCGCGTTGTGCATGGTCTTGTTCGCTTCGAAGGTGCCGTGCATCCCCAGCATGCCGATGAATTGCGGATGGGTGCCGGAGAAAGCCCCCAACCCCATCAGGGTGGTAGTCACCGGCAGGTTCAACAGCTCCGCCAGCTTGGTCACCAGGTGATCCGCATTGGCATTGATGGCGCCGCCGCCGACGTACATCACCGGGCGCTCGGCCTCCACCAGCAGCTTGGCGGCCCGCTTGATCTGCCCCTTGTGGCCCGACTTGGTCGGATTGTAGGAGCGCAAGGAAACCGTCTCGGGATACTGATAGGGAAACTTCTCTTTCGGGTTCTGCACGTCTTTGGGCAGATCCACCACCACCGGCCCCGGGCGGCCGCTGGCAGCAATGTAGTAGGCCTTCTTGATGGCATCGGGAATGTCGCTGGCCTTCTTGCACAGGAAGCTGTGCTTCACCACCGGGCGGGAGATGCCGATCATGTCGGTCTCCTGGAATGCATCCTCCCCGATCATGCTGGTCGGCACCTGGCCGGACAGGATCACCAGGGGGATGGAGTCCATGTAGGCGGTCGCGATCCCCGTAATGCAGTTGGTGGCGCCGGGACCCGAGGTCACCAGCACAGTGCCCACCTTGCCGGTGGAGCGGGCGTAACCGTCCGCCATGTGCACCGCGGCCTGTTCGTGCCGCACCAGGACATGCTCCATCTTGCCGTTTTCAAAGAGAGCGTCATAGATGTCGAGCACTGAGCCACCAGGGTAGCCGAAAACGTGCTCAACTCCCTGATCTTCCAGCGCTCTAACCACCATCTGGGCGCCTGATAACATCTCCATGATAAAGCCCTCCAGGCTTTGCTCCGTTAAGCGAAAGCTATCGGCAGTCCGCTGCTTCCCGGCACCGCCGGTCCGTGCATTGTTGTTGTCTGAATACGGACCCGGCGAGTTCGGCGCTGTCGATAGTAGAAAAATAGGTTTTTTCCATCATTCACCCAAAAAGCGGGTGAAAAACCAACTTAACCCGCTTGTGAACGCTTGTCCACGGCTTTGTCTGACCAGAACAGTCATAAATTTCAAACAGCTATTAACATTCAGTGACTTGAGAAAAAGGGTGGGGACAATGCGGGGAAGTTGGGGGAATGACCAGCGGATCATGCTGCCACGGCGGCCCTGAATGGAAAAAAATAAGCCCACCGCCAGGGTGGGCCCGCAAGCCTGGCAGGGGATCAGTGATCCTCTTCGGGCTCCGCCAGCCAGATCTGCTGATCCGGATCCGTCTCCTCGCAGACCGAGATACTGACCCCCATGTCCAGCAGTTCGTGCAGGGTGAGATTGTCCGCCAGATTCATGGTGTCGCCGTTTTCATTGGTAAAGCGCATGGTGTCCGTCCTCTCCTTGGTGGGATCCCTCTCAGTCTAGTCAAAGGCGCTCACTTGCGATAACCAACTGCTGTTTAGCGGGCTGCCCCCCTCCAGTTCGCTCAGCCGATCGCACACCTCTTCCGGGAACAAGGTACGAGCCCACAGCCGGCGGGAGAGCGCCGGCACGCTCTCCTGCGCTCCGTCCGCCAGCCAGCCTGCCAGCTCGCTGGCCACATCGGGGTAGATAATCTGGCCAGGGGCGGCAGCATCCAGCCAGGCCCGCACCGCGTTGGCATCGAGCGCATCCATCAGACGGGCCAGCCCCATCAGCTCCAGGGTCTTGCTGTTGGTCAGCTGCTCGAACTGACCCCCCAGCGGCTTGACCAGCAGCTTCTTGCCAAGGGAGAGCGCCTCCGAGGCGAGCTCGAAGCCACCGTTGGTGATGACCCCGCGACAGCCGGCCAGCATCTGCTTGAACCCCTCCCTCGCCTGCGGCTCAAACGCTATGTTGCGCCACTGACTGGCGCTGCGAATGGCCGGATGAAAGCAGACGAAGCGCTGCTGGTTGAAGCGCGACAGCAGCGCTGCGATCGCCTCGGTCTGCTCAAACGGCAGGTAGACCAGGATCTGCTGATTGTCGGGCGCAGACGGAATGGCGTCTATGATGGGTGGCAGCAAGGGCTGGCCGAAGTGGAACCAGTGCAACCCAAGCGCCTGGCGCACCGGCGCGAAGTGGCGCATCAGCTGACGGTTGAAGCCGCTCTCCCCCCAGCGTGGAATGGGCCAGTCGAAACTCGCCTGGTGGCTGATGGTGAGACTCGGCTTGCCCCAGCGACGGGCGGCGTGGGCACTGATCGGCTCGAAATCACTGATGACGAGGTCGTAGTCGCGGCAATCGAGCGCCCGCATGTCACGCCAGAAACGCAGCGGCGAGAGCCCCTTGAGGGTTCGCCAGCCCGAAATGGCCCCCTCGTGGCTGACGAAGGTGATACCGGGAAAGGCACGATAATCGCCGAATTCGGCCATCTCGAAGTAACTTTCCGCGGGGCGGCCGCTGAACAGATAGTCCACCTCCAGACCACGGGCTCGCAGCGCCCGCGCCAGGGTACGACTGCGGCTGATGTGACCGTTGCCGGTGCCCTGTACCCCGAACAGGATCCTCATCATTGGCCCCAGCCGAGCGCCAGCAGGGCGCAGCCACCGCCGAGCAGGGCGCCGGCCACCAGATCGCTCAGATAGTGCACCCCGAGCAGCAGACGGGACGCCCCCACCAGCGCGGCCCAGACAAACAGCAAGGGGGCCCAGAGCGGGAAGCTTGCGGCCAGCACGGTTGCCATCAGGAAGGCGGCGGCGGTGTGGCCGGAGGGCAGGCTGTAGCGATCGGAAGGGGTGATGAAGACCGGCAGCCCCACCGGGCGCTGGCGCTTGAGCAGGTTCTTCAGCAGCAGGTAGAGCGGCAGCTCGAAGGCGAAGGCGAGCAGCGCCAGCTTCACCAGCTCGCGCTCGGCCTCCCCCTGCCACCAGAGCAGGGCCGCCAGCACGGCGTAGAGCGGGCCGTCACCGGTGCGGGAGACAAGGCGACTCACCCTGGCTTGCTGCCGGTTATAGGCGTGCAGCAGGCAGATACGGCACACCTGCAGGTCCCATTGCTGGATCTTGTTCATAACCCCTCCTTCCCTGAAGTCTTAGGGCAGACTAGGGCGACGGGGTGACACTTGGTTGAACGTGGGATAACAGATTTATGAAAAAAGGGCCGAATGGCCCTTTTTGCTGTCTTAGGTGGCAAATGATCAGTTCAGGGTGCCGCGCAGACCGTTTTCCATCAGACGGCAGTTGTGATCCGCCAGGCGGGCCATGAAGTGTTCATCCACGGTCAGGCCGAACACCTGCTCGTAGAGATCCTTCATCACGAACGGCTGCCACATCATGCTGAGGAAGGAGATCTTCAGCATCTCGGGATCCAGGTTGTCACCCAGTTCGCCGTTGTTCTTCATGGACTCCAGCAAGGCATCGAACTGGGGCAGCTGGCGTTCCAGCAGACGGTTCAGCACAAAATCCCGACCTGGGCTTTTCTCGGTCGATAATGCGCTGGAGATGGCGGAGGTCAGCTCGCTGTTGGGTGCCATCACCTGATAGTAGGTGTTGAGCAGGTCGTTGAGGCTGCGGTTGCCGGCCTCATCGTGCCAGGCTTGGTCCAGCGGCTCGGCCACATCGCCCAGCACCGCCTTGTAGAGACCCTCTTTGCTGCCGAAGTAGTAGTGGATCATCGCCAGATTGGAGCCGGCCAGCTCGGCGATCTCACGGGTCGTCACCTTGCTGTAGGGGGTGTTGAGAAAACGCTCACGGGCGGCAGAGAGCAACTTGTCACGAATGTCAGAACGTCCGACCGGACGACCAGGTCTACGTTTTTCCATTTAATACCTCGGATAATTCAGCAAAAACTGACAAGTCGATCTGATTGCACAGATGATCGAGTACAGCAGGAATGACCAGATAATCGTGCAAGGGCCGAATATGGGACAAGTAAATTTGCACTCCTTTACAATCCGATTAAATAAACCAGCGAAATGAACCGGGTCTGCGCGGTTGACACAGCATAAAAATCTCGATATTGGTAAAAGCGTTATCGACTGGAAGGATTGATTCATCATGCGTATTGCCGCTCCGCTACTACTAATCTCCCTAATCGCGACCAGTCGCGCGGGATCCTTGTAGCCGGGCTCAGGCATAGCCGGAATTTACAAAAACCCGTGCACCCTGCACGGGTTTTTTTATGCCAACGCAGGATGCACGTCACCGAACTTAGGAAGAGGGAAGTCACATGTCAGATCGGGTCATCATATTCGACACCACCCTGCGCGATGGTGAGCAGGCTCTGGCGGCCAGCTTGACGGTCAAGGAGAAGCTGCAGATCGCCCAGGCGCTGGAGCGGCTCGGTGTCGACGTCATGGAGGTGGGGTTCCCGGTCTCCTCCCCCGGCGACTTTCAATCGGTGCAGACCATCGCCCGCCATATCAAACTGAGCCGGGTCTGTGCCCTCGCCCGAGCCCTGCCCAAGGACATCGACGCCGCCGGCGAAGCCTTGCGGGTCGCCGAAGCGTTTCGCATCCACACCTTCATCTCCACCTCCTCCATCCACGTCGAGAGCAAGCTGAAGAAGAGCTTCGAAGACGTGCTGGAGATGGGGGTCAACGCCATCAAGCATGCCCGCCGCTACACAGACGACGTGGAGTTCTCCTGCGAGGATGCGGGCCGCACCCCGATAGACAACCTGTGCCGCATGGTGGAGGCCGCCATCAAGGCCGGTGCCCGCACCATCAATATTCCGGATACCGTCGGCTACACGGTACCGACCGAGTTCTCCGGCATCATCCAGACCCTGTTCAACCGGGTACCCAACATCGATCAGGCCATCATCTCGGTACACTGCCACGACGATCTGGGCCTCTCGGTGGCCAACTCCATCGGCGCCGTGCAGATGGGGGCCCGCCAGATCGAGTGCACCATCAACGGTATCGGCGAGCGGGCCGGCAACTGCTCGCTGGAAGAGGTAGCGATGATCCTGAAGACCCGCGCCGATCTGCTCGGGGTGCACACCAACATCCGCCACAGCGAAATTCATCGCACCAGCGCCCTGGTCAGCCAGCTCTGCAACATGCCGGTGCAGCCCAACAAGGCCATCGTCGGGGCCAACGCCTTCTCCCACAGCTCCGGCATCCATCAGGACGGTGTGCTCAAGGCGAAAAACACCTACGAAATCATCACCCCAGAGAGCATCGGCCTCACCCAGAACAACCTCAACATGACTTCCCGCTCCGGCCGCCACGTCATCAAGCACCGGATGGAGTCCATGGGCTACGCCGAGAGCAGTTACGACCTCGACGATCTCTACGGCAAGTTCCTCACCCTGGCCGACAAGAAGGGGCAGGTGTTCGATTACGATCTGGAGGCGCTCGCCTTCTTCAGCCAGATCCACGAAGAGCCGGAACACTTCAAGCTGGAGTACCTCGGCGTGCAGAGCGGCAGCTCGGTGATGGCCACCGCCTCGGTGAAATTGAAGGTGGGCCAGGAGATCGTCAGCGAAGCCGCCACCGGCAACGGCCCGGTGGACGCTGTCTACCAGTGCATCAACCGCATCACCGGCTACGAAATCAGCATCGACAAGTACGAACTCAAGGGCAAGGGGGAAGGCAAGAACGCCCTCGGCCAGGTCGACATAGTCGCACAGTACAAGGGCCGCAAATTCCATGGCATGGGCCTGGCCACCGACATCATAGAGTCTTCCGCCCAGGCGTTGATCCACGTGATCAACAGCATCTGGCGCGCCGATCAGGTGGCCGAACAGATGGAACGCAACGTCGCAAAAACAGACAAGATCAATACGGAGAGCGTGTGAGTATGAGCAGTTATCGGATCGCAGTATTGCCGGGTGACGGCATTGGCCCGGAAGTGATGGCCGAGGCCGTCAAGGTGCTGGAAAAGGTGCAGGCCAAATTCGGCTTCGCCCTCGACTACGAGCGCCATGACGTGGGCGGCATCGCCATCGACAACCACGGCACCCCGCTGCCCCAGAGCACCATTGCAGGCTGCGAGGCGGCCGACGCCGTGCTGTTCGGCTCGGTGGGCGGCCCCAAGTGGGAGCACCTGCCCCCCAACGATCAGCCGGAACGCGGCGCCCTGCTGCCCCTGCGCGCCCACTTCAAGCTGTTCTGCAACCTGCGTCCGGCCCGCATCTACACCGGCCTCGAGCAGTTCTCGCCGCTGCGTGCCGACATCTCGGATCGCGGTTTTGACATCGCCTGCGTGCGCGAGCTGACCGGCGGCATCTACTTCGGCCAGCCCAAGGGGCGTGAAGGGGAAGGCCCCACCGAGAAGGCATTCGACACCGAGGTATACCATCGCTTCGAGATCGAGCGCATCGCCAAGATAGCCTTCGAGTCCGCCCGCGTGCGCAAGGCCAAGGTCACCTCCATCGACAAGGCCAACGTGCTCGCCTCCTCCATTCTGTGGCGCGAGGTAGTGACCGAAGTCGCCAAGTCCTATCCGGACGTGGCGCTGAATCACATGTACATCGACAACGCCACCATGCAGCTCATCAAGGATCCGTCCCAGTTCGACGTGCTGCTCTGCTCCAACCTGTTCGGTGACATCCTCTCCGACGAGTGCGCCATGATCACCGGCTCCATGGGGCTGCTCCCCTCCGCCAGCCTCAACGAGTCGGGCTTCGGTCTGTTCGAGCCGGCCGGTGGCTCGGCCCCGGATATCGCCGGCAAGGGGATTGCGAACCCCATTGCCCAGATCCTCTCCGCCGCCCTGATGCTGCGCTACAGCCTGGGCCAGGAAGCCGCCGCCCAGGCCATCGAGCAGGCCGTAGCCCAGACCCTGGCCGAGGGTTACTTCACCGCCGACCTGCATCAGGCCAGCGCCCGTCACCCGGTGCAGAGCACGGCCGAGATGGGCAGCCAGATCGCCGCGCGCATCTGACCCCACGGCATCGATAACAAGGAAACCGAGCAATGGCCAAGACCCTCTATCAGAAAGTATTCGACGCCCACGTGGTCCGGGAAGTGGAAGGAGAAACGCCCCTCATCTACATCGACCGCCACCTGGTGCATGAAGTGACCAGCCCGCAGGCATTCGACGGCCTGCGCGCCATGAACCGCCAGCTGCGCCGCCCGGACCTGACCTGGGCCACCATGGATCACAACGTCTCCACCACCACCAAGGACATCGCCGCCTCCGGCGAGATGGCCCGCATCCAGATGGAAACGCTGGCCGTCAACTGCAAGGAGTTCGGGGTCCGTCTGTATGACCTGAACCACCAATACCAGGGCATAGTCCACGTGATGGGCCCCGAGCTCGGCATCACCCTGCCCGGTACCACCATCGTCTGCGGCGATTCCCACACCGCCACCCACGGCGCGTTCGGCTCGCTGGCGTTCGGCATCGGCACCTCCGAAGTGGAACATGTGATGGCCACCCAGACCCTGAAACAGGGCCGCGCCAAGACCATGCGCATTTCGGTCAACGGCAAGCTGGCCGCAGGCATCAGCGCCAAAGACGTGGTGCTGGCCATTATCGGCAAGGTTGGCCATGCCGGCGGTACTGGCTATGTGGTGGAATTCGCCGGCGAGGCCATCGAAGGGCTCACTATGGAAGGGCGCATGACGGTGTGCAACATGGCCATCGAGCTCGGCGCCAAGGCCGGCATGATCGCCCCCGACCAGACCACCATCGACTACATCCGTGGCAAGGAGTTCGCACCCAAGGGCGAGGCGCTGGAACAGGCCATCACCTACTGGCAGAGCCTCAAGAGCGACGCCGATGCCAGGTTTGATGCCGAAGTAGTGCTCGACGCCGCCGACATCGCCCCGCAGGTCACCTGGGGCACCAACCCGGGTCAGGTGATCGCCGTCAATGAGCCGATTCCGGCACCGGAATCCTTCAGCGACCTGATGGAGCAGCAATCCGCCCGCAAGGCGCTCGCCTACATGGACCTGCAACCGGGCCAGAAGCTCTCCGACGTCGCCATCGACAAGGTGTTCATCGGTTCATGCACCAACAGCCGCATCGAGGATCTGCGCGCGGCTGCCGCCATCGCCCGCGGTCGCAAGGTCGCCGCCGGGGTGCAGGCTCTGGTGGTGCCGGGCTCCGAACAGGTGAAGGCCCAGGCCGAGGCCGAGGGGCTGGACAAGATCTTCATCGAGGCTGGCTTTGAGTGGCGCCTGCCCGGCTGCTCCATGTGTCTGGCCATGAACAACGACCGGCTGCAACCGGGGGAGCGCTGCGCCTCCACCAGCAACCGCAACTTCGAAGGGCGTCAGGGCCGCGCCGGCCGCACCCATCTGGTGAGCCCGGCCATGGCTGCTGCAGCAGCCGTCACCGGCCACTTCGCCGACATTCGCGCATTGTAAGAGGAAAGAGTGATGACAGGATTCAAACAGCATAAAGGGATCGTCGTCCCCCTCGACAGCGCCAACGTCGACACCGACGCCATCATTCCCAAGCAGTTTCTGCAGAAGGTCAACCGCATCGGTTTTGGCAAGCACCTGTTCCACGACTGGCGCTTCCTGGACGATGCCGGTCAGCAGCCCAACCCCGAGTTCGTGCTCAATCAGCCGCAGTTCGCCGGTGCCAGCATTCTGCTGGCCCGCGAGAACTTCGGCTGCGGCTCGAGCCGCGAGCACGCCCCCTGGGCGCTGGCCGACTACGGCTTCAAGACCATCATTGCCCCGAGCTTTGCCGACATCTTCTACGGCAACGCCATCAACAACGGCATGGTGCCGGTGCGCCTGAAGGAGGAGGAGGTCGAGGCCCTGTTCCAGCTGGTTGCCACCCAGCCGGGCATCGAGATCGAAGTGGACCTGGAGGCCAATCAGGTACGCGCAGGTAGCCTCCGTTTCGGTTTCGAGATCGACGAGTTCCGCCGCTACTGCCTGCTCAACGGGCTGGACGCCATCGGCCTGACCCTGCAACACGAGGCCGCCATCAGCGCCTTCGAGGCGAAGCAGCCGAGATGGATTTGACCCATCAGGTGTCATAAAACGAGTAGAATCAACAGGGAGCCGCGGCTCCCTGTTTTATTGTGAGGCCATGCATGCCCGACGGGACACCTGAATGAAGATGACGATCGCCCTCCCCCTGCTCTGCGGCCTCTGGCTGGCGCTGCCGGTCTGCGCTGCGCAGACCTATTTCAACAGCAGCGGCGGGCAGCTCAACGTCGGCTGGCAGGACAAGGACGGCAAGGCGCAGCAGCTCACCTATCGGCTGGAAGCGGGAAAGCTGCCGCCACTCATCGCCTATCGGCCGGCCCGCATGCAGGAAGACGTGCTGCAGAGCCTGCTACAACAGGGGATGGCCGAATTCCCTACCGTGCAGCTCTCCCTCTCTCGCCCCCAGATGGAGCTCAAGATCAAGGGACGCCAGCCGGAGCAGGTCAACAAGGCCATGGGCTGGCTCACCCAGCAACGGGACAAGCTGGAGTCCGAGTGGCTCAAGCAGCACTATTTCCAGCCCTTCACCGCCCCCGACGGCGCCGCCGCCATCAAGCAGGACCATGTGCGTATCGCGCTGGAGAGCCGCAGCGAACTGGCGCCGCTGGCCGAGCAGCTCAAGCAGCAGGGCAGCACCGAGACCGAAGCCCGCCTGAAGACGGTGGCCCATATGCTCGACTTCGTGCAATCCATCCCCTATCAGCTGCTCGACAGCCAGTCGGGGCGCCAGGGGAAGGGCTTTTTAACCCCGCGCCAGGTGCTGGAGCAGAACCAGGGCGACTGTGACAGCAAGGTGACCCTGATGGCCGCCATGCTGGCCCAGCTCTTTCCCGAGTTGAAACAGGCCATGGTGTTCGTGCCGGGTCATGCCCTGCTGGGAGTGGCGCTGCCAGCCAAGCCGGGTGAGGCCACCCTGAACCGGGAAGGGGAAACCTATCTGCTGATGGAGCCCACCGGCCCGGCCCAGCTGGCAATGGGCCAGCTGGCCCCCACCAGCAAGACCCTCATCGACAGCCAGCAGCTGAGCGTGCAGCCGGTTCGCGCGGACAAGTAGCGCTGCTCGTCGGAGCTGTCGTAAACATGAGGGAGCACGCCAGAATGAAATCGACCAGCGCGGGGCTGGTCGATGCATGACGAAGGGTGTGACGGCCGGTCAGGCGAGGGCCTGGAACTCGATGGCCAGCAGCAGCCCATCCTCTTCTTCCAGCACCCGGATGATGCGGGCCTGCGCCTCGAAGGGAGGCAGCAGGTTGTTGTTGGTGGCCAGGCTCACCCGAATGGGTTGGCTCACATCGAGCTGATGCTCGGCGACGGCGATCCCCATGCCGTTGGCACTGAGATCCCGGCAGACCCCTTCCAGTACCTGCTGTTGCTGAAAGATGGTGACGGGGGCATTGATTATCATGCGCTGGAAGGCGCGCCTTTCCTTGGTGCTGGTGATCACGCGAACATCCTCTGTTGTCTGACGCCGTCTCGCTGGCCCGCAGGAACAATTGTGCTGGCCTCCCCCCAAGAACGTTAATACAATGCGGTTCGTTTCTCAAACGGGGTGCGGTTTACCGCTGAGATTATACCCGTGAACCTGATCCAGATAATGCTGGCGGAGGAATTTGAGGCATGGCGCTCATTTTTTGCGCCCTCATCCGCTGGCACCTCATTGCTAAGGGAGTGCCACTCATGAAAACCCTGCTGCTGGTCGCCACCAGCCTGCTCAGTGCCCAGGCCTTCGCGGCCGAGACCCTCACCGTCTACACCTACAACTCCTTCACCGCCGAATGGGGACCCGGTCCCAAGATCAAGCAGGCCTTCGAGAAGGAGTGCGGCTGCACCCTCAAACTGGTGCCGCTTGAAGATGGCGTGGCGATCCTCAACCGGCTGCGGCTGGAAGGCAAACACAGCAAGGCAGATCTGGTGCTGGGGCTGGACGATGCACTCGTCAGCGAAGCCAAACAGAGCGGCCTGTTTGCCCCCCACGGCAGCAAGCTGGACGGAGTCAAGGTGCCGGGCGGCTGGCAGGACGATACTTTCGTCCCCTACGACTACGGCTACTTCGCCTTCGTCTACGACCAGAGCAAGCTCAAGAACCCGCCCAAGAGCCTCAAAGAGCTGGTAGCGCGCCCGGACCTCAAGGTGATCTATCAGGATCCGCGCACCTCCACCCCGGGTCAGGGGCTGATGCTGTGGATGAAGTCGGTCTACGGGGATGAGACACCAGCCGCCTGGGCACAGCTGGCCAAGAAGACGGTCACCGTCACCAAGGGCTGGTCCGAGGCCTACGGCATGTTCCTCGACGGCGAGGCGGACATGGTGCTCTCCTACACCAGCTCCCCGGCCTATCACCTGATTGCCGAAAACAAGCCGCAGTATCAGGCTGCGGCGTTTGAGGAGGGTCATTACCGCCAGGTGGAAGTGGCCGCCAAGCTCAGCAGCGCCACCCAGGGCAAGCTGGCGGATAAGTTCCTGCAGTTCATGACAAGCCCCGCCTTCCAGAACGAGATGGCCACCGGCAACTGGATGTATCCGGTGATCGACACGCCGCTGCCCAAGGGCTTCGAGCAGATGATCACCGTAGCCAAGCCGCTTGCCTTCAGCAGCGACGAGGTGGCCGCCAATCGCAAGAACTGGATCCGCGAGTGGCTGCAAGCCGTCACCCAGTGAGCAGTATCTTCGCCAGAGCGCAGGCTCGTCCCCTCTGGTGGCTGCCGGGCAGTGCTGCCACCCTGATCATCCTGCTGCTCTCCTTGGGGCCGCTGGCGGCCCTGTTGTGGCAGGCCGGGGCGCTGGCGCCCCGTACCCTGCTGGCCGACCCCTACCTGCGCCACGTGCTGGGCTTCAGCCTCTGGCAGGCGCTGCTCTCCACCCTGCTGAGCCTGGGGCTGGCCATTCCGGTGGCCCGCGCCCTGGCGCGGCGCCGCTTTCCGGGTCGCACCCTGCTCATCAAGCTGTTCGGCCTTTCGCTGGTATTGCCGGTCATCATCGCCATCTTCGGCATCGTCGCGGTACACGGCAAACAGGGTTGGTTGCCACAGCTGCTGCACGGGCTGGGGCTCGCCCCTGGCAATTATCTTTATGGTCTGTTCGGTATCCTGCTGGCCCACATCTTCTTCAACATGCCGCTGGCGGCGCGCTTGTTGCTGCAGAGCCTAGAGGGCATCCCCGAGTCCTCCTGGCGCCTCGCCAGCCAACTCGGCATGCGCTCCTCCCACATCTTCCGGCTGCTGGAGTGGCCGCTGATCCGGGCCCAGCTGCCAGGTCTGGCCAGCCTCATCTTCATGCTCTGCTTCACCAGCTTCACCACAGTGCTGGCGCTCGGGGGCGGCCCCAAATCCACCACCCTGGAGGTGGCCGTCTATCAAGCGCTGCGCTTTGACTTCGATCTCGCCACCGCCGGCGGGCTGGCGCTGGTGCAACTGATCCTCACCGCGGGTCTGCTGATGCTGCAACACAAGCTGCAGAGCAGCCCGACCAGCCGGATCAGCGCCCGGCGTCCCTGTCTGCGCCCGGACCGCCATCAGCCGGGAACCGGTCTGGTGGACGTCCTCGCCCTCGGGATCGGGCTGGCCGTGTTCCTGCCCCCCTTGCTGGCGATCGTGGTAGCCGGCCTCAACCCCGGCCTGCCGGGCGCGCTGACCTCAAGCAAGTTGTGGCTGGCCAGCGGCCAGTCGCTGCTGATCGCGCTGGCGGCAGGCAGCCTGGCCACTCTGCTCGGCAGCGCGCTGCTGCTCACCAGCCGTCACCTGCGCGTGCGGGATCGCAAGCGGCGGGCCGCCGCCATGTGGGAGGCCAGCGGCTCGGTGATCCTGATGATCCCGGCGGTGGTGCTCTCCACCGGCCTGTTCATCCTGTTCATGCCGTTCGCTGACGTGTTCGCCCTCGGTCCCTGGCTGGTGGTGCTGGTCAATGCCCTGATGGCGCTGCCCTATGTGCTGCGCACCCTCTCCGCCCCCATGCAGCTGGTGGTGCGCCAGTACGACCGGCTGGCCGACAGCCTGGGGGTACGCGGACTGCATCGCCTGCGACTGGTGGAGTGGCCCCTGCTGCGCCGCCCGCTGGCCCAGGCGGCCGCGCTCTCGATGATCCTGTCGCTGGGAGATCTCGGCGCCATCGCCATGTTCGGCAGCCAGGAGCTCACTACCCTGCCCTGGCTGCTCTATCAGCAGCTCGGCAGCTACCGGCTGACCGAGGCGGCCGCCACCGCCCTGCTGCTGCTGATCCTCTGTTTCTCGCTGTTCTGGCTGATTGAACGTGGCCTGGGAGGCAAGCATGCCGAACATTGAAACGCACGCCCCAACCGTTTATTCGCCCGCTCCGGCCGGTCGAACAGCCCCTTGGAGAAGAGAAGATGCTGAATATTGATCAGCTGGTCACCAGCTACCCGGACTGGCGCGTCAGCTTCAGCGCCACCCTGCCCAAGGGGGAGATCACTGCGCTGATCGGCCCAAGCGGTGCTGGCAAGTCGACCCTGCTCGGCATGATCGCCGGTTTCGTGCCGGTAGAGTCCGGCACCCTCGACTTCGATGGCGAGGATCTGCTGCCGCTGGGCCCGGCCGCGCGACCGGTCACCACCCTGTTTCAGGATCACAACCTGTTCCTGCATCTGTCGGTGTTCGACAACATCGCTATCGGCCTGCACCCCGGTCTGCGCCTGAACGCGGCCCAACGGGCTCAGGTGAAGGATGCCGCGAGCCGGGTCGGCCTTGGCGAGATGCTCACCCGGCTGCCGGAACAGCTCTCTGGCGGCCAGCAACAGCGGGTCGGGCTGGCGCGTGCCCTGGTGCGTGGCAAACCCTTGCTGCTGCTGGATGAGCCTTTCTCGGCACTCGATCCCGCCCTGCGCCGGGAGATGCTGGCGGAGGTGGCGAGGCTCGCCTGCGAACAGGGCATTACCGTGCTGATGGTGTCTCACAACCCGGAAGATGCCCAGCTCATCGCCGACCAGGTGCTGTTCGTCGACGAGGGGCGCATCGCCCTGCAGGGTACCCCGGACATCCTGCACAACAGCGATCACCCCGGGCTGCTGCGCTACCTTGGCCGCGCGCTAGCGCCATAGTAGATGGCTAAAAACTGATGGTATCCCCCTGTCATGCCGGAGGATGCCCAGCTGATTGCGCCGATCAGGTGTTGTTCGTCGACGAGGGGCACATCGCCCTGCAGGGTACGCCGGACATCCTGCACAACAGCGACCACCCCGGGCTGCTGCGCTATCTTGGACAATGACCCAAGAACACTGAACTGGTGGCGGTATCAAAAAAGGGAAGCCAAGTGGCTTCCCTTTTTCATATGAAGATAGACAGTCAAATCAGAGGTTTTCCTCGGCGAAGGAGGCGAGCTTGCTACGCACCACCCCGTTCAGGAAGATGTTGGCACTGCCATCGAAGTCTTTGAAACGCTCGACGATATAGGTCAGCCCCGAGGTCACCGGGCTCAGGTAGTTGGAGTCAATCTGGGCCAGGTTGCCAGAGCAGACGATCTTGGTGCCCTCGCCGCAGCGGGTGATGATGGTCTTGATCTGGGACGCGGTCAGGTTCTGGCACTCGTCCAGCAGCACGAAGGTGTTCTGGATGCTGCGCCCACGCATGAAGTTGACCGATTTGAACTGGATGTTGGCCTTCTCCATGATGTAGCTGAGGGACCCGCTCATGTTCTCGTCCTGCTTGTGCAGCACCTCCAGGGTGTCGGTCACCGCTGCCAGCCAGGGCATCATTTTCTCTTCTTCGGTGCCAGGCAGGAAGCCAATGCTCTCGGCAATTTCCGGGGTATTTCGGGTGACGATCACCTTCTCGTAGATCCCCTTCTCGATCACCAGCTCCAGCGCGGCGGCCATGGCCAGCAGGGTTTTGCCGCAGCCCGCCGGGCCGGTCAGGATCACCAGGTCGATGTGCGGATCGAGCAGTGCATCGAGCGCCATCCCCTGATAGACGTTCTTGGGATGAACCCCCCACGCCTTGCGGGACATCAGCCGTTCGCGCCCCAGATCCTTGATGCGGATCTTCTGGCTGTCGTGGCTGAGCACCCGGGCGGCGAAGAAGTTCTCTTCATCGATCAGGTACTGGTTGACGTGAATGCCCTCCAGCAGGTTGGCATCGATGACGTGAACGGTATCGCGGCCATGGGTCTCGCTGTCGCACTCGCCGACCCGCTCCCAGAAGCTGCCGGGCACCACCTGGAAGCCCTTGGCCAGCAGGCGGATGTCGTCGATCAGCTGGTCGCTGCGGTAATCCTCGACGTGGGCAAGCCCGGCGCCCTTCGCCTTGAGCCGCATGTTGATGTCTTTGGTGACCAGCACCACCTGACGTTTCAACTCGTGCTTTTGCAGGTAGAGAGCCGCGTTGATGATGCGGTTGTCGGCCTCCTTGTCGGTGAACACCTCGGCATCCTGCGGCAGATGGTGGTCACTGAAGATGGAGATGTGACCGCTCGCCTCACCGGCCAGCGCCACCCCTTGCGCAATTTGTTCCGGCGTTGCATCGCGGAATACATCCTCCAGCGCCCGGATGGCCACCCGCGCATCGCGGCTGACGTCCTTGTGGCGATCCTTGATGTTGTCGAGCTCTTCCAGCACCGTCATGGGGATGAGCACGTCGTGCTCTTTGAAGGAGTAGATGGCGAGGGGTTCGTGAAGCAGAACGTTGGTATCCAGGATAAACAGCTTTCGGTCCGTGTTGTCCATAAGCATCCTCCTTGGCACTGAAGGTGCCACGTGTGTGAATCTCAGATGTCATTGAAACCACACGGCCGTGACAGTTTTATTACCCCCAACGCTACGCCCGATTTTACTATCGCGCAACAAATCGCGTGTGCTGCCAGTGCGTTCGAACAGAAAAGCAGCAATGAAAAAGGCTGGCACCAAGGCCGGCCTGTTGTCTGCGCTCAATCACTCAACCGCACTTGGAATCGCCGCAGTTGAGGCAGGTCATGCAGCCATCCTTCTGCACCAGCGCCTTGCTGTGGCACTTGTAGCAAAGCGCTGCACCGGGTGGGAAGCCGCTGCCGGCCTGCTGCTCGTCGGCCTGTTGCCGGGCTTGCAGCTCGGCCTGCTTGTCGGCCAGGAACGCCTGCTGGTGTTCATCCAGCCCAGCCACCTTGAGCATGCCGATCTCAGTGAGATGGGTTTCGATCACGTTGCCAATTTCGGCGATAAGCGAGGGTACGTACTTGCCCTTGTTCCAGTAGCCCCCCTTGGGATCGAACACCGAGCGCAGCTCCTCCACCAGGAAGGTGACGTCTCCCCCTTTGCGAAACACCGCCGAGATGATGCGGGTCAGCGCCACGATCCACTGATAGTGCTCCAGGCTTTTCGAATTGATGAAGATCTCGAACGGGCGGCGAGTCTCGTGCACCGTCCCCTCGTTGAGAATGATGTCGTTGATGGTGATGAACAGCGAGTGTTCGGAGACATGCTCCGGCGTCTTCAGCTTGTAGGTGGTGCCCATCAACCGCTCCGGCCGCAACACCGTCTCGTGCATGTGAACCACGTCATCCTGCACAGGGGGTTGCTGCGGTTCATCCCGGGTTTTCACCTGGTAGGCGACGATTTTCCTGTCGATTTTCTTGACCATGCGCTCGTCCTCAGAATTTACCGTAATAGCCTTCTTTCAAGGCGTCATAGAGGTTGGCAGCGGTGTGCAGCTCACCATCGTATTCGATCTCTTCGTTCCCTTTCGCCGTGACGACCGAGCCATCCTCCAGGGTGAACTCGTACAGGGTGTTCTCCAGATCCTGCTCCTTCACCAGCACCCCCTGGAAGGCTGCCGGGTTGAAGCGGAAGGTGGTGCAGCCCTTGAGCCCCGAATCCGACGCATAGAGGTAGATGTCCTTGAACTGCTCAAACGGAAAGTCGGTCGGCACGTTGGCTGTCTTGGAGATGGAGGAGTCGATCCAGCGCTGGGCCGCAGCTTGAATGTCCACGTGCTGGGCCGGGCTGATGTCGTCGGCGGTGATGAAGTAATCCGGCAACCGGGTCGCCTCATCCTCGGCATAGGGCATGGCAGCCGGATTGACCAGCTCGCGGTAGGCCAGCAGCTCATAGGAGTAGACATCCACGCTCTCCTTGCTCTTCTTGCCCGGCTTGATGACGTTGCGACTGTAGTGGTGGGCAAAGCTCGGCTCGATGCCGTTGCTGGCGTTGTTGGCCAGCGACAGCGAGATGGTGCCGGTCGGCGCAATGCTGCTGTGGTGGGTGAAACGCCCCCCCACCTCGGCCAGCTCGGCAACCAGGGCGGGATCCACCTCGACCACCTGCTGCATGTAGCGGCTGTAACGGGCGTGCAGCACCTTGCCCTTCACCTTGTCACCGAGCTTGATGCCGTCTGCCGCCATCTCGGGACGCAGCCGCAGCAACTTGCCGGTCACCTCGAACTCCTGCTCCATGATGGGGGCCGGGCCCTTCTCCTTCGCCAAGGCCAGGGACTCGCGCCAGCCGGTCATGGCCAGCTCCTGAGATACCTGCTCGGTAAAGGCGACGGCGGCGGCAGAGCCGTATTTTATCCGCAACATGGTGAGGGCCGAGCCGAGGCCGAGGAAGCCCATGCCATGACGGCGTTTGCTGATGATCTCCTCACGCTGCCTGGCAAGCGGTAGCTGGTTGATCTCCACCACGTTGTCCAGCATGCGGGTGAAGATGGCCACCACCTTGCGAAACGCGGACCAGTCGAAGGCGGCCTGTTCGGCGAAAGGGTCGCGCACGAACCGGGTCAGGTTGACCGACCCCAGCAGGCAGGCACCATAGGGGGGCAGAGGCTGCTCACCGCAAGGGTTGGTGGCGCGGATCTCCTCGCAGAACCAGTTGTTGTTCATCTGGTTGACCTTGTCGATCAGGATGAAACCGGGCTCCGCATAGTCATAGGTGGAGGTCATGATGACGTTCCACAGCTTGCGGGCAGGCAGGGTCTTGTAGACCTTGCAGGCGACCTGCCCCAGCTCGTTGAACACCACCCCTTCCCTGTTGGGCCAGTCGGCCCAGAACACCTGAGCAGGATCGTCCAGCGCTATGCCGTCCTGCTCCACCTCCCTGGCGGTGTAGGGGAAGATAAGCTGCCAGGGGGCATCCTCTTTTACCGCCTTGACGAACTCTTCGGTGATGAGCAGGGAGAGGTTGAACTGACGCAGACGGCCATCCTCCCGCTTGGCCTGAATAAACTCGACCACATCGGGGTGACGAATATCCATGGTGCCCATCTGTGCGCCGCGACGACCACCGGCTGACGAGACGGTGAAACACATCTTGTCGTAGATATCCATGAAGGAGAGCGGACCCGAGGTATAGGCCCCGGCACCGGAGACAAAAGCCCCGCGTGGACGCAGGGTTGAAAAGTCATAGCCGATGCCACAACCGGCTTTCAGGGTCAGTCCCGCTTCATGCACCTTGCCGAGAATGTCGTCCATCGAATCCTCGATGGTGCCGGAGACGGTGCAGTTGATGGTCGAGGTCGCCGGCTTGTGCTCGAAGGCTCCCGCATTGGACGTGATGCGTCCCGCCGGGATGGCACCGTTGCGCAGCGCCCACAGGAAGGGCTCATACCAGACGTCTGGCTGCGACTCCTGGCCAGCCAGGGCAAGGGCGACCCGCTGGCAGGTTTCATCGATCGTGCCATCAATGGGGACGCCATCCTTGCTCTTGAGACGATACTTGCTGTCCCAGATCTCGAAGGAAGTGTCCTGCAGCGGGATCAGGCGAGAGGCGCTCTCACTCTCCTGCACCGGGTTGGATTTAGCCATGTTCAATCAACCTCATGTGAATGGAACAACGTCACGACAGTAGCAACAAACACAACCAATAGCGAACAAACAAAATAAAAACACTATATGTAGTATTTTTAATAACAAGAGAGCCTGCCTCATCCTAAAAAAACGCCCCGGCCAGCAGTGTGCTGAGCCGGGGCATTGACCGATTCATCGCCCGGGAAACGTGCTTCCCGGTCCAGATCAGGGTTTCTTGACGTACACGGTCGGGGTATCGCCCGCCATGTTCAGATAGAACTCATAGACGCCATCCGCATCCGGAGAGAACTTCATGTCTTCATACTTGGAGCAGGGGTTGACCGGCACGGCTTCACCACCCAGCACGGCAACACCGTCACTCGGGCTCTTGTAGCCGAAGTTGGTGCCACAGCTCCAGCCAGAATCGGCGAACTTGAACTTGTAGGGAGCCCACTCTTTCTTGAGCGTTCCCTTGGCCATGTAGAGCTTGTCGGCCACCTTGACCACCTTGCTCGCGTCGGTTGCCATCCAGTCGTTCATCTCCCCACGCAGGTAGATGGACTTACCACCGAAATCGCTGTTGTCCGCAGCCGCTTGCTCAGCGCCACCGTGAGATGCGCAACCGCCTAATACCAGGGTTCCCGCCGCCAGCATCATCGTTACTGTTCTTTTGAACATGTGTCCATTCCTCAGATTATTGTGATTCCTTGGCCCATCGAACGTGGGCAGACGAATTAAAGCAGAGCGGGCATCACAAGAAAGGTAGAGGCATCACATTCTGTGCTTTTTCTGTTCAGCAATTGAATTGATGAACAAATATCAGCCAGACAAGAAGCAGAGCATATAGAAAACGGGGTCAGGAAAGATGACCTTGAGCGATCAGATAAACGAGGTTCAGAGAGGAAAAGGCTGATTTTCTGGCAATAAAAAACCCCGCTCGATGAGCGGGGTTTCTTGTATTGGGTGCCTGGCAGTGTCCTACTCTCGCATGGCGAATGCCACACTACCATCGGCGCTACCGCGTTTCACTTCTGA